>CAZLSB010000078.1:0-14828 GCA_964561825.1 uncultured Xanthomonas sp.
GGACCGTCTAGCTGCGCGCCGATCGGCTCGAATGCGCCGGTCGCCGCGCGGCGACGCGCAAGCCCGTTCCAATCGCCTACCCACAAGTCACCGCTCCGATCGACCAATAGGGCGTAGATTCGATCGTCGTTCGCGTGGCTGGCGTCGCCATGGCGGCTGGATTGATGCACAAAGCTACCAGTAGCCTGATCAAAGCGGTCAAGTCCGGCGCGCGTGCCCAGCCAGATATTGCCATCGTGGTCTTGCGCCAAGGCGCGTACCTGATCGTGCGCCAAGCTGTCTGCGCGCTGCGCATCATGTTGGTAGCGGGTAAAATGGCCGGTGTTTGGATCAAATACCGACACGCCGTCAGCGTCGGTGCCTACCCACAACCGCCCGTCGTCACTGACCAATAGCGCGCGAATAAACACGCCGCCTAAGGAATCAGGATCACGCGGGTCGCGAGCGTAGCGGGTAAAGCGATAACCGTCGTAGCGGATGAGGCCGTTGGGCGTGCCAATCCAAATGAAACCCGTCCGATCTTGTGCCAAGGCCGTAACGTTATTGTCCGGGATGCTGTCGGCATCGCCGACCGTCTCAAAATAGGGGTCGCCTACACCCAGCGCTGTGCTTGGCATAGACGCCAACAGCGCAAGCAACAGAATGATCCGCAGTAGGGCGTGCATGCCCGTATGTTAGCGCCGCTGCGATCCCGCGCGAGTCACTCGCGGCGCACATCAATGCCGTACTTCTCCATGCGCCGGTACAAAGCTTGGCGCGATAGACCCAGGCTGTGTGCGGCTTCGGCAACTACGCCGCTCGCCCGCATTAACGCGGCTTCGATTTCATCGCGACTGGGTTCGCGCAGCGCCGGATCGCTACTGCCCGCGCCGGGACCGATCGGCACCGGCAGGCCCAAGTCTTCGGCATTGACCACGCTGTCTTTGCATAACAGGCTGGCGCGGGTCAGCGCATTTTTCAGCTCACGCACGTTTCCAGGCCAAGTGTGCGCCTCTAGCGCGCGTTTGGCGCCTTCCGACAAGCGCAGCCCGCTGCTCAAAAAATGCAAAGCCAGCGGCGCGATGTCTTCGCGGCGCTCGGCAAGCAACGGCACCCGCACTTCGATGACATTCAGGCGGTAGTACAAATCTTCGCGAAATTCACCACGCCGAATCATCGCCGCCAAATCCGCATTGGTGGCCGATAACACGCGCACTTTGACTTCGCGCGTACGATTTGAGCCCAAACGCTCAAAGCGACCGCTTTCGATAACCCGGAGCAGCTTCATCTGCCCGGCTTGTGGCAGATTGCCGATTTCATCCAGGAATAGCGTGCCGCCGTCAGCGGCTTCAAAACGCCCCTCGCGCGCTTTTCCGGCACCGGTGTAGGCGCCAGCTTCAGCGCCAAACAACTCCGCTTCCAGCAGGTCTGATGGCAGCGCGCCACAGTTGACCACAACAAAAGGGCCATTTTTGACCCGCGAATTGGCATGAATGATTTCCGCGATGCGCTCTTTGCCGGCGCCATTCGGGCCGGTGATCAATACCGGCACGTCGGCCTTGGCCACTTGGCAGGCCAGTCGAAGCACGCGTTCCATCGCCGGCGCGGCATAGACCAAACCGCGCAAATCGTACTCGCGCGCCAGAGTTCGGCGACCTTCTGACTCGCGCACGGTGAGTTTGCGCACCTGACGATTACTCTCCGCCAGTTCCAGCAAATTGCCGACCGTGGTCAACAGCCGCTGGTCATCCCACGGTTTGCTCAAATAATCGGCCGCGCCGGCTTTGACCAGTTCTACCGCTTGCTCCAGATGCGTCCAGGCGGTCAGCAAAATCACTGGCAAGTCGGGATAACGCGCGCGGATTTGTCTAAACAGGGCCACGCCCTCCTCGCCGGACGTGGTGTCCGCCGAGAAGTTCATATCCTGGATTACCAGATCAATGCGTTCCTGCGCGAGCAAATCCAAACCGGCGCGCGGGCTGGTGGCGCTGCTGACCCGATGATCATCCAGACCCAAGAGCAGTTCCAGCGCGGTGCCGATGGCGATGTTGTCATCAATGATCAGTAAGTGCGGCATGTCAGAGGTCTATGTGGTGACACGTAGGATGTGGTGGGCGCCGCGAACCGCATTGATCGAGGTCCAGATCGCCTCACGGCGCAATGAAAAGCCTCACGCCGAACGCGTAGCAATCGCCGGTGCGATCTTGCTGGCCCGCAAGGCTGGGCCGAGTACCGCCAACTGGCCGAGTAACAGCACGATTACCGCACCGATCGGCAGCCAAGTCCAGGGCAAGCGGTCGAAGTCTAAATACTGCACCAGCAAGGCATTCACGCCGAGCGCCAATGCCGAACCCGCCGCGCTACCGATCAGCGCAATCAGCGCGTTTTCGATTTGGAAGTAACGCAGGATGTCGCGTTTACGTGCGCCAAGTGCGCGCCGCGTGCCGATTTGTTTGGTGCGCTGCGTCACCCAAAAGCTGGCTTGTCCGACGATGCCAAAGGCGGTCACCGCGAGCAATGCAATGCCAATCGCCGCCAATAGCACCGCCATCGCCATATCGTTGCGGTAAGTATCGGCGCGGGTTTCCTGAAAACTGCGTACGCCAGCCACGATGCGCTGCGGACTGACCGCAAAGAGCTTTTCCTCGACCAGCTTCATCACCCGATCGCGCTCGCCCGCTTGAGTCCGAACAACGTAGCCGGTGCCCGCCGGTATCGCTGGAACCAGCACGACACGATCGGGATTGCGCGAACGCGGCCAGGGCGTGCTGAGGTGATCGATGACACCGACGATACGTTGCTGTGGCTCACCGCGATCGCCCGTGATGTTGATCATTTTGCCGATCGCGCTAACACCCGGAAATACCTTCTCAGCCAAGCCCTTGGACACCAAAACGACGGGTGGATTGGGTTGATCGCCCTGTTTGAACGGGTTGATCTCAGCGGGCTCAAATGCACGACCTTCAATGACTTTGCTGCCCAGTGCGTTTAAGAAATCGGTGTCCGCCATATACAGCGCGGCCACTCGATCCGGACCCTCGGATAGTTCACCAGACTTGATTGCCACCGAGGTTTGCCAACCACTTTGCCCCATCGGAATGGCAATGGTGGCACTCGCGCCGAGCACGCCAGGGATCGCGCGCAGTGCCACTAAATCCTCTTCGGTAGCGCGCGCTGGATCGCGAGTGCTGCCAATGTTTTGGTTGCTGACGGTGAAGACATTGGCTTCGTCGACCCCGCTGATCATCGCCATCGCGTTTATACGTTCGGTGACGATGAACAGCACATTGGCGAGGATGGCCAGAGTGAGTGCGATTTGTGAGGCAATCAACACTGCCGCGACCGGATTACGTTTCAGCGACGACAAAATGGGACGGATTTCCATAAGGACCTCACTGCGTCTTCAATTGGGAAGCCGGCGCAATTCGACAGGCGCGCCAGGCTGGATAGGCGCCTGCCAACACGGCGCCCAGGATCGAAATCACCAGTAACAACGCAAATAAGGTGGCATCGAGCTGGGCGATCGCGTCCAAACGGGGCATTAAAATGCGTAATAACCAGAGGCCACCGAGCGTTAATAACAGGCCACTGACGGCGCCTAACAAACCAATCAAGCCAGATTCAGTTAGGTGCTGCGCAAAAATGGCGCTGCGTTTGGCGCCCAGCGCGCGGCGCAAACCAATTTCGCCACTCTTGCGTAAAAATTTCGCCAGCAACAAGCCAGTCGCGTTGAGCAAGCAGACGATCAGAAAAGCCACACCGACGCCAACAAAGATGCGCGTGTCATCGGGCACCACGCGGTTCTGCGATAACCATTGCATGACTGGGACCACGCGATGATTGTCCGGACGTCCGAAGCGGCCGACCTTGCGCTGCTCGGCGGCGTAGGCGTTCAAATAATCAAGGTAGGCGTTGCGCGCGGCGGCATCGGGTAGTTCCACCCAGTACTGCGTCAGGATGCAGTCCGATTCGATCAGACCCTTGTAGCCCGGCGTGGCGGGTGGCTGCCAACAGTTGATGCTGCCGCTGACATCCATCTCCTTGGCCGTTGCCACCGAAAACGGGATGAATACGTCTTCTGGATTGTCCAAAGTGTCATTGGTGATGTCGTAGAACAACGGCGTCAGTCGCCAACTATCGAGTACGCCGACAATGTTGAAATCTTCGTCATCAAAACGGATGCGTTCGCCCACCACGTCGCTGCGTTTGAATACCTTGTCGGCCAGCTCGCGCGTGATGACTGTCACTCGCGCTTCGCGCTGCTCGTCGGCTTTTGACCAACCGCCGCCGTGCAGAAACGGGGCGTCGAACATCGCAAAAAAGTCGCCACCGGTGGCGCGTGCAGTGGCCAAACGCGGTCGCACACGGGTATCGGCCGGCACCACGCTGACTGAGGTCTTGTGCATCGCCGCTTGCCGCAAGCCTTTCGCATCGGCCATTAAACGGCGGGAATCGCCGTGGGTAAGCTGATTGGGCGGCAGATTCTCTTCGCGATCGAATGGATTGTCGGGCGACCAAGCGTCCAACTGAACCGCATACAGCACGTCACTCTTTTGCGGAATCGGGTTGTTGGATAGTTTGTAGAGCACCGTGAACGCGGTCATCGCGGTGGCCAGACCAAAAGCGATGGCCAACACCATCAGGGTTGACAACACCGGTGTGCGGCGCAGCGCCAGCAGCGCAAGTTTCAGGTGATACGGGAACATGGGGAGCTCCGAAAGTGGACGGGTCAGGCCACCGCACGTGGGCGGCCGACGAGGCCTAGCGGCGCAAAATCGTGTTCGGCCAGATCAACCACCTGCCCGTCGACGATATGCACATGGCGACGCGCGCGGCGCGCTAGTTCCAGATCGTGGGTGACCATGATGATGGTAGTGCCCTGGCCATTGATCTCTTCCAGCAGTTCCAGAACGCCACGCGCCATGACGGTGTCCAGGTTGCCGGTCGGTTCATCGGCCAGCAGCAATTTGGGCTCACCGGCGAGCGCACGGGCAATTGCGACGCGCTGTTGCTGCCCGCCGGACAGTTCGGCCGGGTAGTGGTGCAGGCGTGAACCCAAACCGACGCGCGCCAGCGAGGCCTCAATCCGACGTTTGCGTTCGGCCTTCGGAAAGCCTCGATAGCGCAGTGGCACATCAACGTTGTCGTACAAATCAAGATCGGCGATCAGATTAAAACTCTGAAAAATGAAGCCAATTTTCTCGTTACGCAGCTTCGAGCGCGCATCGTCATTGAGCTGCTTCACGTCGATACCATCGAGCGCGTACAGCCCGTCGGTATGTTCCTCTAGCAAGCCAGCGATGTTCAGAAAGGTGGTTTTGCCCGACCCTGAAGGCCCGGTCACCGCGACAAACTCGCCCGCGTTGACGGTCAGGGTCAGATCCCGCAAGGCATGTGTTTCTACCAATGCCGTGCGGAAGACTTTGCGCAGGTTTTGCATATTCAGCATGGGATAGCTCCGGGAGTAGGGTTGGCTGAAGGGCGGATTTTGGACCCGCCGTACGCTGGGTTTGGTACGGGTAAGTTGTGGGTCTGAGCGGCTTGCATTCCCGCCACGACCCGAGTTCATTTGCGCAATCAACGCGTTAACAACACTTCATCGATACCACGCAGCTCGTCAATGCCGGCGACTATGACTTGTTGACCGGCGCTCAATCCGCTCATCACTTCGAATGTGGCAACCGAGCTGGCGCCGAGTTGAATCGGCTGGCGCCTAGCGATATCGCCATTGATCACCCACGCAAACGAGGCGTCGCGCTCCAACGCCGAGCCCCGTTCAACCAGCAGCACGTCGGGTTTTTCTTCAAGCAATACGCGCACTTGCACGCGTTGATTTTGGCGCAGCGAGCTCACGCCGCCATCGGTCAAACGGATGCGTGCCAGCACTTGCGCGTTTTGCACTTCCGGCGAGACCAGGCGCACTTCGCCTTGCCGGCGCTCCGCTCCGATGGTGATTTCTGCGCGCTGACCGGGGGCTAAGGAATCTGCATAGACTTCGGAGACGGCGGCTTCTACTTCCAGTTCGGTCAGATCGACCACCATCAGCAGCGCTTGATTGGCAGCCACGTTAGCGCGATCGGTCACCAGCCAGTTGCCGACCACGCCATCAAAAGGCGCACGCACCTGCAGCGCCGCCACTTGGCGCTGTAATTCCGTCACCCATACTTGCTGGCTGGCCAGTTGCTCATCGAAACTGCGCAATTCCAACTGCAGCGAATCGCGTTCCAGCGCCAAATCGGCCTCGGCGCTGGTCAGGGTGATTTGCGTGCCTTCGAGCACATCTTGCGCACGCTTTAGATCGACCTCGGGCAACACGCCCTTTTTGAACGCCAGTGCAGTGCGCTCCAGCTCGCGTGAGGCGGCTTTATCCGAGATGCGCGCGGCGTTGATCGCCCGTTGTTTTTCGAGCACGGTGCGTCGATTGCTGATCTCCTGGCGGGCGCGCTCTGCGGCCACTCTGGCCAAGGTCGATTGCTCGCGCTTGAGTTCACTTTCTAGCTCGGGGCTATCCACGCTGGCGAGCAACGCGTCCTTGCGCACCAACGCGCCGGGCTCAATCGCAAAGCGCACGATGCCAGGAGCCGAGGTGTACAAGGATGGGCTGCGTGCTGCGACCACGCGTCCTTGCGATGCGACATCGCGCACCAGCGTGCCGCGGCGCACTTCGGTGATCCGCACCCGTTCACGGGACAGCGTGCTTTCCGCGGTGAGCGTGGGAACTAGCGCAAAGCCACCCGCCACCAGCAATGCCGCCGCGCTTAAGCCGATAGCCCACACTTTGATCGGCAAAGGTTTTGCAGGCGCATGCAGCGGGCGATCAGTGGCAGAAGTATCTCGAAACATGAAGATAGGCGCAGAGACTGGATATGCGCTTAAATGCATATCGCGTGCCAGAGCCTACATCATTGATTTATATGGCCTATGTCGACGTCCAGTCGGCAGCGGACGCCGAACGGACGGCGTCCGGTCGAATCATTGCTCAAATCCATCAGCGAACAGGACAGCTGGCAGCTCCGTTGCACTGCTCATGCGATAAACGCGGCCGTTGAACAACGCCAGATAGATGCGGCCGTCTTCATCTTCGCCGAAGCTGGCTATGCCGCTGGGCGCCAATCCCCAGCTGTTGTCGGTGGTGGGTTGTGGCCCAAATACGCCTGGGCTGGTTTCTGAAGCAAACCAGATCCTGCGCGAGCCATAATCGCCGTAGACGTACAGGCTATTTAGACCCGGAATCGGTCCGCGAATCCGGTAACCACCGGTGATCGAAAAACCCATCGAGCGGCCATAGGCGAGAATCGGGCCGGTCAGCGTGTCACCCTGTCGGCAGGTACCGCCGGCCGAGCCCGTGCCCTCGCGGCAATCCCAACCAAAGTTGATCGGATTAAGGATCGGACCCGCAGCGCGGAAACTGATCTCCTCTTGCGCGCTCTGGCCGACGTCGCCGATAAACAAATCACCCGTCAGCTTGTCGAAACTGAATCGCCAGGGATTGCGAATGCCGTAGTGCAAAGTTTCGTCGCACGCACCGGTGAGGCGCGTGCTACCCGCATAGGGATTGTCGGCAGGTATGGCGTAGTTGGCCGAGCCATCGGCGTTGTCTGAGCACAGTTCATTTCCGGCACTGGCGGGTGTGCTCGCATTAACGTCTATGCGCAACATTTTACCCAGTAGCGCACGACTGTCCGCGTTGCCACCTGAATTGGTGAATGCGCCATCTGCCGGGCAACCACTGGTTCCTTCATTGGGAATAAGGTCGCTCGGCCTCAGGCTTTGCGCGCGATTGCAGGGGTCGTTGCCACTGCCGCCATCACCCATGCCGATATACAAATAACCATCCGGGCCAAACAGAATCGTGCCGCCGTTGTGATTACTAAAATCCTGATCAATCCGCACAATGACCGTTCGCGTGGACACATCCACGACATTTGCATTCCCGGCATTGACTTGGTAGCGCGCCACCACGGTATCGCCCTGGGTATCGTTGTAGTTGATGTACAGAAAGCGGTTCTGACTGAAATTGGGATGAAAAGCTAATCCCAGCAAGCCGCGTTCATCACCCACTCCGCCTACACTGACAAAGCCGCCCGGGGGCGCATTGGCAACACCGACAAAGCTCAGAAATGGCGCTCCGAGGTAACTGCCGTTGGTGAACACTCGGATGTTGCCGATCTGCTCAACGACGAACAGCCGTCCGCTGCCGTCGCCGGCATGCCGGACAACCAATGGACGATCCATCGCCGCGCAAGCGGGACAAATCTCAGTCAAAGCTAAATCCGGCGGCGGTGATTGCGCGATGGCAACGGAGCCCACCAACCATGCAGCAGATGCAAGCAGAGAGCGAAGCATCGTGTTTCTCGCAGCTGGGAAGCCTGCAATGATAGCGAGTGCGGCCGCGCGCCAGTGTGAACTGAGCGTCAAGTCCGAACTTAAGCCAGCAATGCACCGGCGCCAGCGGCCAGCAACGCTTGTGCGACCTCAATGCCCAATTCCTCAGGTGCCATAACAGCCCCGCTGCCGTGCGCGCGCACCAACCGACCGCTCGCGGCGTGGCCAACCAGTCCTTGCAAGTGCAAGCCAGTGTCGATGCGCTGCGCCAGCGCGGCGATCGGCACTTGGCAACTGCCGCCCAGATGACGATTCAGCGCGCGCTCGGCGTTGATGCAAATCGCGGTATCGGCATCGTGCAACGCGCGGACACGTTCGATGGTGGCGAGATCGCCTGCCCGCGTTTCGATGCAAATTGCGCCTTGTCCGGCGGCCGGTAACCACTCTGGAGCCGTCAGTCGTGCTCGAATGCGCGCAGCGAAGCCCAAACGCTTTAAGCCCGCAACCGCCAGAATGATGGCGTCGTACAAGCCAGCGTCGAGTTTGGCCAAGCGCGTATTGACGTTGCCACGCAAATCACGCACCGTCACATCGGGTCGCAACGCCTTGATTTGCGCGTGCCGACGCAAGGATGAGGTGCCAAGCACCGCGCCTACCGGCAGTGCCGCAATATCGGCAAACTGATTGCTAACGAAGGCGTCGGCCGAATCTTCGCGAGTTAAGATTGCCGCCAGCGTGAAACCCGGCTCCAACTCGACTGGTACGTCTTTTAGCGAATGCACGGCGATATCTGCTTCATGGCGTTCCAGCGCAAGTTCTAACTCTTTCAGGAACAGACCCTTACCGCCGATGGCCGCGAGCGAGCGATCAAGCACTTCATCGCCGCGCGTGGACAGTGGCAGCAACTCAATGTGCAAACTTGGATCAAGCGCCCGCAAGCGCGCGGCCACGTATTCGGTCTGCCATAAGGCGAGTTGGCTCTTGCGGGTAGCAATGCGTAACAACATAGGGATTCCTGCGGCTACACCAACAAGGAGATATCGGCGGCGCCGAGGAATAACGTGCTCAAACGCTGTAACAGCGCCAAGCGGTTATCGCGCACAGCGCTGTCGTCGGCCATCACCATGACACCTTCGAAGAATGCGTCCACCGGCGCTTGTAGTTGCGCCAAACGACTCAGACCGGCGATGTAGTCGCCGCGCGCAAAACTGGGCGCACTATCGTGCTCGGCGCTGTTGATCGCCGCAAACAGCGCCCGTTCGGCGTCGTGATGTAACAAAGCTGGCGACACCGCGGCCAGCGCGTTGACATCGATTCCCGCTTCCGACGCCTTGCGCAGAATATTACGACTGCGTTTGTTGGCCGCCGCCAGACTTTGGCAAGCGCCGAGCGCTTTGAACGCCAACACCGCTTTCAAACGCTGATCGAAATCCAGCAGATCGTGTGGTCGACGTGCGGCGACCGCTTCAAACACGTCTGCGGTGATGCCGGCATCGGTGTAATAGGCGCGCGTGCGTTCCAGAATGAACTCGTACAACTCGTTAACCGCCGGCGCGCACAATTTGTCGGCCAGTTTGCCGAGTAAGGAGTCATCGTTAAACACCGAATTGGCGATTTTGGCCAAATAATCCTTAAGACTCTGCGCCGGAATGCCGAGTACCGCCTGTTCCAGAATCTGCGGCAAATCCAAGCGGATTTGGCCTTCAATCAAGGTGCGCGCCAAGCCAAGCGCGGCGCGCCGCAGCGCGAACGGATCTTTGTTGCCGGTCGGTTTCAAGCCGACCGCGAAAATACCCGCCAAGGTATCCAATCGTTCCGCAATCGCCAGCACCCGGCCAAGCGGGCTAGCGGCGATCGGCGCGCCGGAAAATCGCGGCGCATACACTTCATCAAGCGCTATCGCGAGCGCTTCTGGCTGCCCCTGCGCCAGCGCGTAGGTGCGGCCCATGTGGCCCTGTAACTCGGGGAACTCGCCCACCATGCGGGTTTGCAGATCGGCTTTGGACAAACGTGCGGCGGCTTGCGCCAGACCTGGATCCACGCCCACCGCGGGTGCCACGGCGCGCGCCAGTGCGATCACCCGCTCGGTCTTGTCAAACAAACTGCCGAGCTTTTGCTGATAGGTGACGGTTTTCAACGCTTCCACGTGTTCTGACAGCGGCTGTTTTAGATCCTGATCAAAGAAAAACGCTGCATCCGACAGGCGCGGGCGCACCACGCGCTCATAACCCTTGCGAATCTCATTCGGATCGCGGCTTTCGATATTGGCCACGCCGACGAAACTGGGCAGCAAATGCCCGCCGTCATCTAAGACCGGGAAAAAGCGCTGATGCGTTTCAATGGTGGTGACGATCACCGCCTCTGGCAGGCGCATGAACTCGGTTGGGATGGAACAGGCAATCGCGCACGGCCATTCGGTGAGATTGCTGACCTCGTCGATCAAATCGTCCGGCAAGCGCGGATTGCCGCCCAAAGTCTGTGCAGCCGCGCTGACCTGTGCGCGAACACGCTCGCGACGCGCCTGCGGATCGACCAGCACCTGCGCGGCCAACAGCGTAGCCACATAATCTGCCGGTCTGGCGATCAGCACATCGTCGAGGTGATGAAAGCGGTGCCCGCGCGTGCGTCGGCCGCTGCTGACGCCATACACCGATGCGCTCAGTACCATCTCACCCAGCAGCACGATCAAACCGTGCACCGGACGTAAAAAAGCAAACTCGTTGCTGCCCCAACGCATCGCTTTGCCTTGCGGCAAGGTTTCGATGCATTCCTTGATCATGGCCGGCAGCACCTCGGCGGTTAGCGCGCCAGGTTTACTGCTGCGGTAGACAAACCACGCGCCCTTGTCGGTTTGCAGTTTCTCTAGCGCCGTAACCGCAACTCCGCAAGAAGCGGCGAAACCATGCAGCGCCTTGCTCGGCGTGCCATCAGCGCCCATGCCCGCCGCCAGCGCCGGACCGCGGCGTTCTAGCGTTTGTTCGGGCTGCGCCAAGGCCACGCCCGGAATCAGCACCGCGATGCGGCGGGGCGTCCACAGGGCCTGAGTCTGTTCGCGCCCGTGGCCAATTCCAGCCTTGCTCAGGCGCTCGCTCAAACCATCGCGCAAACCAGTGGCCAAGTCGGCCACGGCTTTGGCCGGCAATTCTTCGCACAACAATTCGACGAGCAGATCAGCGGTGTTGGTCATCTAAGCTTCCGATACAGCAGACAAAAATGGGTTGCGCGCAGTTGCACCGAAGTACACCTGCCCGTGGTTTAGATCTTCCGTGAGAATTTGTTTGCAGCGCCCGCGCTCTGCGGCGGCAACGATCAAGCTGTCCCAGAATGACAAACCGTAGCGCTCTCTAGCGTCCAAGGCTCGATGCGTCAATGCCGGATCCATCGGGACGATTAGACAGTGTGCGAAAACCGACAATGCTTCTCTGGCCTCCGCGATGGCAAAGCCAAATTGCGGGCTCATCAAACAGTTCGCCAGTTCGTTTAGGACTTGGCTAGATAGCACCAAGTTGTCGCGTTCCAACAAATTGGCGACCAAATCGAATGCAATCTGTTGTTTGTGCGGCGCCTGCGTGTCATGGATATAGACCAGCACATTAGTATCGACGAAGCACAGTCCGGTCATAGACATTCTCTCGGTTGAACTTTTCGCCTCCAGCGGGACGCGCCAACTTGCGCGCTACGCGCCGGAACTCATCGGCACGTTGTTGAGCAACACCGGCGTCGGTGCTTACCAACTGTTGCAAATAATCACGCAGTAGCTGGGTGACCGTGGTGCTGCGATCCAAAGCGAGTTTTCGCGCCCGAAGCAATAATTGTTCGTCTACCGTGAACGTTAGGTTGGGCATGATCGATCCGACCCTCAATAAGGTTAAACCATAATAAGGGTGTATCGCGTTGCTGCCAAGCACCTTGTCATCAGGCCGCTCTCTTCACACCCGGAAAGCCGAGCTTCTCGCGTTGTGCGTAATAGGCTTCGGCAACCGCTTTGGCGATGGTGCGCACCCGCAAAATGTAGCGCTGCCGTTCGGTCACGCTAATCGCGCGACGGGCGTCGAGCAAATTGAAGCTGTGACTAGCTTTGCACACTTGATCGTAAGCGGGCAGCGGCAAGCCACGCTCAACGAGCACTTTGGCTTCCGCTTCGTGGGCATCGAACGCGCGGAACAACTCGGCGACATTGGCCGCTTCAAAGTTGTAAGTGCTTTGTTCGATTTCGTTCTGCAAAAACACGTCGCCGTAACTGACCACGCCATGCGGACCCACCGTCCAAACCAAGTCGTAGACGTTTTCGACGTTCTGCAGATACATCGCCAAACGTTCCAAACCGTAGGTGATCTCGCCCGATACCGGCTTGCACTCAATGCCACCCGCCTGTTGGAAATAGGTGAACTGCGTGACTTCCATGCCGTTCAACCACACTTCCCAGCCCAAACCCCAGGCGCCGAGCGTGGGTGATTCCCAATTGTCCTCAACCAAGCGCAAATCGTGGGTGAGCGGGTCAATACCCAGCGCCGCTAAGGAGCCGAAATACAATTCAAGAATGTTCTTTGGCGACGGTTTTAAGATCACCTGATACTGGTAATAGTGCTGCAAGCGATTGGGGTTTTCGCCGTAGCGGCCATCCGTTGGGCGCCGCGAAGGCTGCACGAACGCCGCATTCCATGGCTCAGGGCCCAAACAGCGCAAAAAAGTGGCCGGATGAAAGGTGCCAGCACCCACTTCGGTATCCAGCGGTTGGATCAACACGCAACCCTGATTGGCCCAGTAGGCGTTCAGTCGAAGAATGATGTCCTGAAAGGTTGGAGCAGACATGCGCGAGTCGGGAAGAAAGTGCGAAGGTCGGCGAGTATACGAGAGCAAAGGCGCGGGTCGGTGGGCGCCTTTGGTGGGTTCGATCTGTGATCGAACGCTTCTGCCTCAGCATGCGGGGAAAGCGTCAGCGCACAGCGCCGGCCCAGAGCCTTGCCCCGCCCGCGCCCCGCTTCTCACCATCACACCGCAACCGCATTCGCCCGCGGCGCGTTGCGCGGCGCATAGCGGCGGTTC
Organism: uncultured Xanthomonas sp.; assembly: GCA_964561825.1. Taxonomy (GTDB): domain Bacteria; phylum Pseudomonadota; class Gammaproteobacteria; order Xanthomonadales; family SZUA-5; genus JADKFD01. The sequence continues at coordinate 13,351 of CAZLSB010000078.1, forward strand.
AAATAAACGGCGGAAACCGTGGCGACGATCAGTGGGGCAAACCAAGGCAGCAACTGCAGCCACGGCAGTCCAAAGCTGGCCAAAAAGCCATTCAAGCCGACGCCCAAGAAGGCGACATGAGTGGCAACGCCGTTGCCCAACATCGCGCCATAGTGTTCCTTGAGCCACCAATTGGGCGCGGTTGGCAACGTACGTGTTTGGCGGATCATGCCGATGCCAAGCACCACACCCACCCAGCAGAAAGTGCTCAGTAACATGCTGCCGCGTTGCGCACCGAAGGCAAATACCGCCAGTCCGGCCAGCAGATTGGCCCAGGCAACCACGCGATAGCTGCGGTTGTGGTAAGCCGCCTTGTCGCGTTTGAGTTTTATTGCCCGCCAGGACAGCCACACCGTGGTGCCAGTAATCACCACCAGATAGGCGAAAAACACGCCGATGCTGATTCGGCCGCGGGCAATAAACAGCATCGACATCGGCACCGCGCTAGCCAGAATGCCGAGCATGGCAATTAAATAAGCTTTGCCAACCCGCTTGTGCAAGCTGCTGCCTTTGCGGACAAAAGCGGCCATCCAAAAGCTCAGCAGCGCGACACTACCCGCTGCAATATGCGCAAAAACCAACCAACGATAGGCGTCCATGTTTACTCCGTGCGGGCTGATTAGTTAAGTTTGATTTGAATGGCGGTGGCGCCAGCACTTAAGTCAAAAGCGGCATCGTCATAGGACGGCGGACCAAATGAGCCGCCGCCGTTGCTGAATCCGTAGGGCTCGCTTGGGATACCAAACATGCCGCGATCAAGCTTGCCGTTGGCGTTTTTGTCGACATACACGGCCACCGCGTAACGACCGGCCGGAAGCTCATCGATGTTCAGCGTGTGTGAGCCACGTTGATCAAGCTGGGCCGGCGCTGCCTCACGTACCCCGCGTAGTGATTTTTTCAACCAGCTGTCCTTCTGGTCGTAAACCGCCACCATCAAAAGCTCGCCGGGCTTGATGCCATTGCCCAATTCGACCGACAAACTGCCGGCGTTTGCGGCGCTGCTCGCCAACAGGCTCAGGGACAACAGCAAGACTGCTTTGTTATTTGTTTGCATGACACGCGCCTCGTTCGGGGTGAATCCAGCATCGGCCGATGAGGGGATCTAAGGCAGGTGTGCGGCGTCACCCTGCGGGGGTGACGAAAGTCACCAACGGCGTGGCGCGCGGCATTGCGGGTGCGGGCAAGGTCCTAGCCCTGATATTTCATAAATTGCACGCGCCCTCGCTTGTCCCTTGATCGCCCAGCGATTTTTCCTCAGCCGGGTGTGAATCACTACACCGCTCCTTCGAAAAAACCGCTGGGCGATCAATGTCCTGCGCGATCATCGCGCGAATTCAAGAATCATCAGGGCTAGCAGCCTGTCGGACTTTGCGCTTGAAATGCCTTGTGTGGCTTAAGCGGATGCAAGGCGCGGCGCGCAGCCAATGGCTCTTCCGTTG
>CAZLSB010000079.1:0-14644 GCA_964561825.1 uncultured Xanthomonas sp.
ACGTAGCCCTGCGGGCAACGTGACCTACGACCTTAAGCTTTGCTGCGCGAGCGCGGGCTTGAACGGCTGGCGGCTGTGCCGCCAGACCGGGGCGACCGGGACTCTCACCCAGCTGAGGTTTCTAGCAATAGACTAGCGAAGGCGCGCGCAATCTATGAAATATCAGGGCTAGCATGACTTTCGCAGAACTCATCGGTTCGATCGGCGTTGCTCTACTGCTGCTTGCCTATTTGCTAGACCTGAGCAATCGCCTGCCTAACGGTACGCCGCTATCGTTGGCGATTAACTCGCTTGGCGCCGGGTTGGCCAGCACGTCTGCGTATCTGATCTCGTTCTGGCCGTTCGTGATTCTTGAAGGCACCTGGGCCCTGGTGTCCCTTCTTGGCTTGGCCCGCTGGCTGATTGGGACCCGGCGTCGAACGCACTAAATAACGTACTCGATTGCGTTGTCTGCCAGCCCACAGCAAAATGCACACGACGTAGCAACTTGGCGGCGCGTGTGAAAGCATGCTCAGCAACTCGCCATACGCTGCGTTTACCATGCAGAAACCGCCCGATAGCGCCGAGGATGAACGCCCGCTGGTCGTGCCCTGCGCGACACTTGGTATCGACGCGCCACTGCGCTGGCTGCGTCTGGGTTGGCAGGATTTGCAGCGCGCGCCGCGCCTGACGCTGCTGTTTGGCAGCGTCATCATGCTGGTTAGCGTGTTAGGGCTCGTAAGGAAATAACTTGGACTTTTGGCCGTCGGATTGGGATGCGATGCGAGGCGCGATGAGCGCGGTGTGGCGCGCCACACAAGCGATTCGCAACGAGGCAGCGCGCCCAATCCGGCGAGCAAAAAGTTCAAGTTATTGACGAACGAGCCCTTAGTGTCTGCTTTAGCTTGGTGGCTGGGGCGTTTTGCGCTGCTGGCTACGCTGCTGTCCGGTTTCGTCTTCATCGCGCCGATGTTCGCGGTCGGGCTGTATTGTGTCAGTCGTGAACTGGGTGCGGGTCGAACGCCCACCTTGCGCAACTCTTTCATCTTGGCGCGTCGCGTCGTCGGTCAAGCCGGCATCTTCGCATTGGCGCAGTTGGTCATTTTGCTGCTTTGGTCGCGCGCCGGCATGATGATCAACGTATTCTTCCCAGCTGAGGCCCACAACCCGCTGGCATTGGCCGAGTTTTTACTGATTGGCTCGGCGGTCGGCTCGGTATTCGCGAGCTTTACATTTGCCAGCGCGGCGTTGTCCCTGCCGATGATTGCCGACCGCGATGTCGATATGGTGACCGCCTGCATATCGAGCATCCACGCGGTGCTTCGCAACAAAGTGCCGATGCTCTTTTGGGCCGCGCTGATCGCGGGCCTTACATTGGTGGGTTTTTTGACCGCGTTTCTGGGGCTGCTGATTATCATGCCGTGGCTCGCTTACGCCACTTGGCATGCCTATCGTGAAACGCTCGACGCTTCGGCTTGGCCGGCTTTGCAATAGGCGAAGCAAAACGCGCGGCGGCCGTGAGTCACGTGCGAATGCCCGCTACAATTGAGGGCTTTTCGCCTTCAGGCTTTTCTTATGCGCACCTCGAAATTTCATCTTGCCACGGTCAAACAGACCCCTGCTGATGCGGACGTCGTCAGTCAGCAACTGATGCTGCGGGCCGGCATGATCCGCAAAATCGCCGCGGGCATTTACACCTGGACGCCGCTTGGGCTGCGCGTTTTGCGTAAGGTTGAGGGGATCGTGCGCGAGGAAATGAATCGCGCTGGCGCATTGGAAATGTGGATGCCGTCGATCCAACCGCGCGAGTTGTGGGACGAAACTGAGCGTTGGCAGAAATTCGGCGGCCAATTGCTGAAAATCAAGGACCGCAAGGAGGCCGAGTTCTGTTACGGCCCTACGCATGAAGAAGTCATTACCGATTTCGCGCGCAATGAACTGCGTTCCTACAAGCAGTTGCCGATCAATTTTTATCAGATTCAAAGCAAGTTTCGTGACGAAATTCGCCCGCGTTTTGGCGTGATGCGGGCCCGCGAGTTCCTGATGAAAGACGCCTATTCCTTTCATCTGGATGTCGAGTGCATGCAGCGCGAGTACCAAAATATGTACGACACCTACACGCGCATCTTCAACCGGCTTGGTTTGAAGTTCCGCGCGGTAGCCGCCGACACCGGCGCAATCGGCGGCTCCGGCTCCCACGAGTTCCATGTGCTCGCCGACTCCGGCGAAGACGCGATTGCCTTCACCAGTGAAGGTGAGTACGCAGCGAATGTGGAGCTGGCGGAGGCGGCCACACCCAGCGCGGCGCGGCCAGCTGCCGCTGAATTACTGGAAAAAGTGGCCACACCAACCCAAAAAACCTGCGAGGACGTCGCGGCCCTGCTGCAATTGCCCTTGGCGCGCACGGTCAAATCGGTGGCGATCGTCGGCGAGCAGGGTTTCGTGTTGGTGCTGGTGCGCGGCGATCATCTTGTCAACGAGATCAAACTGCAGAAAATCGTCGGCTTGGGCGACTATCGTTTGGCCAGCGAGGCTGAAATCGTCGAGCATCTGGGCGCAGCGCCGGGTTTCCTTGGGCCTATGGCGCCACGCAAAACCATCACCATCATTGCTGATCGTAGCGTTGCAGCGCTGGCCGATTTTGTCATCGGCGCCAACGACAATGGCTTCCATAGTCGTGGCGTCAATTGGGGTCGCGATTTGCCAGAACCCGATCTGGTCGCCGACGTGCGCAATGTTATCGAGGGTGAAGCAGCGCCAAATGGCATGGGAACGTGGTCGATCGCGCGTGGCATTGAAGTGGGTCATGTGTTCCAACTGGGCCAGAAATACGCGCAGTCGATGGGCGCCACGGTGTTGGACGAAAACGGCAAAGCACGCACCATGTTTATGGGCTGTTACGGCATCGGCGTTAGCCGGATTGTTGCCGCGGCCATCGAACAGAATCACGATGCATCCGGCATTATTTGGCCGGCCGCGATTGCGCCATTCCACATCGCCGTATTGCCACTCGGCATGGACCGCAGCGAACGCGTGCGCGAGGCCGCCGAAGCCTTGTATGCCGAACTATCCGCCCAAGGACTGGACGTATTGTTGGATGACCGCAAGGGCGTGCGACCGGGCGCCATGTTTGCCGATCAAGAACTAATCGGCATCCCGCACCGCGTGGTGGTGAGTGAACGTGGACTGGACGCCGGCCAATACGAGTACCGCTCGCGCCGAGCCAGCGCTAACGAAATGCAGCCAGTCGACGGCTTCGTCAACTGGGTGACTGCGGAAATCCGCAGGTAGATTGCACGGATATCGGAAGTTATTGATTCGTCATAGCGAGCGTCCTTTTGCAGCCGGAAAAGGCACGCGGATGAACCCACCAGACTTGTCATTACGAGCCTTAAGCGACCGCGGCAATCCAGGGACGTTCGCCGTTGCCGCCTCCAACGTCCCTGGGTTACCCCGAGCCCAGGATGACTGAGACCGTGGAGCCTAGCAGCCTGTCGGACTTTGCTCGCGAGTGCGCTGAAAGTCCGACAGGCTATTAGGTGCAAACCAATACGAGTTCTGTTTCCGGCGCGAAAATGCCACTGCGCTTTGGGAAGTCAACATGATCGGACTGGAAATTTAAGTTGGCATGCCGAAGTTCGCAAAATGTTGCAGCCCATCCATCCGGGCGCGCGGCAGTACACATTGGGCTTCAGTAATAGCTATCTGCTGCGGGACATCATCCGCGCACTGTCGGGGGAAGGCTGCATTCCAACCGCGCTCAGCGATCCCGGTTGATTCACGGGATAGTTACACCAGCAGCTGGTTGTCATCTAGACATTTGGTGGCTATGAGTGGAATCGAACCACCGACCTCAGCATTATGAGTGCCGCGCTCTAACCGTCTGAGCTACATAGCCACGATCACGTGGACCGCGAATTATGCCCCACACTTCAAATTAATTGCTAGCTGCATTTGCAAGACCCTGTGGCAGAAACAAAGCCACCGTATCGTTCAAGAATCGATAGCCCAGCTCAGTCGCGCGAATTTGCTCGCCTTGCGCTACCAGCAGCCCACGGCGCAGGCCCTGTTGAAAGCCGGGCTGCTGATCAAGCGCCAAGCCGGTGCGTTCGCCAAACAGCGGCGCGGCAAATCCCTCGCGTAGGCGTAGCGCATTGAGCATAAATTCGAACGGCAGCTCAGCCGATTCAATCTGGCGATCTTCACTGAGCACGTTTGGGCTGCCGGCTAACTTCAAAAATCCACTGGGATTACGTTGCCGAACGCGGCGGCGCACGCGGCCATCGGCGGTGCATTTGTTATGCGCGCCGGCGCCGATTGCCAAGTAGTCGCCATACAGCCAGTAATTGAGGTTGTGGCGCGAGCGCATTGCGGGCTGCGCGTAGGCGGATACCTCGTATTGGGTGTAGCCAGCCGTGTTCAACAACGCCTGACAGGCGTCCAGCATATCGACCAGCGCATCCTCGTCCGGCAAGTTGGCTGGCGGCGTGCGGGCGAAAGCAGTTTGCGGTTCCAGCGTCAGTTGATAGTGCGACACATGCTCTGGCGCCAGTTCGAGCGCGGCCTGCAGATCGGCTATCGCATCTTGCAAACTCTGATTAGGTAAACCAAACATCAAATCCAAATTGATATTGGCTACCCCTGCAGCCCGTGCCATCTGGTAGGCCGTGCGCGCTTGCGCGCCGCCATGGATACGCCCCAAACGACGCAATTTGTCATCATCGAAGCTCTGTACGCCTAAGGAAATGCGATTCACCCCCGCTACCAAATAGGCCTCGAATCGATCGAACTCGGCGGTGCCTGGATTGGTCTCCAGCGTGATTTCGCAATTCTCAACTAGCGTTAATTGCGCACGCACACCGTCTAAAATTCGGGCAATCGCGGCACCGGAAAACAGGCTAGGCGTGCCGCCGCCAAAAAAGATCGATTGCACTGGCCGGCCCAGCGCCAACGGCACTTCCATCAGCAAATCAGCCAGCAAAGCATCCACATAGGCAGCTTCTGGCAAGCTGGCCGGGCGTTGGTGCGAATTGAAATCGCAATACGGACATTTGCGCACGCACCACGGCACATGAATGTACAGCGACAGCGGGATCAGCGACCCATTCACATCAAACGGGCGCGTAAAATCGCCAGCGCCTTGCCACGATGGCTGATTGCCTGTTTTTGCTGCGCACTCAGCTCAGCGGCGCTGCGCCCACTGGCTTGATCCAGGAAAATCGGGTCGTAGCCAAAGCCATTGTGACCACGCGGCGCGCGCAGCAAACGACCCGCCCAAATTCCTTCGGCGATGATCGGCATTGGATCGTCAGCACTGCGCATTAATACGATGACGCAGACAAAGCGGCAGTTCCGACCGGCCGCCTCCAAACCCGCCGCGGCCACCAACAGGCGTTCGATGTTGGCGCTGTCGCTGGCGTTGTCGCCGGCGTAACGTGCGCTGCGCACGCCGGGCGCACCAGCCAAGGCATCGACCACCAAGCCGCTGTCATCGGCGAGCGCGGGTAGACCGGTTTGCGCGCATGCGTAGCGCGCCTTGAGCAGCGCGTTTTCGATGAAACTGCTCGCGCTTTCTTCCGGCTCGGCCAAGGCAAATTCCGACGCGCTGCGCAATCGCCACGGCAAATCGGCGAGCAGCGCGCGTAATTCAGCCAGTTTGCCCGGATTGTGGCTGGCGAGCAGCAAATCGCGCAGTTCAGCCACGCGCTAAGGCCTCACGCTGCGCGGCGTGCAACTCAGTGATGCCTTTGCGCGCTAGCGCCAGCATTTGCTCTAGCTCCTCGCTGCGGAAAGCGTGACCCTCAGCCGTGCCCTGCAGCTCAATAAAACCCAAGGCATCGTTGAGAACCACGTTCATATCGGTCTCGCAATCAGAGTCTTCAGCGTAATCCAGATCCAGCACGGGCTGACTTTGCCAGATGCCAACCGACACCGCAGCAACCTGACCGTGGATGGGATCCTTGCTGATCAGTTTGCCACGCAACAGTTTGCGCGTCGCGTCGACCAGTGCGACATAGGCGCCGGTGATCGCGGCAGTGCGCGTACCACCATCGGCTTGCAGTACATCGCAATCGAGCACGATCTGCCGTTCGCCGAGCGCACGGCGATCGACCACCGCCCGCAAGGATCGCCCGATCAGGCGCTGAATCTCATGGGTGCGACCGCTAGGGCCACCTTTGCCACTCTCACGGGCGCTACGTGAATGGGTGGCGCGCGGCAGCATGCTGTATTCGGCAGTCACCCAGCCTTCGCCAGTGCCACGCAGCCACGGTGGCGGCCGTTCGTCGACGCTGGCATTGCACAGCACCTTGGTGTGGCCAAAGCTGACCAGAACGGACCCTTCGGCATGCCGGGTGTAGTTTCGTTCGATGGTCACTTGGCGCATTTCATCAGGCGCGCGTGCGCTGGGTCGGGTTTTGGTCATCAGTACAAAGCTCGTCAAAGTGCGGTCGAGTCTACCCTGCGCCCAGCGAGTCGGATGTCAAAACGTATGCTGACGCTTGTGCATTGGGCAGACCTTCATTGCGGCGGGCGTACCTCGCCGCACAACTGGCGGCGTAAGTCCGACTCGAATTGTTCATATTGAAGTTCACAGGCGGCTAGATCGCTGCTGTGGTGGGCGCGTTCCCAGCCTTCGGTCAGCAAGTCGGTCGGTGCATCCGGGTTTACCGCTGCGCTCGGTAGGGCGCCGCCGAGGATTTTGGCAAGACGCCGCAATGTCTCGCGATCACCCCCATCCACGCGCGGACGAAAGCCCGGCAACCTGCCCACGTCGGCCCCTGGCAACATCGCATCTATTGAACGTCCGGCAAATGGGCGCCGTTTGCGCGCACTTTCCTGTGCCATTTCGGCGGCGACCGTGCTGCGCTGCGCCTCCAATTGATCACTAAAAGTGGGCGCGCTTTCTGTCGGTGTGGGCACCGGCGCAGCGACCATGCTGTTTTCGACTGCCGTCGGCGCCTGGATCGGTAACGGCAGTCGCGCTAGGTCTGGCGCGGGCTTAGGCGGAGGATCGTCCAGTGGCTTTGCCGGTGCGGGTGGCAGCGGTTCTGCAAAGCGCGGCGGCGTTATCGGCAAGAAGTCCGCAGGCGCCTCAAACCAAACTAAGTCCACAGAGGGCGCGACCGCCAGGCTGATGTTGGGTTTTGTTTCACTCACCAAATAATGGATGACCAGCGCATGCAGGGTGAGCGTGCCAGTCAGCGCGCCCACGCGCGCAACTGACCGAGCGTGGCGACGACTGATCGCAACTATGTTGGCTCGCACCGGTACCCCGTTGGCGTAATGGTAGGTCTCACGGCGGGGCCGCGGTCCCGATCGACGAGCGGGCGGCCGCGAGCATGGCCAAGTGACGGCTCCCACGCGTTCGTTAGCGCTGAACTTCGCACATCGGGCACGCTGGCCGTTCAGGAAAGGCCAGCATCACTTGAGCGTGCAAAGCGTCATGGCAGCGAACACGCGTGGCGATGGCTGCCCACGCGCGGCGGATTACTGCGCCATCACCTGCTGTACAGCGCGCGCGAGGAGTCCGCTGCGGGTTTCGCCATGAGCGCGGGCATAGTCGTCGACACGGGCCAACAACAAACGCGGAAGGGTGATGTTGATCTTCTCAGCAGGCCCCAGGTAGCGTTCGATCGGCACTTCCACAACCGCCCAAATCCAGCCAATAAAGTCAGGATCCGCCTGCACTACAGACAACGCGCTCACCGCTGGGAGCGCGCCACCGTCCTCAATGAGGGTCTGGCAATGCAGATCAATGGCTTCGCGGGCATTCTGAATGGCTTCATCTAGGCTATCTCCGGCTGAAAAACATCCGGGAAGATCTGGAACCACCACGCCAAACGCCGTGTGCAAGGTCCCTGGTTCAATGGCGATTACAAAATTCATGGCGTTAGTCCGGCATCTTTTAACAGGCGCTTGAGCAGTCCGGTGCCGAGATCCTTTTTTGGGTGCGGCACTGACACCTGCCCTGGCTTGCTTGGGTGAGTGTAAACGTGGTGACTGCCCTTAGAGCCGCGCAGCAACCAGCCATGGGCTTGCAGCAATCTGATGAGATCAGCGCTATTCATGGTGGTTATTATAACCACTACCTACCAGATTGCAGCGAACTCGGCTACCCACCGTCGGTGCGGTCGCCGCCATGCTGGAAGTCGCCACGCCCTTACGTGCATGTGAAACCGTGGGCCTGGGTGTTCTTTCTGCTATTCATTTTGGTGAGCACGTTCACCGTGCTCAATTTGTTCATCGCCGTGGTGGTTAACGCGATGCAGGAAACCGTCGCCGCCGACATGAAGGCCGAGGTTGACGCAGAAGCCGCCGAAGCCCACTCCGAACGTGGAAAAATTTCGAGCGAATTGCGCGCCTTGCGTGAGGCAGTGGATAGGCTCAGTGCACGCTGAGCTAACAGCAGAAACCAGAGCCGGCTGTTAGGCTGCACCCCCAAACGATTACCGACCCGCCATGGACATCTCCCACCTGATCGATGGCCTCAATGAGGCGCAGCGCGCGGCCGTCACCGCGCCGCCGGGGCATTTATTGATTTTGGCGGGTGCGGGCTCGGGCAAAACGCGCGTTTTGACGCAACGCATCGCTTGGTTGGTGGAAGTGGAAAACGTCTGGCCGCACGCGATTTTGGCGGTCACTTTCACCAATAAAGCGGCCGCGCAGATGCGCGCGCGTTGTGAGCAATTGTTGAATCGACCCACGCAAGGCTTGTGGATCGGTACCTTTCACGGCTTGGCGCATCGTTTGCTGCGCTTGCATTGGCGCGAAGCCAATCTACTGGAAAGCTTTCAAATTCTGGACGCGGACGATCAGCAGCGCCTGATCAAACGTGTGATCAGCGAAATGGGGCTGGATGAGACGCGCTTTGTGGCCAAACAAGGCACGTGGCTGATCAACGCGTGGAAAGACGAGGGCAAACGTCCGCGCGATATCGATGCCGGTGATAACTACGATTTGAGCCGCTGGCTCGATGTGTATGTGGCTTATGAGGCCTCTTGTCAGCGGCAGGGGCTGATTGATTTCGCTGAAATCCTGCTGCGCAGCCACGAGCTGTGGCTCAATCAACCGGCGCTGCTCGAACATTACCAACGGCGCTTCAGCCATCTGTTGGTCGATGAGTTCCAGGACACCAATACCATCCAATATGCGTGGATTCGCATGCTCGCCGGGCGTGATGGCCAAGTGCTGGCGGTGGGTGATGATGATCAATCGATCTATAGCTGGCGCGGCGCACGCGTCGCCAATATGCAGGCCTACACGCGCGACTTTCCGGGCGTAACGACAATCCGCCTGGAGCAGAACTATCGCTCCACGGGCACCATTTTGAAGGCCGCCAACGCGGTCATTGCGCGCAACAGCGAACGCTTAGGCAAAGAGCTGTGGACCAGCGCCGGCCAAGGCGAGCCGATCAGCGTCTATGCGGCTTACAACGCGCACGATGAGGCGCGTTTTGTCATCGAGCGCATTCGCCGATTGGTCGATCAGGACCTGCGGCGCAGTGAAATTGCCATTTTGTATCGCGCCAATGCCTTGTCGCGCGTGTTTGAAGAAGAATTGATTCGCCATAGCATCCCGTACCGCGTGTACGGGGGCTTGCGTTTTTTTGAGCGCGCGGAGATTAAAGATGCGCTGTCCTATTTACGGCTGTTGGCCAATCCGGGCGACGACGGCGCGTTTGAACGGGTCGTGGCTACGCCACCGCGTGGTGTGGGCGACAAAACCATCGAAGATTTGCGCGGCGTAGCGCGCAACGCCAGCACCTCGATGCTGCAAGCCGCGATCGAATCGATACGCGCCGGCTCAATCAAAGGTCGCGCACGCGGCGGGTTGGAGGCTTTGACCGCCATGCTGGCCAGTTTGCAGACCGCTGACCTGCGTTTGCACGAGCGCTTGGAGCAACTGATCGAGCGGAGCGGCTTACGCAGCCACTACGAGGCGCAGAGCAAACACGAAGCGGATTCGCGCGTCGCCAATCTGGACGAATTGATTTCCGTGGCGCGTGGGTTTGTGTTGAGTGCCGACGACGAAGCTGCCGGCATCAGTGAGATGGCGGCCTTTTTGAGCTATGCCGCATTGGAAGCCGGCGAGGGGCAGGGCGAAGCCTGGGACGACTGTGTGCAGCTGATGACGCTGCACGCGGCTAAGGGTCTGGAGTTTCCGTGTGTGTTTATGGTCGGGCTGGAGGATGGTTTGTTCCCCAGTCAGCGCTCCATTGATGAAGGCGGCAGCGCGCAACTGCAGGAAGAACGTCGCCTCGCCTACGTGGGCATCACCCGCGCGCGGCGCAACTTGACCATGAGTTATGCCGAATCACGACGCATGCATGGCCAGGAAACCTACAATCGACCCTCGCGATTTTTGGCCGAAATTCCGCGCAACGCGATGGTCGAAGTGCGACCGCGTGCGCAAATGACCCGCGCCACTTCCTTTGGTAACCGCAGCCGCGCGCAGGACGATTGGGGCGATACGCCGGCGATTGCACTCGGCAGTCGCGTCTCTCATGCGCAACTGGGCGAAGGCGTGGTCATCGGCGCTGAGGGCTCAGGCGCACACACCCGCGTACGCATCAATTTCGAAGACCATGGTTCCAAATGGTTCATCTACAGCCAGGCCAATCTGGTGGTGATGGATTAGGGCGACGTTGCAGGCGGTCCGGTCTTTCGGCCGTTATCCGAGGCAGACCCCCAATGCGAGGCGATGACTTAAGGTCTTGTGGGAGTGCGCTTGCGCGCGGCGCTGATGAAACATCGAAGCCCGACAGGCTGCTAGGTTTAACGCCAAGTCGCGAAGTGCGGCTTTGCGCTAAGCTTGCAGTGGCCCCGAACCGAGTTCACGCGAAACAATGGCTGCAAAAAAGCTCTATAAAATCGTATTTCTGAATCAGGGCAAGGTCTATGAGTTGTACGCCCGCAGCATCAGCAGCAGCGATCTGTGGGGATTTACCTGCGTGGCCGAGCTGGAATTTGGCGCACGCGAGGGCGTATTGGTCGATCCCACCGAAGAACGCCTGCGCGAAGAGTTTTCCAGCACTAAGGTGCTGCATCTGCCCATGCACAGCATCGTGCGCATTGAAGAAGTCGCCACCCGCGGCCCCGCGGCCATTCGCGACGGCCAAACCGGCGAGAAAATCGTGACGCTGCCGTTGCCACCGCAACGACTCGGCTCTTGAGGCAAACGCGGTCGCGCTGTGGCGGGCTGGCCAGAACACACTCCAATCAATGATCACCCTCATTCAACGCGTATCCACTGCCAGTGTCGTCGTCAGCGGCCAAACCGTTGGGGCGATTGGGCGTGGCATTCTGGCTCTGGTTGCGGTTGAACGTGATGACGGCGCTGTCCAGGCTGATCGCCTGTTGGATCGCATACTCGGCTACCGCATTTTCGAAGACGACGCTGGCAAGATGAATCGATCGTTGACCGATATCGGCGGCGATTTGCTGCTGGTTTCCCAATTCACGCTGGCCGCCGATACCCAAAAAGGCATGCGCGCCAGCTTTACACCGGCCGCCAGTCCGGAAGACGGACGGCGCTGGTTCGACTATTTATTGCTGCGCGCGCGTGCCCGTCACCCGCTGGTGGCCAGTGGCCAGTTCGGCGCCCACATGCAGGTATCGCTGACCAATGACGGCCCAGTTACTTTCTGGCTGACGGCGCGTTGATGCGCCCGCTTACTTTGGACGCGCCTTTCAGCTATCCCTGAGAATTCGAGAGAGATTGATCATGCCGACTGCACCCTATCCTATTGGCACGCCAGGACTTCCTTGGGGCGCGGCGGAAGTCGCCCTGTGGCGTTCGCAGCAGTCGCCCAAGCGCAGTTATGAGGAGGATGTAGTCCGTGTCATCGATCAGTTGCGCTCGCGTTTTGACGTGTTTGAGTACGGCGCCTTGGATGAAGATATTCGCTATCCGCTGTTGGCAATCAAAAGCCGCGATTGGGACGCCCAATTGCCGTGTGCGCTGGTGACCGGTGGGGTGCATGGTTACGAAACCAGCGGCGTGTTTGGCGCATTGGGTTTTGTTGAGCTACAGGCGGCCAACTATGCGGGCCTCGTCAATTTGCTGGTGGCGCCGTGTATCAGTCCTTGGGCCTACGAGCGAATCGCGCGCTGGAACGCGCATGCCGTTGATCCCAATCGGTCCTTTAGCACGCCAAGCCCTGCGCCAGAGGCGGCGGCGTTGATGCAACTGCTCGCCAATGTGCGGGTGCGGGTGCACATTGATCTGCACGAGACCACCGATAGCGACGAATCTGAGTTTCGACCGGCGCTGGCCGCGCGCGATGGCAAACCCTTTGTTCCCGGTGAGATTCCGGATGGTTTTTATCTGGTCGACGACAGTGCGCGGCCGCAGCCCGAGTTCCAACAGGCCATCATTGACGCGGTGGCGCAGATCACCCACATCGCCCCGGCTGATCGCGATGGACAGATCATCGGCTCGACGGTGGTTGCAGCGGGCGTCATTCGCTATCCGCTCAGAGAACTTGGACTGTGTGGCGGCGTCACCGACGCGCCCTTTAAGACCACCACCGAAGTCTATCCCGACAGCCCGCGTGCCAGCGCCGAACAGTGCAACGCGGCCCAAGTAGCCGCGGTTTGTGCGGCGCTGGACTTTGCGTTGGCGCATAGCTAACCGGGGGCACGAGCGTATGGCCGTCGAAGGTGCTGCAATCTCTCTGACCAGTGTGGTCGTCCTGCTTGGCGCTGCGGTGGTCGCAGTGCCCTTGTTTAGACGGCTGGGCTTGGGTTCGGTGCTGGGTTATCTGGCCGCGGGTTTGGTGGTCGGGCCATTTGGTTTGAAATTATTCGCCGATCCCGCCGCCATTTTGCATACCGCCGAATTGGGTGTGGTGATGTTTTTATTCATCATCGGCCTGGAAATGCGCCCCTCGCATTTATGGCATCTGCGTCGGCAAATCTTCGGCTTGGGCGCCTTGCAAGTGGGTTTGGCGTTACTCGCGCTGACCGGTGTTGGTTTGGCTTTTGGTTTCAGCCCGACGGTGGCTTTCATTGGTGGCGCTGGATTCGTGCTGACCTCCACCGCCATCGTGATGCAACTGTTGGCCGAGCGCGGTGACATCGCCTTGCCGCCGGGTCAGAAAATGGTCTCGGTGCTGTTATTTGAGGATCTGCTGATCGTGCCGCTGTTGGCGCTGGTGGCTTTTTTGGCGCCGGTCAGCGGCACGGCACACGCCGCGCCGGTTTGGCAAAGCGTGCTGCTCGGGACTGGCGCCTTGGCGGGATTGCTCATTGCCGGCATGTGGCTGCTCAACCCGATGTTTAGGCTGCTGGCCAAAGCCGGCGGGCGCGAGGTGATGACGGCGGCGGCCTTGCTGGTGGTGCTGGGCTCGGCGCTGCTGCTGCAAGCCGGCGGTTTGTCGATGGCGATGGGCGCCTTTATGGCTGGCGTATTGCTGTCTGAATCGACCTTCCGCCACCAGCTTGAGGCGGATGTAGAGCCGTTCCGCGGTTTGTTGCTGGGTTTGTTCTTTCTCGCTGTCGGCATGTCGCTGGATTTGGCCGTGGTCGCGGCCAACTGGCAGCTGATCGCCGCTGCGGTGCCGGCCATGATGCTGGCCAAAGCGGTGTGCATTTATGCGGTGGCAAGAATGGCCCGCAGTGGGCACGCGGAAGCCTTGGATCGCGCGGTGTTGATGGCCCAAGGCGGTGAGTTCGCGTTCGTGCTGTATGCAGCTGCGGCCGGCAGCGGGCTGATCGATGCGCGGGTGAACGCCAATCTCACCGCCATCGTGGTGCTGTCGATGGTGCTCACGCCACTGGTCGTATTGCTGCTGCAGCGTTTCAAGCCGGCGATGGCCGCCGATATGAACGGTATTGATGTCGCCGACGGGTTGAGCGGCAGCGTTCTGATCATTGGTTTTGGTCGTTTTGGCCAAGTGGTCAGCCAAGCATTGTTAGCGCGCGGCGTAGAAGTCAGCATCATTGATCACGATATCGACATGATCCGCAGCGCCGGAAACTTCGGTTTTAAGGTGTATTTCGGTGACGCGACGCGCCTGGACGTGTTGCAAGCCTCAGGCGCAGGCCGGGCGCGCGCGATTGCCGTGTGCATGGACGGCCGCGAGCGCACCAGCCGCGTGGTTGAACTGGCGCGAGCGGCTTTTCCGCAAGCCAAGTTGCTGGTGCGCGCGTTTGATCGCCAACATGCACGCGAGTTGGTGGTCGCTGGCGTGGACGTGCAAATCCGTGAAACTTTCGAGTCGGCGATGCGCTTTGGCGAACTGGCACTCATCGAATTGGGTGCATCGGCCAGTGAAGCGGCAGAAATCGCCGCTGAAATTCGCTCCCGAGACGCCGAGCGTTTCGCGCTGGAAATCGCCGCTGGTAGCGCCGCGGCCGGCCGGGGGCTGATGTACGGCAATCTGCCCAGCGCGGGATTGAACGGCAGCAAAAATCGCGACCGTATGCTGCCCACGCCGCTGGTCAAACCCAATCGCGAGGGCGAATTGCTCAATCCCGAAGCGGTCGAGCAAAATACGGCCAGCTGAGAGAAATCTTCGAACGGTGCGCGCCGCGGCAAGCAAGGCACGACGCTGGATTGCCGCGGCCTGCCCGTGAACCCACCCGAGTGGATCTGGTCAGCGCCGGGCAGGCCTCGCGCGACGACGTCGCTTGGCTAAGCGTCCAATCGTGCCGCGCTTAGG
>CAZLSB010000080.1:0-14556 GCA_964561825.1 uncultured Xanthomonas sp.
TGCATCCGCTTAAGCCACACAACGCATCTCACGCGCAAAGTCCGACAGGCTGCTAAGCAGAAGGATTATCGGCCGACTAACTCGGAGCGCAGTCTGACGACGCTTGGCTCATTGGGATCAAGCCGCTCGGCCTCGTTCAAATCCGATCGCGCATCGGCAACGGAACCACGCTCCAGCGAGCGTAGGCCATTTTTCGCGTACGCCTCAGCGATCCGTCGTTTCAGCTCGGGAACGCCCGTAAACAGCGGCGCCACGGTTTCTAGCGCGGCCAAATTAGCATCCGCCTTAGTCGCGCGACCCGCTGCCAAATTTTCGTCGATACGCTGGCGCAAGGCTTGTGCGATGCGGTCCATCCCGGCACGCGCCGCTGTGCTGCGCGGATCAATAGCCAGCGCGCCGCGAAACTTGTCGTAGGCGGCGTCGCCGACCGGTTCTAACAGCTGGTCACTCGCCAGCGCCTGCTGGCCTTCGGCGATTAACTTGTCATGCGCAATTTGTTTGTCTGGCGTGATGCTTGCCTTCGCGCGGTCCAGCCGTTCTTTGGCATCGTTCAGCCCATTGGCGCGCGGCGCGAAGCTCTGCACTCGCTTCAACAGCCGGCCGGCGCGATCGAAGTCACGCGCGGCCAAGGCGCTATCAAATTGGCTGAGTGCGGCATTAGCCGCTTGCGTCAGACCGCGCTGCGCCGCGGCGTTTTTAGCGTCAATTGCCAGTACCGCTCGATAGCGATCGGCGGCGCTTGCACCCGCAGGCTCAACCCAGCGACCCTGATTGGCCAAGCGACTCGCCTCAGCCAGTAAACTAGGGATTTTTTGTTGCCCGCTAACGGCTGCTTGTTTCGCGGCTAGGTCTTTCTTCAACGCTGCAGCCAATTCGCCAAGCGCTGGCAGCGCCGCGAGTTCCCGATACAATCGTTCGGCCGAGGCCAAATCACCAGCCGCCAAATAGGTTTGTGCCTGCGCGGCTAAGGCGCCAGCGACCCGCTCAACGCCACGGCGTGCTTGTTCGTTGGCGGGATCCAATGATTGCGCCGCCGCAAAACGCGCCAAGGCACCGGAAGCTCCATCCAGTTGCCCGCTGCTCTCAGCGCGCTGAGCGGCTTGCAAATCCGCATTGGCCGCCTGCGCGGCGAGCGCGCCAGGGTCAGGTTTTGCATTGGCGCTATCCAACAGTGCCTGGAAGCGCTCGGCTTGTTTGTACACGGGCGGAAGTTTGCGCAAGCGTTCGATTATCGAAGCGACTTTGGCTTGATCAATCGGTTGCGCCGCGGCCAGCTGTGCGTGCAGCGCATTGATCGTTTTGGTTAAACCGGCAATGGCACGCTGATCGGCCGCGTCCATTTGCAGCGCGGCTGCGTAAAGTGACAGCGCGTCGAGCCCGGAATCGCCAAACAAATCCCCTTTGTCCAGCGCCTGATCGGCACGCTCCGACGGGTTCTGCGCGCTGTCGGGTTTGGGTTGCAACCAACTGCTGATCAGCGGCTCTTGCCAAATGCCGACACCGACCAGCGCGGCGATCGCCACTATCCAGCCCATTGGCCGACGCGACCCCGGCTGACTGACAGGTGCGGCTTGCAGCTTGGAGGTTTGATTCTGGGGGCGTGGCGTGGCGCGCATCGCGTCATCCGCTACGTCGATTTGCCCCAGCTTGGGCTCGGTACGCAAACTGCCCTGGGTGTCGTAACCGGCAGTGCGAGACTCCCGGCGCGGTGGAACCGCGGGCGGCGGTGTCTCCGCGGGCTTCTTTGCAGGTGGATCGTTACGACCGGACGCCATGCGTTTTTCAATTTCGCCGAGCGCGGCTTCGATTTCCGCGCCAGTCTGGTAACGATCACCCGGCTCTTTGGCGAGCATACGATCGAGCACCGGTTGCAGCATTCGGTACTCACTGGGCAACTGCGGCAACGGCGCGGTCATATGCATAATGCCGATCGCCAGAGAATCACTGGCTTCGAAGGGCACTTTGCCGGTCACCAACTGAAAAAACACCACGCCCAGACTGTACAAATCGGCGCGACCATCAATTTCTCGACCGCGCAGTTGCTCCGGGCTCATGTAATACGGCGTGCCAACCACCGATCCGGCTTTGGTCATCATCGTGCCGGAATCCGCGGCGCGCGCGATACCAAAATCGCCCAGCACGCACGAGCCATCCTCGCGCAACAGAATATTGTCGGGTTTCACGTCGCGGTGAATGAAGCCCTTGCCTTGCGCGTAATTCAGCGCTAGCGCAATTTCGCGCACACAACGCAGTGCCGGTTTAAGCGCCAACGGCGGTGAGCCGCGACGCATCACCGGCCCGCCCGGCATGTATTCCATCGTGCAGTAGTGAAATCCGTTGTGCACGCCAACATCAAAAATGCTGACCACATGCCGGTGGTGCAGTTTGGCGGCGATTCTGGCCTCGCGCAGGAAGCGTTCGCCGAAACTCGGATCCAAAGACAGCTGCGGCGCCATGATTTTCAGCGCCACTTCGCGGTCCACGGACTCTTGAATCGCCAAGTAAACCGACGCCATGCCACCCCGCCCCAACGGTTGCAGGACGTGGTAACCCGGAATCTCAGGAATATGCTCGGCGCTCATACGCGGATGATGGCATGAGATGCGCTTTGACGGGCACGGACGGTGGGTTTGGGGTGCGAGTCAAAGTGATGTGGTGATCCAGCCGCGGGTCAGTGCGGCGAGGTTGATACTTAAGCGCTTGTGGGAGTGCGCTTGCGCACGGCGCTGATGAAATACGAAAAGCAAAGGATCGCGAGCAAGCTCGCTCCCACAGGCTGCTGCTCTCTCCATGAACGGATATCGTAAGTCGTTGATGGGTCATTGCGAGGCACGCGCCGCGAGAAGTGGCAATGATCCTAGAACGGTGCGCTCCGCGGCAATCCAGGCACCGCGGCCTGTACCAATGGACAACTGTGCGGCCGTGCTGTTGGCGCCTAGCCTTCGACCATCGTCGTACTGCCGTCTTGAAGGGGAGGATCGCCACCATGTTGCTGAAGCCCAATCGTCTAGCGTTTGCGCTCACTGTCGCGCTTGCAGCGCTGCCCGTTGCAACCCTGCATGCCCAGGAAGCGCCAGAGGCCGATAAATCGGAAGCTGCGCAATTGGGCACCATTACCGTCACCGCGCGCAAACGCGAAGAGACCTTGCAGGAAGTGCCCATCGCGGTCACCGCGTTTAGTGAGCAAAAATTGGAAGACTTCAACATTGAAGATCTCTCCGATCTGGACGCGCAAGTCCCCAATCTCACCGTTTACGCTGCGCGCGGCTCGTCTAGCACCATTACCGCGTACATTCGTGGCGTGGGACAGGCCGATCCCTTGTGGGGCGTGGATCCGGGCGTTGGCATCTATTTGGATGATGTTTACATTGCCCGTCCGCAGGGCGCCTTGCTGGATGTGTTTGATGTGGCGCGCATCGAAGTGCTGCGTGGACCACAAGGGTCGCTGTACGGCAAAAACACCGTCGGTGGCGCCATCAAGTACGTCTCGCGTCCGCTGGAAGATAGCTTCGGCGGTCGCGCCAGCGTCACGCTAGGCTCCTACAACCAGCAAGACGTGAAAGTGGGCGTCAATGTGCCGCTCGGTGAGTCCGGTTGGGTGGCACGCTTTGCGGGCGCCAATTTGACCCGCGATGGTTACGGCGAAAATGTGCGCACCGGGCAAGACGTCAGCGACAAGGAAATGGTCGCCGCTCGTTTCACGCTGGGTTATATCGGTAGCGATGTGTGGAGCTTGCAATTCACCGCAGACCATATCGACGATGCCTCGGCGGTGCGCGGCGCAGCCATGCTGGGCGTCAATCGTTTTGCACCAACGAGCTTGCCGCTCGGCGATCGGTATGACGTACGCAATGGCATGCCCAATGTCAACGACACCACCATGGACGGTTACGGCCTGACCTTGGATTTCAAATTGAACGACGACTGGTCGCTGAAATCGGTGACCGCGCAGCGCGAATCAGATACCGAAACGAATATCGATTTTGATACCTTGCCGAATATCATTGCAGACGTCAAAGCGCTCTATAGCGACAAACAGTTCAGCCAGGAATTCCAGCTTAACTTTGATAATGGTGGCGCTTTTACTGGCGTGGCCGGTTTATATTGGTTCCAAGGTGAAGCCGGTGGCACGGTGCTCAATAACTTCTTCAATCTGTCCTTTGGTAATACCAATGGCCAAGTTGATACCGACTCCATTGCGTTTTACGGTGAAGGCACTTATCGATTCAGCGATCAGTGG
Organism: uncultured Xanthomonas sp.; assembly: GCA_964561825.1. Classification (GTDB taxonomy): domain Bacteria; phylum Pseudomonadota; class Gammaproteobacteria; order Xanthomonadales; family SZUA-5; genus JADKFD01. The sequence continues at coordinate 4,241 of CAZLSB010000080.1, forward strand.
GCGCTCACTTTTGGCGGCCGCTGGACCAGCGAAGAAAAAACCGTCGATATCTTAAACCAGACTTTCCGTAATGCGAATTTCACTATTCCGCTGGCAACGGTTTCTGATCTGAATGACTCGGTGAAGTTCACTAACTTCTCACCGAAGGTATCACTTGACTATCAAGCCAACGACGACACGCTTTTGTATGGTTTGATCTCGCGTGGTTTCAAGAGTGGCGGATTTAATATTCGCGCCAATATTTCGGCGATGCCGGCTTCTGGCCTGCCCTTCGATGATGAAAAGTTGACTACCTTCGAACTCGGCGCCAAAATGGCTTTTGCCGATCAGAGCTGGTTCTTAAATGCAGCGTATTTCTATAGCGATTACAAAGATATTCAGCTGTCGATCTTCACGACCGTTCCGAACAGCAATCCACCGGCCTTCTTCGGCGACTTTACCAATGCGGGCGCCGCAACCGTGCAGGGTATTGAACTGGAGTTGTTTGGCCAGCTGAGCGAACAGTGGGTATTACAAGGTAATTTGGGCTGGCTGGACGCGGAATACGACGAGTACATCAGCCGTGGCGTCAATGTCGCTGCTGTGCAGAAGTTCACCAACGCGCCAAAGTTTTCCGGCGCCGTGTCCTTGCAGTATCTACATCCGCTGGCCAGTGGCGGCGAAATACGCAGTCGCGTGGGGTATAGCTATCAAGACAAAGTGTATCCAACCACCGATTTGTCGGAAGCAATTGCCCAAGACGGCTACGGATTGTGGAATGCCAGCGTAATCTGGCAGGTGAATGACCAATGGAAAGTGGCGCTGGAAGGCAATAATCTGGCTGACCAGGAATACCGTACCACTGGCTACAACATCGCAGCGCTGGGTATCTTGACCGGCTTCTACGGCGCCCCGCGCACCGTGTCGATGACCGCCAGTTACGAGTTCTGATGCACCTTGCGGCCCTGCCCAGCGCAGGGCCGTTTTGTTTAGCCGTAAAGGGCAAGGTTCAGCTCCGCGACCGCTTCCCCTCCGTGTAAGCTTGCGCTGTGGATACCCCTGCCCCGATGACCCGCATTTTGATCGCCGATGACCACCCCTTGTTTCGGGCGGCCTTGACGCAGTCCTTGCGTGAGTTGGTGCCCGGCGCCAATTTGGTGGAGGCGTCTAACTTGGACGCCGTGCATGCCTGGCTAGACGCCAATCCCGATACCGACTTGGTATTGCTTGATCTGCATATGCCCGGCAGCCACGGATTGGCGGGTTTGGCGTCCATTCGCGGTCGTCATCCGGCGGTCGCGGTGGCGATGATCTCGGCGAACGATGATCCTTCGGTAATCGCGCGGGCGATGGATTTTGGCGCACAGGCGTTTATCCCCAAAAGCGCGTCGCTGGAAGAAATCGGCGCTGCGCTGCAGGCCGTGTTTGCCTGTCAAACCTGGGTGCCGCCCGCGGTGCGCGGTCGGCCGAGCAGCGCTTCGCAGATCGACAAAGACCTATCGCGACGTTTAGCGACGCTCACGCCGCAACAGTTTCGAGTGATCGAGTTAGTGGCGCAGGGCAAGCTCAACAAGCAGATTGCCGACGCGCTGGGTATCCAAGAGCGCACCGTCAAAGCGCATTTGCAAGCGATTTTCGAGAAACTGGGCGCGCGCAATCGCACCCAGGCGGGCGTGCTGTTGCGGCAACTGGAACTCACCGACCCAGCTCGGCAGATCGAGGCGGTCTGAACGTGCGTCTCGGGCTTGCGTATCCCGAGGGGCTGCTAGCGCTATGAACCCAGGCGTATTGCTCATTGCAGGCGCTTTGCTGTGGGTCGGCTTATTGTTTGCTGCTGCCGTTTACGGCGAACGTCGACCGCAAGGATTCTCGCGCCGTTGGGCATGGATCTATTCGCTGTCTTTGGCGGTGTATTGCACCTCATGGACCTTCTACGGCACCGTGACCCAAGCCATACGGCATGGCTGGTGGGTGCCGCCGACCTTTGTCGGCACCATCTTGTTGTATGTGTTCGCGTGGCCGCTGTTGGTGCGTTTGGTCGCGGAGGCGCGGGCGCGTAACAGCACGTCGATCGCCGATCTGCTGGCTTCGCGTTTTGAGAAGAGTGCCGGTATTGCCGCCTTGGCGACCGCTATTGCGCTGATCGGACTGGTGCCCTACATCGCGCTGCAACTGAAGGCGGTCGCACAGAGTTTTGATCTGCTCGCTGGCGCGCTGTTTGGCACACCCAACGGTTGGCAAGACAGCGCGGCGCCCGCCGCGGTGTTGATGGCTTTGTTTGCGATGGTTTTTGGCACGCGGCGCACCAGCGCCAGCGCGCATGGCGTAGTGCTGGCGATGGCGTTTGAATCGCTGATTAAGCTAGTCGCGCTGTTGGCCGTCGGCGTGTATGCGGTTTTTGTGTTGCATGACGGGCCTTGGGACCTAGCGCGCGCCGCGCAGGTTTTGCCCGCACCGACGCCACCGGGCAGCAACTTCCTCACCTTGGTTTTGCTCGGCGCGCTGGCGATGTTCTCATTGCCACATCAGTTTCATTTGGCCGTGGTCGAGTGCCGCGATGCACAGCATGTGCGCAGCGCCCGCTGGCTGTTCCCGCTGTACTTATTGTTGATCAGCGTATTTTTGCTGCCGCTCGCCTGGGCTGGACAGCTGTTGCTGGCTGGCAGTGCGGTGCCTTCTGATTTGTACGTGCTCGGTTTGCCCTTGCAGTCTGGCGCAGAACCCTTGGCGATTTTGGCGTTTCTGGGGGGCATGAGTGCGGCGACCGGCATGGTGGTGATGGCCACGCTGACCTTGGGCATCATGGTCGGCAATCATTGGCTGACGCCGCTGTTATTGCCACGTGGCGGCGATTTGCGCATGCGCGTGCTGTGGCAACGGCGCGCGGTCATCGTTGCGGTGATTGCCGCCGCTTATTTGTATTCGCGGCTGATTGGCGCTAGTGAGGCCTTGGCCGATGTCGGCGCGATTGCATTTGCGGCACTCGCGCAACTCGCGCCGGCGGTTTTGGCGGCGCTCTACTGGCCTGGCGCCAGTCGTCGCGGCGTGCTGGCCGGCTTGTTAGCCGGTTCGGCCATGTGGGCATTTACGCTGTTATTGCCGGCGCTGGCACTAGGCGTGGGGCACGCCTTGTGGCTGGCGGACGGCTTGTTTGGCATCGGCTTTTTGGCGCCGCATGCCTTGTTTGGCTTGGGTGGTTTGGATGCGCTCACCCATGGCGTGTTGTGGAGTTTGTCAGTCAACATGCTGGCCTTGGTGTGGGTGTCGCGCAACGATAGTCACCGCGTCGCGAACGCCAGCCATGACCGACCACTGACGCGCGCCGAATTGCGTGAAGTGGCCGGGCGCCTGCTCGATAGTGATCGCGTATTGGCATTGATCGGTCTGCGCGTGGACGGTGACGACGCGCGCAGCGCCGATGATGGCGCGCTCACCGCAGTCGAACTGGAATTGTCGTCGCTGGTGGGCGCGGCCTCGGCCAAGTTGTTACTGGATGCGGCGCGGCGCGGTGCGCGTGGTGAACTACAAGCCATGACCCAGGTGGTGGGCGAGGCGCGTGAGGCGGTGTCCTTCAGTCACGCCATTTTGGATACCGCATTGGCCAACCTCAGCCAGGGCATCGCGGTGATCGATGGATCGCAGCGTCTGGTCGCCTGGAATCAAGGTTACCAACAGTTGATCGGTTATCCGGTTGGCTATCTGGTGGTGGGCCGATCGGTGGCCGATTTGTTTCGCTTCAACGCCGAACGCGGTTTGCTGGGTCCGGGTGCGATCGACTCTTTGGTGCAGCGTCGCTTGGACTATCTGAAATCCGGTTCTGCTTATGTATTCGAACGCCGCTGGCCTAATGGTGTGGTCATCGAAATTCGCGGCAACCCCATCGCCAGCGGCGGTTTTGTGACTACTTACACGGATATCAGCGCGTTTCGCCGCGCCGAAGCCGATTTAACCACCGCGAACGAAACACTGGAGGCCAGGGTGGAGTCGCGCACCCGTGAGTTGCGCGAGGCGACCACCGAGGCCGAACGCGCCAACCAGGCGAAAACGCGGTTTTTGGCGGCGATCAGCCACGATTTGCTGCAACCGCTGAACGCGGCCAACTTGTTTACCCATGCCTTGGCGCAGCAGCTCAAACACGGCGAGTACCGCCCGGCGGTGCAAAACATTGCCAGCGCCTTGAGCAGCACGGAAACGCTGCTGGCCGGTTTGCTCGACTTGTCCCGTTTGGACGCCGGCGGGCTGACGCCGCGCGTGCGTGCGTTCCCCGCCGCGGAATTACTCGATACGCTGACCACCGAATTTGGCGTGATGGCGCGCGAACGCGGCTTAAGCCTAGCGACCGTGCCCTCGCGCATGTGGTTGCTCAGTGATCCGCAATTACTGCGCCGCGTGTTGCAGAACTTCGTCGCCAACGCGCTGCGTTACACGCAACACGGAGAAGTGCTGATTGGTTTACGCAGGCGACCGGGCGGCGTGGAATTCCTGGTTGGCGATACCGGTCCCGGCATCGCAGCAGCTGATCGCGAGCGTATTTTTGAGGAGTTTCAGCGCTTGCCGTCGGCGCGCGAGGCAGCGCCGGAAGGATTAGGCCTGGGATTGGCGATTGCCGCGCGCATTACGCGGCTCCTCGGCCACCCGATTACGCTGCGCAGCATGCCGGGACGTGGCACCTTGATCGGTGTGCTCATCCCCAGCGCGGCGCCGATCCCACTGCTGCCGACGCAGCCGGTGGCTGCACCACGACCCTTCGCCAGCGGCCACTGCGTGTTGGCAGTGGACAACGAACCGGCCGGCTTGCGGGCATTGGCAACCTTGCTGGGTGGCTGGGGGATCGATGTAAAGACGGCGAGCAATGCGCAAGAAGCGCGCACCGTGCTAGCTCACGCGAAGGTGGACGCCTGGATTTTCGACTATCACTTAGACGACGGTGACACCGGCATCCAATTGCGCGAGCGCTTACGCGAACAATTCGGCAATTGCCCGGCCATCCTGGTCAGTGCCGACCACGGCCCAGAACTGCGCGCACTGGCCGCCGAACACGAAATCCATCTACTGCATAAACCGATCAAGCCGCTGGCGCTGCGCTCGCTTTTATCGCGATTGTGGTCTTGAACTGGGCGTTTAACCCCATCGACCAATGACCGCGGCGGTGGTCCGCTTGCTAACATCAAGCGATTATCGACCGACCACGTGACCATGCGTATCTCGCCACTTTTGCTGTCGCTGTCACTCGGAGCTTGCGCGACCATGCCATCTACAACGCCACAAAGCGAACGCCAACTGGTATCGCAAGAAACGCGCAGCACGGATTTATTGACTGCGGGCCTGGGTTTAGCGGGATTGGCCAATAGCGTGGCACCCAAGGTCAGCGCCGATGCCGATGGTCGTCGGCGCCTAGCCTATTACAACAATTGGCGTTCTATTGCCGACTTGTCGGCAGCGGGCGGTTACGGCAGCTTATATGGGCAAGTCGCGGCGGTACCGGGCATTGAGGTGAAAGCGTGGCTCGGTGAAGTGGGTTTGTGGCAGCCGCATGGCGTATTGGTGCACATTCCGGATAGCTTTAATCCTGAGAAACCCTGCGTGCTGGTTGCGCCGGTTTCCGGTTCGCGTGGCATTTATGGTGCGTTGGCGACGGCGGGAGCCTGGGGTTTGACCCACGGCTGCGCGGTGGTTTACACCGACAAAGGCGCCGGCACCGGCTTTTACGACCTCGATCAGGGCATCGGCATGTCCATCGACGGCGAATTGGTGGCGCCCGGCCCGCAAGCTGGCTTCAATGCGGAGGCAACGCCGCCAACCACAGGCGCGGTGCGCGGTGTGGCGGTCAAACACGCCCATTCCAAGGATCACCCGGAAGCCCATTGGGGCCGCATGACGCTGTCTGCCGCGCGTTTCGCGCTGATGGTTTTAGAGCAACACTATCCCGGCAAACGTTTTCGCGCGGATAACACGCGCGTCATCGCCGCTAGTATTTCCAACGGCGGCGGTGCGGTCTTGCATGCGCTTGAGGAGGACAAAGAGGGGCTGATTGATGCGGTGGTCGCTGCCGCACCGCAAATCAGCGTGCCAGGCGTGCCCAGTTTGCTCGATTACGCCATGCAGGCGGCGCTATTGGCACCTTGCGCCCAACTGCTGCCGCAATTGGCTAGCACCCCGCTGGCCAACTTTTTGGCCTTGCGCACCCGCGAGTTTCAGGCGCGCTGTCAAACATTGCTAGCGCGCGGTTGGATTGAAGGGGTGGATATCGATGCGCAGGCGCGCGGCGCCTATGCACGGCTGCGCGCTTTGGGCTTTCCGGAAGCCGCGTTGGCCAACAATGCCACCAATATCGTGGCCGATTTATGGCGCGCGGTGGCCGTGACCTACAGCCAAAGTTACGCCCGCGCCGGCGCCGATGAGCAAGTCTGCGGATACCGATTCGCACTGCTCGGTGCCGATGCCCAACCACGCGTCGCCACTGATGCAGAACGCGCGCAATGGTTTGCCACATCGTCTGGTGTCGCGCCTACCGCGGGCCTGCAACTGATAGGGCCAAAGGGCGACCCCGCCGACCCCAGTTTGGCCGGCATCAGCTGCTTGCGCGAGACCTACGAATCGGCAAGCCCACTCGGTGAGCGCATGCGCCAGGGCGAATCCGAAATCCGCGCCAGCGCTAACATCGCGCAGCGGCCGGTGGTGCTCATCCACGGCCGCGAAGACGGTTTGATTGCGGTCGGCGCCACCGCGCGGCCCTATGTGGAACTCGCCTTGCGTAAAGGCGCGACCCGCCTGTCCTATTGGGAAATCGAAAACGCCCAACATTTCGACGCGTTTTTGATGCAACCGGTGTACGCCGCGCGCCACGTGCCACTGCTACCGTATTTCTACCAAGCCTTAGACCAAATCAGCGCCCACCTAGACGGCGCCGCGCCACCCGCCCCCAGCCAAGTAGTGCGCAGCCAACGGCGCGGCAGCGCACAAGATGGCAGCGCCATCACCTTGACCGCCGCCCACCTCGGTGAACTGCGCAGCGACCCCGGCAGCGACGCCATCCTGTTGCAAAGCGATCGTTTGGTGGTGCCGGATTGAACCCGCGGAAACTCTGATTCACGCGGGGCGCGCTTGACCTCTCGATGAATCAAAAAATTTTGGTCAGTCGCCACTGCCCACCACCTTGCTCAAAAAAGGCTCGGCATTGTGCCTAACTGCTGAGCAGCCAAGACAGTCCCATTTTCCGGGCCTTTTCGATCGGTACTTCTGCAGCAGAAATTAATGCCGGTCGAAGGTGGAAGAGTGCATCGAAAAACCCCGTCCCGTAGGGACGCAATGTCGGTAGGGACTTTGCTCCGTTACTTTCCAAGATTATGAATGTCCCGCCATTTTGATATTGTTTCGGCGTCATTGATGAGAAAGGCGCCTTGATCACGTGTCCAATATGCGAATACGGCTTCCCGGATGGACATCCGTAACTCGAAGTACTTCTCCCGCTCCAGGTACTTCAAAAACTCGTGTGTTGCGTCAAAAGCCTCTATTCCCGCCTGTTGAAAGAGCAACCGCCCTCTCCCGAAGTTTTTATACAGGTAAGCGTTGTACTTCCAGCCGCCTGCCAGAAACTTTGCAATGAATTTCGGATCCGCGCTGCTCAGTGAGCTATTCCCCTCCTTCTCCATCTGCGCGATCCGGGCTCAAATATTGGTCTCGCCGAGTGCGAGTTCTTCTTCAGTAGGAGTAATGAGAGCTTTCAGGCTCTCAAAGTATTTCGCCATCGCCGGCTTAATAAATACCTCGCCAGGTGATCTGGCCTTTCTAACCGTTTCAGCCGACACATCCACGCCCCCGACGCTTCCCACTATGAGATCGGGGTCACGCGCTTGGACTGTCCCTGCTGGCTCCTGTCCCTGCTGGCTCCTTCGTGGTCGTATCCTCTCCTCTTACACTACCGGTCATGACCGCCCACTCGTCAAACTTGTCTTTATAGACTCGGGCTTCTCGGACTCGGCGCAATGCTTGAGTCTCACTGTTATAATAGGTTCGAACCGTAAAATCGACTATGGCGGGAGTAACCATAGCACCTTCGGGGAAACCCTCTACCTGTACCTCTTGAACGGTGGCTGTGTAGGCTTTGCCAAACTTTGCCGCGTTTAGTGTCAGCGTGACTTTTACATTGGGATACTCTGTCGCCGACTTGTCCCAATTGCGCTTTAAGACTTCTTCAACAATCTCCTTAGTGGCGTTGACCCCTTGCTGCGCGCAAGCAGCAAATGACGCTCCGAGAATAATGCCTGCTAGAATTGTCGCCACTAGCAACGACCACCCGCGCTTGTTTATTTTTTTGTTCATCCCTATTTCTCCTGTTTCTTGAAATGCTTTCAATTTGTAATAAAGATGCGTTTTGAAAAGCCCAGCTACACCTTCGCCATCAACTCAGAGGCAAGTCGCATCCAAACGCCTTCATACAACAATGCCCAGGCGATGCCGGTGGCGGCGAGGGCGAGCCACCAGCGGTCAGGGGTTAGCGCTGCGGTTTTGACTTGCAAATTCAGCGCCTCGTCCCAGTGGGTGCGGCCTTTGCTAATCAGCGTCCCGAAAGCAACGGCGTACGCGAATATTGAAAACGGCGGCAGCAGGAGCGCTTGCCCCATCAGCGCAACCCGCGCCGATCGATTGAATGCCACGCTAATGCCTGGGGCGGCGTCACGCGCGTCCACCACGCGTAACCCGAGCAACATTCGGCCGGGCGTATAACCCAATAGGCCGATCAACAGAGCCTCAAGGGGCAATGCCGCTACGACCAACAGGATCAACGCGGCGATCGTGCCGGACTGCATTTCCGCCTGCGGGCTTTTCAGCGTCCACAAGCCAGTGCTTAGGCCAATCGCACTGAGCAGGGCCCAGCCGATGCCGCCTAGCAAGGCTAGGTCGATAGTGCGGGCCAGAAGGCGGCGCAGGCCTTCGCGGGCCCGCGTGCCGCGTTGTTGCAAATCTTTGAGGCCGACGTCCTTGACCGCCGCCTTGGCAGCCTCTGGCTCTTCGCGCCCGAGTTGTTTGCGCCAATCGGCGTCGCTCTGCCGTGGCTGGACTATTTTGGCCGGCGACGGTGCCGCTGGCGGCTTTGTCGCGGGCGGCTTTGTCGCGGGCGCTGCCGGGCGCGATGGCGCCAGCGCCACGCGCCCACCCGCGGCACCGCTGGCAATGGTTTGCCCCATTCCCAAGGCACGCCGCAACGGCACCCATTCGGCCTGCCGCAGCGTCCAAACCAAGTGCTCGTCGCCGATTTTGCCGCTTTCGCGCAGTGCCTGCAGTTCGGCGCGGCTCAGCGGACCCCGTGCCAAACCGTTGTTATCGGCTACAAACCAGCCATCGCCACTTTCGATCATCCTGGATTCCTCGTTGGACTGGTGTGGAGCGTAGCGCGCTGCTAAAGCCTCAAAGCCTTATGCCACAGCCGCATTTTCTCTGCGATCGGCATTGTATGTGCTGGGCTGGTCGATGGCAGGCGTAGCAATTCAACAGCGCCATTGGCATAGCGCTGACGTCGATAAAATGCGGCCGCCGCGGCGCCGTTGAAACAGACGCGTTCTAGCGTGGGGCAGCGTTGCAACACCGCCATGAGGTCATTGGGCTGCGCCGCGTTGCGGGTGATGGCGGAATCCAGGCTGCCGAGTCGCTGGCAACTCGCCAACACATCCCACACGCCGATTCGCGCGTCATGCATGGCGCTAATGCGATTTGCGTAAGCTATTTCGGGCGAAATTCCACACCACGCGCAGACAATCGGCCAAAACGCGTTGCGCGGATGGGCGTAATACTGGCCGGCCGCCAACGACGCTGCGCCGGGCATCGAGCCGAGAATCAGGATTCGCGCGTCAGCGCGGATTTGCGGGGCAAAGCTGTTAATCGTGGTCATTGCAGGTTCTCAATTAGCGCTATGGCCTCGATTGGCACGCCATTGGGAGCCTTAGGCCGTTCTGTGCTTTTGCCTTGCGTTGACCGCGCAAGGCGCAAAATATGGCAAGCGTTTTGGGTAAATTGAGCGCGCTGCTGTCAATGGCCGTGACGCGCAGGTGTTGCCAACAGGTACTGGGAAGTGGGTCGGCGATTAGCGCTAAAAGCCGGGCGTTAAGCCCTCAAATAACGCTGGGTTTGAGAGACCGACGTGCACGGGAAACGGCGGCAACGCTGACCGATTGGTTGGGCGTGAGGCCAAGGCCTCACCCAATGAGTAAAAGAGCGAAATTGCTGAAAAGCCAACAGAATCAAGGGGGCGAAAGCCCCAGCCTGAACGATTTCATGGCGCCCCGCATCCAACAAAAAACCGCGCGGATTGCGCCGCGCGGTTTGTTCAAACGAACGCA
>CAZLSB010000081.1:0-14545 GCA_964561825.1 uncultured Xanthomonas sp.
CCAGTTGCGGCTGCGCCAACGCCCGCAGTTGCAGCGGCGCCGACCCCGACCCCAGCTCCGGTAGCGTCTGCACCGATCCCACCAGCGCCCGGTGAATACGGCCCCATTGGCCAGGGTGAAACACTGTGGGAAATCGCTCAGGCCACCAGTCCCGATGGTGCCAGCGACATGAACAAGTTCATGATCGCCCTGTTGCGAATGAATCCTGATGCGTTTTACCAGCAAAACATCAACGCGCTGAAGCGTGGCGCAATTTTGCGTATTCCTAGCAGCGCCGAAATCGATGCCGTCTCACCAGCGGAAGCTTCCGAGTCGGTGCGCGGCCAGAATGAAGTGTGGCGCGGTTACCAAAGCGCGCAGGCGGCAGCGCCGACCCGTTTGGCAGATGCCGGTGCCAGTGACAGCTTGCGTGCGCCAACGACCAGCGCCGAGTCGACCGGATCAAGACTCGAGCTTCTGCCCCCACGCGCCGGTGAAGAGCAAGGCGCCGCAGATCGACCGGGCAATGCCGGGCTTGATCGAAGTGGCGAAGAGGTGAAGAACCTGAAAGGGGATTTGTTGCGCTCTCAAGAAGATCTGGAGAGTTCGCGGCAGGAAGTGAGCGAGTTACGCTCGCGCGTTTCTGATTTGGAAAAGATCAAGGCTGACCAGGACAAGGTCCTGTCCTTGCGCAATGACGAGTTGAAAGCGCTGCAGACGCGTGCTGCGGAACTTGAAAAGCGCATGCGCGAGCTGCAGGCGGTCGCGGATGCCGCAAAGTTGGCTGCCACCGCTGCCCAAGCGACGGCCGCCACTGCACAAGACAATGCGGCAAGCGCACAAGCCGCCGCCGCAGCCGCCGCCAGGGCAGAAACCGCCGCGATTGCCAAGGCAGAAGCTGAAGCGGCTGCCCAAGCGCAGGCCGATGCCACCGCGAAAGCCGAAGCTGAAGCGCTCGCTCGCGCTGAAGTGGAAGCCGCCGCAAAAGCGGAGGCTGAGGCACTCGCCAAGGCAGAAGCGGAAGCTGCCGCAGCGGCGAAAGCCACGGCGGAAGCCGCTGCCGCGCTTGATCCGCGCTTTGCAGCCGATGAACCCATCAAGCCTTCCCCTGACATCTGGAACCCGGACGGCACCAAGCCTGCGGACGTGACTCCGCCAGTGGATACGAATACAGCGACAGAACCTACCGAACCGGCGCCGGATACATCGGCAAGCACTCAGCCGGTTGTCGAGCCCGCGCCTCCGCAGCCAGAGCCCGTTCCCGAGCCAGCCAAAACGGATGGCGGATTGTTCGGTAATCCTTGGGTACTTGGCGGCATTGGTGCGGCGGTGTTGGCCTTGTTGGGCTTGCTGTTCGCGCGGTTCCGCCGCAAGGGCGAATCGGACGACGCATTTGCGCCGCGCCCGTCGGATTCAGCGGACGGTGGCTTCTTCCCGCCAGACCGTGCTCAGCAACCGCCGCTCGACGTCGGTGATGCCGAAGAAGAAGCATTGCTCGATCAAGTGGCAATGAGCCCGGCTGACTTGCACGCTCGGGTGGACTTGCTGCGGCTCTATCACGGTCGACGCAATGCCACTGAATTTGAGAGTGCGGCGCGTGGGCTGCGCGCACAGATTGCCAGTGAGGACCAGCCGGAATGGCGTGAAGCCGTGCGCTTGGCCGCGACCATTCTGCCCGGGCACGCGATGTTTGCGCGCACCGACGATCTGCCGTCAGAAGTGAATTTTGAAGAACCTGAGGTTGCCACTGATCCCCTGGACAGCGGCCTAGACTTTTCGGCCTTCGAGGAGCGCGCCGAAGCTGCTCCAGCAGCAAAGCCCTTGTTGCAAACAGCGGCCGAACCCAGCTTTGATTTTGACTTCGATCTTGATTCGTCCACCGAAGCGATCGAAGTCGTCAAGGCCCCGGTAGCACGTGTCGAGCCCGCGCCGAAGCCTGTGGTAGTTGCGCCGGTTGTCGCCGCACCCGTTGTGGCGCCCAGCACCAGCAACGATCTCAGCTTCGATTTTGACTTGGATTTACCCACGACCAAAGTCTTTACACCGGTCATGGAATTGACGCCAGTTCCCGCACCGAAAACGGCACCCGCAAATTCCGAGTTCTCGCTGGATCTGCCTGAGATCGACTTTGCGGCAATGGAATCGCCCAAGTTGTTCGATACACACCTGGAAGCGGCGGCTCCAACTAGCTCTGCTATGGACGACGAGCTAGGTGATCTGGGCGTGTTTGGTGACGATGCGGTGGCGACCAAGCTGGATCTGGCGCGTGCCTACATGGACATGGGCGACCCAGACGGTGCCCGCAGCATGCTTGAAGAAGTGATCGGCGAGGGTAATGCGACCCAGCAGGACGAGGCCCGTAAGCTGCTCGCGAACCTGAGCTGAGTTAAACTGCAGAATAGTTTCGCGAAAGGCCGGGAAACCGGCCTTTCTCTTTTTCTTGATTCTGTCGCATTCAGGTCAAATGCATGCCCAGATACGCGCTCGGAGTCGAGTACGACGGCACCGACTTTCTCGGTTGGCAAACGCAACCGCAAGATCCAACCGTGCAATCCACAGTGGAACGTGCGCTGGCCTTTGTGGCCGCCATGCCAGTGTCGGTGATCTGCGCCGGCCGTACCGATACCGGCGTGCATGCAGTGGGGCAGGTTGTGCACTTCGATTGCGAATCGGTACGGACCGAGCGCGCCTGGGTACTCGGTTGTAATTCGCGCTTGCCGGACGATGTTGCGGTGCGCTGGGCACGTCCAGTAGTAGAGCAGTTCCATGCGCGTTATTCGGCGCGCCGCCGCAGTTATCGTTATCGGATTGTTTTGCGCCCCACGCGCCCAACCATGGATGGACGTTACGCCGTATGGGTGCGTGAGAACCTGGATTTGCAGGCGTTGCGCGCCGCCATTCCGGCATTGATCGGCGAACACGATTTCACCAGCTTTCGCACGGTTGCCTGCCAAGCGAACTCGCCGGTGCGCACCTTGCATCGGATTGAGGTTATTGAACAAGGTGAGCTATTGGATTTGCATTTTGAGGCGAATGCCTTCTTGCATCACATGATTCGCAACTTGGTCGGCAGCTTGCTCATGGTCGCGCGTGGCGAGCGCGATCCGGCCTGGATTGCGCAGGTACTTGCACTGCGTGATCGCGCTAAAGCCGGGCCGACGGCAGCCGCGCATGGTTTGTGTTTTATGGCAGCGCGCTATCCACAGGAATTTGCTTTGCCGGCTGAGCATTGTTTGCCGTCTGCTCCATGACTAAGCGAATCAGGGTCAAGTTCTGTGGTTTCACGCGAGCGGACGACGCTGCGCTAGCCGTCGATTTGGGCGTCGATGCGATCGGTTTGGTGTTTGTACCGGGTAGCCGACGCCATGTTGATCTGCCGCAGGCCTGCAGCATCGTCAACGCAATGCCGCCGTTGGTGGCGGCGGTTGGCTTGTTCATGGATGCTCCAGCGGCGCAGGTGTTTGCTACCTTGGAGGCGCTACCCTTGGAACTGCTGCAGTTTCACGGCACCGAATCACCCGAATACTGCGCGCAGTTTAAGCGCCCTTATGTCAAAGCGCTGGCGATGGGAGATGGTGTTGACGTGCTTTATGCAGCGGCCCGCTATGCTCGCTCGCGCGGTGTGCTGCTGGACGCCCATCGCAGTGGTGAGCAAGGCGGCTCGGGTGAGCGTTTTGATTGGTCGGCGATTCCGGTATCACTGGGCGGTCAAATCATACTAGCCGGCGGATTGACGCCCGAAAACGTCGCGCTAGCCATCGCCCAAGTGCGGCCGTTCGCGGTCGACGTTTCCAGTGGAATCGAATCGGCGCCGGGCATCAAATGCCCGCACCGCATGCAAAAATTCATGAATGAGGTGGATCGTGCAAGCCGAGAACCACGGCGCGACTAAGCGCGTCGATTACGCCGCATACCCAGATGCCCGCGGGCATTTTGGTCCCTATGGTGGCAGTTTTGTCGCTGAAACCTTGATGGCGCCGTTGGCCGAATTGAACGCGGCGTACGAACACTATCGAATTGACCCGCAGTTCATTGCAGAGCTTGAGCACGATCGCAAGCACTACATAGGCCGGCCCACGCCGATTTATCACGCGCAGCGCTTAAGTCGTGAAGTCGGCGGCGCGCAAATCCTGCTGAAACGCGAGGATCTCAATCACACCGGCGCGCATAAGATCAACAACACGGTGGGCCAGGGTTTGTTGGCCAAGCGTATGGGCAAGCGCCGCATCATCGCTGAAACGGGCGCCGGGCAGCATGGCGTTGCCAGCGCTACCATTGCCGCGCGTTTGGGTCTGGAATGCGTGGTCTACATGGGTGCGGTGGATATTGAGCGACAGGCGATCAATGTCTTTCGGATGAAACTGCTCGGTGCGACCGTGGTGCCCGTGCAGTCTGGATCGAAAACCCTGAAAGACGCCCTCAACGAGGCTTTGCGCGATTGGGTGACCAACGTCGATCACACCTTTTACATGATCGGCACCGTGGCCGGCCCCCATCCGTATCCAAAAATAGTGCGCGATTTCAATGCCATTGTCGGGCTAGAAGCGCGTCGCCAAATGCTCGACGAATATGGCCAGTTGCCAGACGCGTTAGTCGCTTGCGTAGGCGGTGGGTCCAATGCAATCGGCTTGTTTCATCCTTTTTTGAATGACGATGACGTGGTCATTTATGGCGTAGAAGCCGCGGGTGACGGCATTGAGACCGGTCGGCATGCAGCGTCACTGTCGGCTGGCGTGCCCGGTGTACTGCATGGTAACCGCACCTATTTGATCGCCGACGCTGATGGTCAGATTATTGAAACCCATTCCGTATCAGCGGGGCTAGATTACCCAGGGGTGGGTCCAGAACACGCTTGGTTGAAAGACAGCGGCCGGGCCAAGTACGTTGGCATTACCGATACCGAGGCGCTGGCCGCATTTCATCGATTGGCGCTTACCGAGGGCATTTTGTCGGCGCTCGAAAGCGCGCACGCGATCGCCTACGGAATAAAACTGGCAGCGCGCTTGCCTAAAGATCAGCGCGTGCTGATTAACTTGTCAGGTCGCGGCGACAAAGATGTCAACACCATCGCACGGCTGGAAGGATTGACGCTATGAATCGCATCGACGCGCGTTTTGCAGCGCTCAAGGAATCCGCACGGCCGGGCTTGATCACCTTTGTGACCGCGGGCGATCCTGATCCGGCGCTGACCGTTGAGGTATTGCACGCTTTGGTGCGTCACGGCGCGGATTTGCTCGAACTGGGCATGCCGTTTTCCGACCCGATGGCCGACGGTCCGGTCATCCAAAAAGCCAACGAGCGCGCCCTGCTCAAGCACGTAGGTTTGACCCATGTGATTGATAGTGTTAGGCAATTTCGCATCGCGGATAGCAGAACGCCGGTCGTACTAATGGGCTATTTGAATCCAATTGAACGCTACGGATTCGAACGCTTTGCGCAAGCGGCCGCAGACGCGGGCGCCGATGGCATGCTGCTGGTCGATTGCCCAATTGAAGAGTCGGGGGAATACGAAGAAACCTTGGCGCGTCTGCAACTGCGGCAGATCTTTTTGTTGGCGCCGACCACGCCGCCGGAGCGTCGGCTACGGATTGCTGCGAAAGCCAGTGGTTTTCTCTATTACGTGTCGTTCAAAGGCATCACCGGCGCCGGCCATTTGGAACACGCCAGTGCCGTCGGTGCTTTGAAAGAGTTGCGGGATTTGAGCGCTGTGCCCATTGCGGTCGGGTTCGGGATAAAAGATGCTGCCAGCGCCGCCATATTGGGCGCGCACGCCGAAGCTATCGTGATTGGCAGTGCGCTGGTCGAACATTTGCAGGGCGCAACCGATGCCGCCGAAATTGAAGCGCGAGTGGCATCATTCCTGCCGCCGATTCGGGACGCGCTGCGCGCACTTTAGCGCGGTTCCTGACTTGTCTTCCGCTATTCACGCAATTCCTCAGCGTGCTTGACCGCTCACCATTTAACAAAACACCGCCCCTATGAGTTGGCTGAGTAAATTGATGCCCGCGCGCATCCGCACCGAAGGCACCGCCAAGCGCAATGTGCCAGAAGGACTTTGGGAAAAATGCCCGGCGTGTGCCGCCGTTTTGTATGGGCCCGAAATAGAGCGCAATTTGCGCGTCTGCCCTAAATGCAAACATCACATGGCGATGTCCGCACGCAAGCGGCTGGAAACCCTGTTTGATGTCGGCAGTTTCAGCGAAATCGATGCCAATCTGGCGCCGTTTGACGCGCTAAAGTTTCGGGATTCCAAACGCTATCGTGACCGCTTGATTGCCGCGCAACGGGCGACCGGTGAAAAAGACGCCTTGGTGTCGGCACGTGGTTTGCTGAAAGGTCGAGTATTGATAGCGAGCGCATTTGAGTTTGCTTTCATGGGCGGCTCCATGGGTTCGGTGGTGGGTGAGCGTTTTACCCGTGCCGCCGAGCGGGCCTTGGACGAACGCGCACCCTTGGTTAACTTTGCTGCCACCGGCGGCGCGCGCATGCAAGAAGGGCTCTATTCGCTGATGCAAATGTCGAAAACCGCTGCTGCGCTAGCACGTATGCGACGCGTCGGCGTGCCCTTTGTTTCGGTGCTCACCCATCCCACCACCGGCGGTGTGTCTGCCAGTTTGGGCATGTTGGGCGATTTGAATCTCGCTGAACCGCAGGCCTTGATCGGCTTTGCGGGTCCACGTGTCATCGAGCAAACGGTGCGCGAAACGCTCCCCGAAGGTTTTCAGCGCAGCGAGTTTCTGATCGACAAAGGAGCGCTCGACCTGATCGTTGATCGCCGGGAATTACGTGACAAGCTAGCGGCGATGTTGGCGATCCTGTTACGCCAGCCCAAGCCGAACTGACCAGCGCACCGGCCGCTGCGGGGTCTTCAAGAATGCTTAGCCGCACCGATGACCTCGCGACATGGCTGCGTTATTTGGAGCAACTGCATCCGCGCCCCATTGACTTGGGTTTAGAGCGGGTGCGCGAGGTTTATCAAAGGCTGCTGAGCCCGCGACCCGCGCCGGTATGTGTGCTGGTCGGTGGAACCAACGGCAAAGGCTCGACGGTGGCATTTCTAGTCAGCATGCTCACCGCCGCCGGCTATCGGGTGGGTAGTTATACCTCGCCGCACTTACTGCGCTACAACGAACGCGTCAATATCACCGGCGTGGACGCACAGGATCAAGCGTTTGTGGATGCGTTTGTACGTATTAATGCGGCGCGTGGCGCGGTTTCACTCAGTTATTTTGAATTTGGCACCTTGGCGGCTTTTTTGCTGCTGGCCGATGCGGGTCTGGATGTCGCGGTGTTGGAAATCGGCTTGGGTGGACGCTTAGATGCGGTTAATCTGATTGACGCGGATGCGGCTATTTTGACCAGCGTGGATCTGGATCATCAAGAGTTTTTAGGCGATACGCGCGCGGCAATCGGGTGGGACAAGGCGCACATTTTCCGCGCTGGCCGACCCGCAGTCGTCGCCGATCTGCAGGTTCCGGATAGTGTGCTCGACGTCGTCCATCGCTTGGGCGCCGACCTGGCGATGGTGCCGCCATTGCAGCCGGCCAGCGCGGGTGAATGGGATTGCCCGCTGCCCAACGGCAGTCTTTTGCGCGTGCCTACACCCCAGCTGGCCTCTGCCGTGCAGCAGCGCAACGCGGCAGCAGCGATTTGGGCGTGGTGGCTGCTGGGCGAACGTTTGCCCTTTGATCCGCTGGCGGCGGCGCGCGGCGTGGCGACGGCGTCGGTATTGGGTCGACTGCAACGCTTGCCGCGCCTAATCGAGACTTGGGTTGATGTGGCCCACAATCCGCAGGCCGCGCGCATCCTGGCTGAATGGCTGCAAAGCAATCGCAATCCTCACAATGTCGCAGTGTTCGCCGCCCTGGCCGACAAAGACCTCGCTGGCATCGCGCAGCCACTCGCGGATTTGTTCGATGTTTGGTTGGTCGTGGATTTGCGCGGTGCTACCGCACGCGCAGCAGCACCCGAACATCAAGCCACGCAATTGCGCGAGCTGCTGGGGCCATCGGTCGCCGTGGAAGTGGGCAGTCGCATGACGGATGCGTTGATCGAAGCCGATCGTCGCGCAGGGCCTGGCGGTCGAGTGCTCATCTTTGGCTCGTTTTTCACCGTGGCCGCCGCCTTAGGTTGTCTAGAAACCGTTCCAGACTGATCAAGCGGTGCAAGCCAAACTGAGGTAGTCACCCTTGCTGTAGGTCCGTAGCAACGCTCGGAGCATGCATGGAAACCCACCACGCAGGAAAAGCATCAGCGCACAGCGGCCCAGCGCCTGAGCCTTTGGTGGATTCGTTCTGTGATCGAACGTGTCTCCCCCCACCATGCAGGAACAGCGTCAGCGCACAGCGCCGGCCCAGAGCCATGGAGCACCACATCAGTTTGACTCGCACCCCCGTAACCCCGTAATCGCAGCCCTGTGCTTGCTGGGCGCTGCGCGGCCTATACTCGGCGGTCTCGCGATTCCCGATGCCTCATATATGGACGACGCCCTACGTCAACGCTTGGTCGGCGCAGCCGTGATCATTGCGCTGGCAGTCATATTCGTACCGATGTTGTTGGATTCGCCAGAAGAAGTCGCGCGCACCCAGCAAGTCGATCTGAGCATTCCGCCCCTCACGGAACCCGGTGTGGAGACGCGCCGCTTGCCCCTTGATCCGGGCATGACGGCGCCACAACCGGTCGCCGAACCCGTGCCTGACAACGCTGGCAACAATGTGGCTGAGCCAGTCAAGCCGCCCGCCGCCAGCCCAGCGGCTGTCAAGCCCAAGCCCGTTCCCGTCACGCCAGCGGTGGTTCCCGTGCCCAGCACCGCTGCCAGCAAACCGCCAGCGCAGGCTTCGGTCCCGGTCACGCCAGCGAAACCAACGCCGGTTTCCGCTCCGGTCACGCCGGCCAAACCAACTCCGGCGCGCGGTGGCCGATTCCTGGCGCAATTTGGCAGCTACGCTGAACGAGGCAACGCTGAAACGCTGGTTCGCGACCTCGCCAAAGCCGGCGTGCCAGCGGCGATCGAATCGCTGGCTGGCAGCTCCGGTCGCACTTTGCATCGCGTGCGCTCGCAACCCTACGCCACACGCACAGAAGCGGATGCGGCGCGCCTGTCCGCACAGCGCCAGATCGCAGGATTGGCCAGTAACGTCGTTGAACTTGCAGTGGCAGACGCCACGCAGTCCACGCCCAGCCGTCCCAATCTCAGCGGTTGGGCGGTGCAGGTCGGCGTTTATTCCAAGAAAGAAGGTGCCGATGAACTCGCCGCGCGCCTACGCGCAGGCGGCTACGCGGCTTTTGTCGAGCCGGTCAAGTTGGCTGGTGGTCAGACCAGCCATCGGGTGCGGGTCGGCCCGGAAGTGAAGCGCGAGAACGCGCAGCGCATTCAGGCCGAAATGAAGAGCAAGTTCAAACTAGTCGACGCGCTGGTTGTTGCGCACCCTTGAACTGCTGCAGTCGATTGCTTGGGATTGATCTGAGGCTGCCGCATTGATCTGGATCGACTGGCTGATCATCAGCGTGGTTGGCCTGTCGGCGGCGATCAGTTTGATCCGCGGGTTTATTGCCGAAGCGCTGTCCATCGTTATTTGGATCTTCGCCCTTTGGGTCGCGTTTCGCTTTACCGCGCCATTTGCCCAGGTTTTTTTGGGCAGCATCGACATGCAGACGGTTCGCCTCGCCGTTGCGGCGTTGGTGCTGATCGTCTCGATCCTGGTGATTGGCTCAATGTTGAGCTGGCTGATAGGCCGTTTAGTGCGCTCCACCGGACTGAGCGGCACCGACAGACTGTTGGGAGCTGTGTTCGGCGCATTGCGCGGATTGCTGACGGTGGTTGCACTCACCGCCGTCGCCAGTTGGACACCGCTGTGCCAGGAACTCTGGTGGCGGCAATCAAAATTGATTCCGGCGGTCGAGACCATGGCCATTTTTGCGCGTGATTTCCTGCCAGCAGCCCTGCGTGAGATCATTGGCAGCTGTCGCTCTGCCGTCGCGGAGCCCGACGCTCCCTAAGCTCGTTGTCGGCCGTGCGATGGATTTCGTCATCAGGCAACACCACACCAGACTCCAGGACTTACCCCATGTGCGGAATCATCGGCATTGTTGGCCGTAGCGAAGTGGCAACCGCGTTGTACGACGGTTTGACAGTCTTGCAACACCGCGGCCAAGATGCCGCAGGGATCGCCAGTTATGACGGACAACGCCTGCATCTGTCCAAGGGCAACGGTTTGGTTCGCGATGTGTTCGACGATCCTTCCATGGCGCGTTTGCGCGGAAATCTGGGCATCGGCCATTGTCGATATCCCACCGCCGGCTCCGAGGGTGCCGCCGAAGCCCAGCCCTTCTACGTCAACTCACCGTTTGGCATTGCGCTTGCGCACAACGGCAATTTGACCAACAGCAAAGCCTTGAAACGCGAGGTATTCGCGGCTGATCGTCGCCATATCAACACCGACTCCGACTCCGAAGTGCTGCTCAATATCTTCGCCCACGAGTTACAGGCGCAGGAGCGTTTGCGCTTAGAGCCCGAACACCTATTCAAGGCGGTTGCCGGCGTGCACACGCGCTGCGTCGGTGGTTACGCAATCGTTGCCTTGGTGCTCGGTTACGGCATGGTCGGTTTTCGCGATCCCAATGGCATTCGGCCCTTGGTCATTGGTCGACGCGACAGCCCGGAAGGCGTGGAATGGGCTTTGGCATCCGAAAGCGTGGCACTCGATATCCTCGGGTTCAAGCGCTTGCGTGACGTGGCGCCGGGTGAGGCGGTGTTGATCACCGAAGATGGCCAGTTTCTGGCGCGGCAATGCGCACCAACGGCGGTGCATGCGCCGTGCATCTTCGAATACGTCTATCTGGCGCGGCCCGATTCGATGATAGAAGACGTCTCGGTGTACAAAGCGCGGTTGCGCATGGGTGAACGTTTGGCGCAGAAGATTCGTCGCATAAGGCCAGATCACGATATCGACGTGATCATCCCGGTGCCGGACACCTCACGCAGCGCAGCGATCGCCATGGGCAAGGTGCTGGACATCGAATACCGCGAGGGTTTCGTGAAAAACCGCTACATCGGCCGCACTTTTATCATGCCGGGTCAAAAAGAGCGGGTGAAATCGGTGCGTCGCAAACTCAATCCAATGGAACTGGAGTTTCGCAACAAAGTGGTTTTGTTGGTCGACGACTCTATTGTGCGCGGCACCACCAGTAAACAAATCGTGCAAATGGCGCGCGAAGCCGGCGCCCGCAAAGTGTATCTGGCCTCAGCGGCGCCGCCGGTGCGCTTTCCCAATGTCTATGGCATCGATATGCCTGCGGTCAGTGAATTGGTTGCCAATGGCCGCAGCGAAGCTGAAATTGCCGCTTTTATTGGTTGCGACTGGCTGATCTACCAAGACCTGTCCGACCTGATTGCCGCCGTATCCGACGGTAATCCCGACCTCAAACACTTCGATACCTCGTGTTTCAGCGGGGAATACGTGACCGGCTTGAGCGAGGCCTACCTGCAGCAATTGGAGTTATTGCGCAGTGACGAGGCCAAAGAGCGCCGCCGTGACGTCGATGTTGTGGCGTGAGAGACCCGGCCGCACCTGTCGATGCGCTTATTTGCGCATCAAACAGCAGGGCTAGACGTAGGTCACGTTGGCCCGGATGGCCTACGTGACAGTTACGCGAGTCATGTTGACCTACAGACAATCAATGTATTCTGGTAAGTGCGGCGAGAGACAATGACCAATCCACGCGCCCTGGCCCAAGCTTGTTTGCTGGAATCGATCGTCTGGGACAAACTGGCCCAAACCCAAATCGCCGGCCATGCGATAGCCGCTGCTGAGCACTGGTGTGACGAGCCAAACAATCCGCCTGTGCATCGGGTGCCGATCCCCGGGCGCCCAGAGCGCCCCGAACTGGTCGCGCCAAACCAACTTACGCAGCGCAAGCTCAATTCTATCGACGGCCGCGCGGCATTGATTCACGCCGTAGCGCATATTGAGTTCAATGCCATCAACTTGGCTTGGGATGCGGTCTATCGTTTTCCAGGTATGCCCGCAGCCTACTACCGCGATTGGGCCAGTGTGGCCGTCGATGAGGCGCGCCATTTTGCCCTGTTGGCAGAACGGCTGGCACAGCTTGGCTATGCCTACGGGGATTTCCCCGCACACAACGGTTTGTGGCAAATGGCCCTGGTGACAGATCACGATCCCTTAATCCGCATGGCCCTGGTGCCCAGAGTCCTTGAGGCACGTGGTCTTGATGTCACACCGGGCATGATCGACAGATTGTTGAAAGTCGGCGACACGCAGACCGTCGCGGTACTGCAAGTTATCCTGGCAGAGGAAGTCCGCCACGTAGAGATAGGCTCCCGTTGGTTTGCGTATCTTTGCAGAACGCGAAACTTGCCCGCAGCTGAGACCTTTCTGGAACTCGTGCGCAGTCACCCGGCCGCACGCCCACGCCTGCCCATGAATCAAGTTGCAAGACTAGCAGCCGGCTTTGACGCCATCGAATTGCACGCTTTGCAGCAACTTGCGCAGGCAAATGCGATATTTTCCGGGACCTGAGAGAAAATCTAAAGTTCCCACGTCTTTATCTTCCGTACAGGGCTATGTTAGCCTTGTGTGGTGGGGTGCTGCGGCAATAGCCGACAAGCATCGCTATCTGGCGCAACTTCAACTCAATCTGAAGGACACCTCCATGAAACACAAAGCAATTTTAGGTACAGCGATCGCAGCAGCACTGTTACTCGGTGCCCAGGCCGCTTCGGCATGCGCCATCAGCGCGTGGACGGGTGGTGCAACCGGCTTGACGGTTGCTGACACCGGCGAGCCGCCTGCCGGGTTCAGTCGCTATTCTGGCCGCTGCAGTCTGCGCGTCTCCAATGCTGGCACGCCGCGTTTTGTTGTTGATCCAACGCCAGCGGGTGAAACCAGATACAGCATGCGTGTCTATTATCTCACTGGCGATATCAGCGGTGCGACAGCAGACATCTTCCAAGCCCGCAATAGCGGTGGCACCAATATCATTCGTGTCACACACAATGGCGCCCAACTGACGATTTCCACGACGTCTGGCACCCCGGTCAATATCCCCGTGTTGGACAATAGGTACTACGCTATTGAGCTGGCGTGGGCTGCAGCGGCGGGCACAGGTTCATTGACCGGCACCGTCACCGGCGCAGGTAGCATAGTTCCGGCCGGCACCATCAATATCGCAAACCTGAACAACGCCGCCGACGTCATTGACGAGGCTCGGCTTGGCATTATTGTAGGCGCCCCGACCATCACTAACCCCGTGTTCTTTGACGAATTTGACTCGCGTCGTACGACCAACCCAGGCCGCTTGTGCCGCGGCGACGCCAACAATGGCGGAACGATCACCGGTGGTGATGCACAAGCCATTATCAATGAGTTTGTCGGCGGGGTGGTTGCGCCAGGCCAGCCCGACTGGACGGAAAATGGTTCCATCACTGGTGGTGATGCTCAAGGCGTCATCAACCAATTCGTCAACAACGGCACCGCCTGCCCGTGATCCATTTTAGGAGAAATTCTATGAAAGCCTTGATTGCTCTGGTGCTTGTTGCGCCCCTGTCCGTATTTGCGGCTGGCTCGAACGATCTGATCGTTGTTCCTGCCCTGACCAAGGGGGCGGCTGCTATCTCTATCGATTTCGTCAGTTCCGGCGATGCGGCAGGCGTGTCCTTCGTCGTTGATGTGGGTAATGTGTCCGAAAAGCAGGTTAATTTGTCCGCCTGCACATCGAGCCTCCCGAAAGGCCGTTCGGGCTCGTGTGGGTTCAAGAATGGCCAAGTGTTTGGCGTCGTATACAGCCCGAACGGTACGGCAATCCCTGCCGGAATCATCAACGTGGGGCGGATTTCCGTCAGTGGCACTTCGGCTCAGCCGAAGGTCACGATGGTTGAGGCTTTCGACGTCGCCGGCAACCCGCTTCCGGGTGTGGCGGTTGGCGCCGAAAAGTAAGCTGTCGTATAGTTAAATAGTTAAAAGAAATGTCTGCAAGACCGCCCTTTGTTCAGGAGATAACATGAAAACTTATAAGATCCTGCCGATCGCGACGGCGCTGGTACTGGGCGTCGCTTCGTCCAGTGCCTTTGCAATTGCCACTATCGGCGCCGGGACTAACTCCGGCGCCGCTGGCGCGACCGTCACCATTCCCATCACCTACACCCGTCCCGGGGGCGATGCGTTTAACGTCTTTTCCACGTCGTTCCGCATCAACCACACCAATCCGCCGATCACCTTCGTGAGTTTTGCGGCAGGCACTCCGCCGACTAATTCGTCAGTGTCCTGTGGCGCGAACATGGCTAACACACTAATCAATTGTTCGTTGACAACAAACCCCCCAACCGCCATCGCTGTGGGTACTTTTACTCTAGGCACAATCACCTATCAGATTGCACCCGGTGCTATTCCTGGGGCTCAGAGCCTGCCGCTAACGGTCATTGAATGTACGGACGCAGGTGGTAACGAAATTCCAAACTCCTGCAACTCCGCCAACGGTACGATCACGGTCACCGGTGGTGTGGTCAACACACCGCCAGTCATCGCCTATAGCAGTCCGGTTAACGGTG
>CAZLSB010000082.1:0-14432 GCA_964561825.1 uncultured Xanthomonas sp.
AACGCGGTTTAGACGCCATGATTGAAGTGGCGTTGGCGGCAGTGGCTTAAGACCGTAGGGCAACGCGTGATGCCATTAAGTTAAGGAACTACTTCGTTATTTTACTAAGAAAGCGGGGCATCTGCCGGAACGGGAGACCTGGACATCCACTTTGCAGGAAAAGACGGCCTGGATCGGCCAGTTCTGGCTGCGTGGCATTGCTACCGCGCGGCGACTGGTGCGGGCTAGCGCAGGCTAGCCCCGAGAGCAGCGCCACATTGACCGGGTGCGCGGACGCATGCTTGACGGGCGGGATCTTGGGTGTCCAATTCCTCGTCAAGCCACCCTGCAGAACCGCCGCGCCGGTCCTGCCAGTGCGCGGCTATCCTGCGACCGCACCGGCTTTACCGCAACTCAAGTTTTGGGCAGTCGACACGACAGCCGGCGCGAACCGGAAACTCAGTGAATTCAAGAGCAGCTCGCTGCTTGCCAATACGGTTACTGCAAAAGTGTCCTTGCCTCCCGAATGGCCCGTCGGACTGTATAGGCTGGATGTCAAGATGGACGGCACAGACATCGGTTTGCATGAGTACGATGTGGCGGAACCGGAGTAAGCGCAGCGCAAGGCGGGCCGCCTTGCGCGGCCCCCGTAGACACCGACAGTGCGCTCACGCCGCGTGAAGTCGAGCTGTTGCAATGTTTTTCACTGGGCAACAGCTACAAGGAAGCCGCGCGGGTGCTCGGAATTTCGCCGCTCACCGTCGGCAACCATGTCAAATCGATCTACCGCAAACTCGCCGTGCATTCACGCGGCGAGGCGGTTTACGCTGCGCTGCGTCAGGGTCATTTGACGCTTAAACCTAGAAACCTCAACTGAGGTTTCTAGGTAGGTTAAACCTGCAACGCACAGCCACTGGTAGCGGTTTACGAGCACTGCGGCGTCTTCCTCCAGCCCGTCGCTGTAGCCGCCGGGCGTTCGAGCGCCATTGCGCGCAGGCGGACCGCGCTCAGCCGGTGTTCTGGAGTCCTCGGGCGATGCCGTTGACGGTGGCTACTAGCGCTTCGAAGAGGGCGTTATCGGGGCGGTCAGCGCGCCGCCAGCGGCTGAGCATGTCGACTTGCAATACGCTGATCGGGTCTACGTACGGGTTGCGCAGGCGGATGGTGCGCTGCAAGCGTCGATCGTATTCCAGTAACTGCGTGGCGCCCTTGATGCGCAGGATGTAGTGCTCGGTGCGGCGCCATTCGGCTTCGATCAATGGCCAGTAACGCGCGTGCAATGGCCCGGCGAGTGCCGAATATTGCGCGGCGATGCCAGTATCACTTTTTGCTAACACCATCTCTACGTCTTCGAGCAACAGGCGAAAGAACGGCCAATCGCGCGCCATTTCGATGATCTGATCTTCGCCTTCGCTGGCACAAATCGCTTGCAAACCACTGCCTAAGCCGTACCAACCGGGCAGTCCGTGACGGCTTTGCGACCACGCGAACACCCAAGGAATCGCGCGCAAATGTTCGATTCGAAAGACATCGCCTTTACGCAGTGAGGGTCGCGAGCCGATTTTCATTCGCTCAATCACATCAATTGGCGTGGCGGCGCGGAAGTACTCGGCAAACGCGAGGTCGCCATACACTAAGTCGCGGTAGCTTTCGCGGCTGCTGTCGGCGATGCGCGCCATCCATTGCCGCCACTGGCCTTCGCGTGGATCGGGTGGTAGCGGATTTAAGGTCGCGTGCAACAAACCGGAAAACGCCTGCTCTATATTGCGCAGCGCAATCGCGCGGATCGCATATTTGCGGTGGATGACTTCGCCTTGTTCGGTCAAGCGCAAATGGCCATTCACGCTGCCATGCGGGGCCGACATCACCGCTTTTTCGGTGCGCCCGCCGCCACGGCTGGCGGTGCCACCGCGGCCGTGGAAAAAGCTCAAGTCAATCGCCGCCGCATGGGCAATGTCGGACAACGTGGCTTGCGCTTCCTGCAAGGCATAACGCGACGCGGCGATGCCACCATCTTTATTGCTGTCCGAATAACCCAGCATGACCACTTGGCGATCGCCGCGCTGTTTTAAGTGTTCGCGATACACCGGGTCGGCGAGCAATTCACGCAAAATGCGCGGCGCCGCGCTCAAATCGGCCACCGTTTCAAACAACGGTGCCACATCGAGCGGCAGCTCAGCACCGGCGCCGGCACCGGCGGCGATGCGCGCTAGCGCCAACACGGCCAGTACATCGTCGGCGCTTTCACTCATGCTGACGATGAATACGCCAACCGCCGCCGCGCCGTAGCGCGCGCGGCTCTGTTCCAAGGCATCGAACACTTCCAGCACACGCTGGGTGCTGTCGTCGGGCGTCGCTGGGCGTGCAAATTTGCCGCCAATGGCCGCGTGCAACGTGGCGCGCCGATCGTCAGCGCTGCGTGCTTTCCACGGCGCGCCGCCGACGCTGGCGGCCAACGAAGCACGATGCACTTCGGCATGCTGACGCACGTCAAGCGCGGCCAAATGGAAACCAAAGGTGCGTGCGCGGGCGATAAATCGTTGGAATGGATACAGCCCAGCGTGCCGGCCGCCATTACGCATCAGCGACAAGCGGATCAAATTCAGATCGTCGATAAACTCCTGCGGGCCAAGGTAAGCGCCATCGCGATCTTCTAAACTGGCGGCCAGTCGCGCGGCCATCAAAATCAACAAACAGCGATAGGGCATATCACGATGGCGACGCGGGATGCTCGCCCAGGCGCGGCGCAAGCGTTTGCTGTAGTCCGACACCCGTAATTCGACCGCCGGATCAATGGCGATGCGCGTGTTCGATTGGCTCAAAATGAGCGACAGGTCTTTCAGTTCGGTCTGATAACGGGCGAATAACACGCGTCGATGCGCGGCCAGCGCATCACGAATGGTATCCGCACCGACATTCGGATTACCGTCCATATCGCCGCCCACCCAGGTGCCAAAGCGCAGCAAGGGCCGCAGTGGCGCGCCGCTGTTGAGCTCTGGATAGGTGGCATTGAGGCAACGCTCAAACTCGGCGTAACAAGCGGGCACCGCGCGAAACAAAACGTCGGACAAATAAAACAGCACATGTTCGCGTTCTTGTTCGACGCTGGGCCGCACGGGCGAGTATTCCGAGGTCTGCCAAGCTGCGGTGATGTGCATGCGCATCTGCGCCAAGCGCGAGCGCTCCTCATCTGGGGTGCGCCCGGAATCCAAGCGTTCCACCAAGGCACGTATGATGCGCTGCTCTTTTTCCAGCATGGTACGGCGCGTAGCCTCGGTGGGATGCGCGGTGAAGACCGGCTCCAGCAGTAGCTTGCCGAGCGCTTCGCGCACTGCGTCCGGACTCACCCCGGCGTGGCGCAAACGCTGCAAGGCATCCATGACGCCGCCGGGTTGCGGGCCCGCATCGGCATTGGCCTGATGCTCGCGCCGACGGCGGATGCGATGCACCTGCTCGGCCAGATTGACCAACTGGAAGTACGCAGAAAATGCGCGCACCAAGTCCAAGGCGCGTTCCACTGGCAAATCGCCCAGTAAGGCCGTCAGATCGGTCAAGCGTTCCGGTTCATCCTCGCGCCGCGCAATGGCGCAACGCCGCACCTGTTCTAACAGCGCAAAGAAACTGGTGCCGAGTTGATCGGACAGCATTTCTCCAATGAGACGCCCGAGCAGGCTGACGTCCTCACGCAAGGGCTGATCTTGGGATTCAAAAACGACGGAACGGGTCATGGTCGCATGCGGGTCTGTGAAAGGCGCACCCTAGTCTATGGCAGCCGTTCATAGAGCACGCAAGGACCGCCAAAACGACCCTTGCATACGATTGCATGGGTGAACATCATTACTGCGCGACCGCCATTTGGGTGTGGCGATCGCGCTTTCACCTACAAATCGTGTTGTTACGCGGCTCGACGCGTTTCGAGCGCCTGGATCTGCCGCTTCAGATCAGTCGCGGGGTCGGTCGCGATGCGTTCTAGCGTAGCCACCCGCTCACGTAGCGATTGCAGTTCGCGCTGCACGGCGCTATCGCCGACGGCGTGATTCTGGCCCTGGCTCAGTTCCAACTGCCGCACCTTGAGCCAGCGGCCAACAATGCTGCCCACCGTCGTCAGTGCCACAATAGCAACCACCATCGTGAACACATCCATTGCCACGTACTCCTGCTGCTTGACCAAGGAGCATCAAGATTAGCACCCAGGAGGCGCCCCGTACCCCTGGTGAAAGTCATGTAGAACCGTGTTGGGCACGCTCCGCTCAGCCGGAGCCTACCTTCCCTGTGGTGACGAGCCACCCCCTATTGAGAACAGAGAACGATGAAAGCCCCTGCGATTACCCTGAATATGCAACAAGGTCTGGCGTTGACCGCGGCGGTGCTGGCGGTTTTGCTGTGGTCGGCGATTGGTCCAGATGATCGATTAACTTGGGCGATGGAGGTTATTTGGGTGGTGCTCGGTGTGCCTTTGCTGATGGCTACTTGGCGGCGCTTTCCGTTGACCCGATTGCTTTACATTCTGCTGGCGCTCCATTGCGTGTTATTGATCGTCGGTGCTCATTACACCTATGCAAAAGTGCCACTGGGCCTTTGGGTGCAAGATTGGCTGGATCTGGCGCGCAATCACTACGATCGTTTAGGTCATTTTGCGCAAGGCTTTGTGCCGGCGATTCTGGCGCGCGAGTTATTGCTGCGCTTGACGCCGCTGCGTCCGGGCGGCTGGTTATTTTATTTGTGCGTCGCCGCCGCGCTGTCTTTTAGCGCGTTTTTCGAAATGATCGAATGGTGGGCAGCCCTCGTCTGGGGTGGCGAAGCAGACGCATTTTTAGCCACCCAAGGCGATGTTTGGGATACTCAATGGGATATGTTTATGGCGCTGATCGGCGCTTTGTTGGCGCAATTACTGTTCGCGCGGCGACATGACCGGCAGCTGGGAATTGCTTGAGGCAATTTTAACCTGGCAGCCTGTCGGACTAACCTCGCGAGTGCGCTGCAAGACCCTTGCGTTTGGCAAAAAAAAAACCCTTGTCGATCTTAAGATCGACAAGGGTTGGAAAGTGCTAGGTGAAGCGAGTTTTTTTAGAACTTGTAAGTGGCACCGAGCAGGTAAGTACGGCCGTACTCGTTGTAGGAGCGCGGACGATCCGGGGTGTTCGTGTCGCGGAAGAACTCCGTGTAGGCTTCGTTGGTGACGTTATTAACCTGCAACAACACCGACAAACCGTCCAGATCGCCACCAAAAGAGTAGCTGGTTTGGAAGTCAATCAGGTTCTCACCTTGGATGTAACGGGTTTCACGATCCGCGCCGAAGCCTTGAATCTCGCCGATAAAGGTCGACCGACTGCGTTGACTGACGCGTGTCGAGAATCCGCTGTTCTCGTAGTACAGCGTGATATTCGACACATAACGTGACAAACCTGGCAAGGGTTGGCTGGTGCCTGGACCGTTTGGCCTGACCGCGCTGCGCGTGTCGGAATAACTGCCGAGCATGCCAAAGCCATCAAGCATTGCAGTCAGCTCGCCAAACGGCACCGACATCGCAAATTCCCAGCCGTTGATCGAACCGCCTTCGCCATTGGTCGGGCGACCAAAACGACCGATCGTCGACGGCGGTCGCGGCGCAGCGAAGCCGGTAAGATCGAACACACCGAAATCAAAATCGACGGTTTGATCGTAAATGTACGTCTTCAAATTCTTGTGGAAGGCGGCCGCGCTGACATAACCCTTGCCACCAAACAAATAATACTCGTACGACAAGTCATAACTGGTCGAACGCCACGGTTCCAACTCGGGATTGCCGCCGCCACCGGACCACTCATTGCGGGTACGATCAATGCCGAAACCATTATTGGCGCGCATTTGATCCATACGCGGACGTGCCACCTGTTTGGCCGCGCCAAAACGCAAGGATTGTTCGTCGGTCAATGAGAAGATCAAATTCAAACTAGGCAGTACGTCGTTGTACTTGGTACCCCCTTGGAAGGGTTGCGCTTGGCTGGCATTGCCGCCCGGCACCGCAAAACCTTGCGATTCTTGGTCGGCCGACACATATTGCACGCCCAAATTGCCACGCACCGGGATATCACCAATCATGCCGTCAATATTAAGTTTGACGAAAGTGGTGATGACCGTTTCCTCGACTTTCCAATCTTTATTCAGGATATCTTGGTTGATATTGGTGCGGAATTGATACAAGCCGCTGTTGAACAAACCCGGCACATTAAGGCCAATGACGCCAGGAATGCCCGTGAAGCTTAAATTGCCGGCGGGCTGTATCAGATTGGTCGGTATGGCCACCGGGACGCGACCATTGGCCAAATCAAGGAAAGACTCGGCCACCGCGCGGCTCTTTTCGCGACTTGAATAATTGCTGCCAAAGTCCAAGCTGCTGAAGGTTGCGCTGTCAAACGCGCGAGACAGCGTGAAGCGCGCGGAACTCAGCTTGTCTTCAAACTCAGGATATTTGACATAACCGTCCTGGCCCCAACCGCCTGGATCGCGCAATCTGACCACGGCCGGATCGGTGTAATCCAGGCCAAAATCAAGACTCGGCAGACCGGTGCGGCGATTCAACGTAAAGTTGACCACATCGGACACCGCGGCGCCCGAGTAGGTCTCCAAGATGCGTTCTTGGCGAGTTGCCTTCGACAGGCTGAGGTCGGCATCGCCGGTCCAGTAGTCGCTGAAGGTGAACTCGTTCTTGAAGCCGATCGCGAAAATATCGTCGTCACGGCTGTTTTCGTCATTGCGCAGCACCGGACGTACGCCGGTATAACGACCGCCCACTAACACTCCGCCTTCAACGATCGGGTTTGACAATGGCGCGCCTGACCAACCCAGGCCCGTTTGCAGCGCACGCGTGGTTTCTACGCGTTCAAACTTCGAGTAATAAATATCCAGCGCGCCGGTGTAGGTATCGCTCGGCGCCCACTCGATGACCGCCATCAGGCCATCGCGAACGTTGGACGTCGAGGTCGCGAAAGACTCGGTGCCACCCAAGATGAAGGTGTTTGCGTTGCCAGCCACGGTATCGGTCGGGTAACCCCAGGCATTCCAGCGTTCGGCTTGGCCCGGCGAATCCAAGCGTGCGTAGCCGAAGGCGACGCCAATGGTGTTATCGGCGAACTGGTCGATGTACGACGCGCTCAGCCGGTAGCCGGTGTCGTCATAGCCCGGATTGACTTCGCCTACCGAGTTTTTCTCGTAGCGGGCGTTCAGTGCCACGACGCGCTTGTTGAAGGACAGCGGTCGCACGGTTTGCAGGTCCACGGTACCGGAGATACCACCGGCCACCATATTGGCATCGGGCGTCTTGTAGACCACCACGGCGCTCAGCAACTCGGACGGATACTGATCAAATTCAACGCTGCGGTTGTCACCGCTTGATACTTGCTCACGACCATTCAACAGCGTGGTCGAAAAGTCACCGGCGAGACCGCGAATACTGATCGTGGTGGCACGGCCAGCCACTCGCTGTGCGGCCAAACCCGGCAAGCGCGCGATGGATTCGGCAATGCTGGAGTCGGGCAGTTTGCCAATGTCTTCAGCGGAAATCGCTTCGACGATGGACGTGCTTTCTTGTTTGATGGAAATGGCACTCTCGATGCCGCGGCGGATGCCGGTCACCTGGACTACATCCAATTCCTGGATTTTCTCGGCCGCAGCCGCTTTGCGCTTGGCCTCGCGCTCTTTGGCGGTCAGTGTTTGATCCTGACTGTCGTTGGCCGTTTGCGCGTAGGCACCGGCGGAAACCATTAAGGTCGCCGACGCGAGCGCCATGAACAAAATATTGCGCTTGAGTTTCAACATCTCCCCCTCCCTGCTCGGTAAATCGGTGAGTCCAAAACCCGCATTTTGAAGCTGAATTGTGCGGATATTGAGACTGATTACGTTCGCGGCGACCCCTGCCTCGACGTGGCGAAAATATTATCCGCAGCGGCCATGTGTTAAGGACTCGTTGTATACGTATTCATGCCCTTTTCAGGGCAACGGCCCTACCCATCGTCATGTGCTGGCTGCGAAAGTTCGGTCCAAACACCGCCCTGGTGGGCGCGCTTCGCTGCGAAAACAATGTCGCACTGCAACATTATTTGCTGCGTCTGACGCGTTCGGCTGTTTCTTTTTGACTTGGAGCCTTGCCGCATATGTGCAACTTGGCCACGCTTAGTCGGCGTTCGGAAATAACGTCACGACTCCTTACGTCGCGAACCGGTTTAGGTCTGCTATTGCTCCTGATGCTGACCGCCTGCGCGCACGCGCCGCCGCGCGTTGCTGAACAAATACCCGACTTGCGCCACGTGCCTTCACCCGATTGGCGCGATCAAGTCGTTTATTTTCTGATGATTGATCGTTTTGCCGATGGCGACCCGAGCAACAACGATCAGGGTGTAGGTGAATTCGATCCCACCCGCAACTCGCACTACAGTGGCGGCGATTTGCGCGGCATTCAACAGCGTTTGGACTACGTCAAAAATCTCGGTGCGACGACGATCTGGATTACGCCGCCGGTCGCCAATCGCTGGCGCGATGCGCAGAGCGACTACACCGGCTATCACGGCTATTGGGCACAGAACTTCGTCGAGGTGGATCGTCACTACGGCAGCTTGGCCGATTATCAGCAGCTGGCCGAGCGCATGCATGGCGCTGGGCTGTTCCTGCTGCAGGATATCGTGGTCAATCACACCGGGAACTACTTCAGTTATCCGGATCAATACGATCCGCACGATCCCACGCGGGGATTTGTGCGCAGTGAGGACGCGCCGACCCAAGCGCCGTTTGATCTAAACGATGTGCGCAATCCACAGCATCGCGCCGCGGCGATTTATCACTACACGCCAGCGATTCGTGACTACAGCGATCCGCAGCAAGAGGCCAATTGGCAAATGGCGGATTTGGATGACCTCAACACCGAGAATCCGCAGGTCCGCGCGGCGTTGCGGCGCAGCTACAACTACTGGATTCGCGAAGTGGGCGTGGATGGCTTTCGCGTCGACACGGCGTTTTATGTGCCAGCGGAATATTTCGAGGACTTTCTGTACGCCAAGGACCCGCAGGACCCGGGCATATTGGAAACCGCGCGATCCACCGGCCGTGCGCACTTTCATGTGTTTGGCGAGGGTTTTGCCATTGACCAGCCTTACTCAGACCAGGCGGCGCGCAAAATCGACCGCTACATGCGCGCGCCGGATGGCACACCGCGACTGCCGGGCATGCTCAACTTCCCACTGTACGGCAGCTTGAACGATGTCTTCGCGCGGGGCCGACCGACCGCTGAGTTGGCAGACCGCATCGAACAAATGATGCGCTTGCACGCGCAACCGCATTTGATGCCGAGTTTTATCGACAATCATGATGTCGATCGCTTTCTCAGCGGCGGCAGCGAGGCCGCGCTCAAACAAGCTCTATTGGCGATGCTGACCTTGCCCGGCATCCCGACCATTTATTACGGCACCGAACAGGGCTTTCGTGAACCGCGTACGGCGATGTTTGCCGGCGGTTTTGGCGCCGAGGGCCGCGACCATTTTGATCAAAACGCGCCGCTCTATCGGTATTTGCAAAAAGCCATCGCGCTGCGTCGTGAGCATGCATTGTTCTCGCGCGGAGTACCCGAAATTCTGCACGGTAATCGGGCCGGCGCCGGGGCCTTGGTTTATCGGATGCGCTACCAAGACCAGCAGGCCATCGTGGTGTTTAACAGCGCGGAAAGCACCAGCTTACTAACCCATTTGGACACCGGTTTGCCACCTGGTACGCGTTTGCTGCCGTGGTTTGCGATCGGCGAGCTGCCAGCAGAGCTGCGCGTGGACGCCGCTGGCCAAGTGACTCTGGTGCTGCCCGCGCGCAGCGCGACGGTGTGGGGCCTAAGCGAGGTTGTTGATGATGGGGCAGCGAGTTTGTCCAGCGCGCGCCCAGACCTGCGCCTGCTGCGCTTGAATGGAGAGGCTGTTGTCAATCAGCATCCGGGCGCGCCGGTCAGCGTCCAAACGGGCGACTTTGAAGTCGCTGGCGTGGCGCAAGGGGTTAGCGAACTGCGCGTCGTTGTCAATGGCGAACTGCAGCGTGCGCGGGTGGCCCGGCCAGATAGCCAGGGCCAGTGGCGGGCGCAGGTCGACACTAAGTCGATGCTGGATCCGGACATTGAACATGAAGTGGTCGCCTATGACCCGAGTAGCGGAGCGCTGTCGGCGCGCGCCGTGTTTCGGGTGCAGCGCGAGTGGAAGTTGCTTGCGCAGGTCGCCGATCCGCTAGGCGACGATCACGGCCGGAACGGTCGATATGTCTATCCCAGCGATCCGGTATGGCGCGAGCAGCGGCCGCTGGATATCGAACAAGTGCGGATCTTTGCGGCCGGCACTTCACTCAAAGTGGAGCTGCGGATGCATCAAATCGTCGCGACCTGGAGCCCGCCGAATGGTTTTGACCATGTCGCCTTTAATGTTTTTCTGCAATTACCTTGTGGCGATCTGCCTGCGGCGAACCCCGAACAGTGCGGGATCAGCGCAATGCCGCTGCAGAACGCCACGCTGCCGCAGGGCATGCGCTGGCAGTACCGCATCCGCGCGCATGGCTGGACCAACGCGCTGTTTAGTTCGATTGGCGCGTCGGCTGACAACGAAGGCACGCCTGCCACGCCGACTGCGAGCATCCAGGTGGATCGCTCGGCAAACACGGTGAGCTTTGTATTGCCCGGCGATGCCTTAGGCGATTTAGGCAGTCTGGCGGGCGTGCGGGTTTACATCAGCACCTGGGATTACGACGGCGGATTCCGCGCGCTGGCCGCACACCCTGGACCATTCACCTTCGGTGGTGGCAGCCCAGGGGACCCATTCATCATGGACGAGAGCGCCGTGATCGAATTGCCTACTCCGTAACAGCGTGGCTTATGCTCACGCCTCCAATACATCTGGGGCACCGCATGTCTGCCGAGCAGCATCAAGCACTGATCAAACGCTTTTATGAGGCCTTCGCGTGCCGTGATGCGGCCAGCATGGCGGCGTGTTACCACCCGCAGGCACGGTTTTCCGATCCGGCTTTTCCTGATTTGCGCGGTGCGCAGATCGGTGCCATGTGGACGATGTTATGCGCACGTGCGCAAGACTTTTCGCTGACCTTTAATGCAATCGAAGCCGATGCGCAGAGCGGCAAGGCGCATTGGGAGGCGCACTATTTGTTTAGCAAAACCGGTCGCAAAGTGCACAACCGCATTGATGCGCAGTTTCGTTTCCAGGACGGTTTGATCATCGAGCACGATGATCGATTCAGTTTCTGGGCATGGAGCCGTCAAGCCCTAGGTTTGCCCGGTGTACTGCTGGGTTGGAGCGGATTCTTGCGTGGCAAAGTGCAAGCCGAGGCCGCCAAGGGATTGGCTGCGTTTCAGCGCAAAAAATAGACGGGAATCGCGCGATGGCCATGGCAATTTTGGCGCTGCTCGGCGGCGTGCTGCTGGCCGGGTTGGGTGGTGAGCTGTTCTTGCGCGGGGTACTCGGTTTCGCGCGTTGGCTGCGCATACCCGCGGCCATTGCGGCAGCTACCTTGGGCGCTTTTGCGACCTCCAGCCCGGAGGTTTTTGTATCGACCATCGCGGCGCTGCGTGGCGAACCGGCCATTGGCCTGGGCGACGCCACCGGCAGTAATGTGGTCAATATCGCGCTGATTCTTGCAGTAGCACTGCTGATCAGACCGATGACCTCCAAACGCAAGACCATTCAACTGGATTACCTGGTCGCCATCGCCGCCACGCTGACGCTAGGACTGATGGCGCTGGATGGCGTGATTTCACGTATGGACGGCGTGCTGTTATTGGTGGGTTTTCTGGTCTGGATGACGGTGCACATACGCTCGGCGCGCGCACAACGCTCTGAGCCCGATCCGCTGGCCGGCATCAAGCCCGTGCGCATCATCATCGATAGCCTAGCCGGCTTGGCATTGCTCATTCTAGCTGGCACCTTGGTGGTCAGTGGCGCTACCACCGTCGCGACCAGTTTTGGGATTTCGCCCTATTTAATCGGCGTCACTCTGGTTGCGCTTGGCACCTCCATGCCAGAACTGGCAACCACGCTGGTCGCGGTGTTTCGGGGTCATGATGAGGTGGGCGTCAGTACGCTGCTCGGCAGCAATGTCTACAATGCCTTGTTCATTGTTGGCATCACCGCCACGATCACGCCCATTCTTATTCACGGCGCGGCCTTATGGATTGCGTTGGGGGCCGGCGCCGTTGCGGTGGCGTGCGTGTGGCCGGGGGCCAGTGAAAAATTGGGGCGGCCGCGCGGTGTGCTGCTGATAGGTATTTATGCGCTAACCTTATCCTTGTTGGCAGTGTTTTCGGGCACCCCCTGAACAGCGCAAAGCGCGTGTGCGCTTGCCCAGTTCGCTAGACTGTGTTGAACCCCAAGCGGAGCGATTTGATGGAAAACATTTTGATTTTGGTCTTTCTCGGCTTTGTGGCCGTGGTCATTTTCCGCTCTATCCGTTTTGTGCCGCAGGGTTTTGCATGGACGGTGGAGCGCTTTGGTAAATACACCCACACCATGGAACCGGGCATAGGGCTACTGGTGCCGCTGATCGATAGTGTAGGTCGCAAGGTCAATATGATGGAACAGGTCTTAGATGTGCCCTCGCAAGAGGTCATTACCAAGGACAACGCGGTGGTCAAGGTCGACGGCGTGGTGTTCTATCAGGTTTTGAATGCGGCTAAATCGGCCTACGAGGTGTCCAATCTGGAACAAGCGGCCATCGCCTTGGTGATGACCAATATTCGTACCGCGATTGGCTCGATGGATTTAGATGAATCCTTGAGCAAACGGGATGAGATCAACGCCAAACTGTTGCGCGTGGTCGATGAAGCGACCCATCCATGGGGCGTTAAGGTCAACCGCATCGAACTGAAAGACATTCAGCCGCCGCGCGATCTGGTCGAAGCAATGGCACGGCAGATGAAAGCCGAGCGCGAAAAACGCGCCGCCATTTTGGAGGCAGAAGGCAGTCGCGCCAGCGAAATTCTGCGCGCCGAGGGCGAAAAACAAGGTGCGGTGCTGGAAGCAGAAGGCCGCCGCGAAGCCGCCTTCCGTGACGCCGAGGCGCGCGAACGTCTAGCCGAAGCCGAGGCCAAAGCGACGATGATGGTTAGTCAGGCCATTGCCAAAGGGGATATGCAAGCGATCAACTACTTCGTGGCCGACAAATACATCAAAGCGCTGCAAGCTTTAGCGACCAGCCCCAATCAGAAGACCCTGATTCTGCCGATGGAGTTGACCAGCGTCGTGGGTTCGATTGCCGGCATTGCGGAAATCGCCAAAGCGGTGGCCGCCAAACATGCGGGGACTCAATCCTAATGGCGCCCTGGTGGCAGACCATCACGCCTACCGAGTGGTTTATCGCCGGTTTTGTGCTGTTGCTGTTAGAGGTGTTTGCGCCGGGCGCATTCCTACTGTGGTTTGGCATCGCCGCGCTGCTGGTCGGAAGCGCGGTGTGGCTAATCCCGATTTTGCCGTGGCAGGTGCAAATCGTCGCATTTGCGTTGTTATCGATCGGTTCTTTGCTCGCTTACCGCGCATGGCGCCAACGTGTGCCCGCGCGCGCTGTGGATCAACCTTTGCTCAATAAGCGCGTCGAACAAATGATCGGTCGCGTATTTATATTGGATCAGGCCATCGTCAATGGGCGTGGCAAGATCAAAGTGGGCGACGCGTTATGGACGGTGGTCGGTAATGAGCTCAGCGTGGGCACTAAAGTTCGGGTCACCGGCGCCCATGAGCAATTATTGGAAGTGGAAGCGTCCGAATAGTTTGGTCCGTCATGGAGAGCCCAGTGACGCAATCCAGCGATCAGACCCACTTTCACCCGGGAGCAAAAAATGAGTTTAGCCAGCGAATTTCGTGATTTCGCGATGCGTGGTAACGTGGTCGACTTGGCCGTCGGTGTGATTATTGGCGGCGCTTTTGGCAAGATTGTCAGCGTGTTGGTCGATAAAGTCATGATGCCGCCATTGGGCCTGCTGCTTGGCGGCATCGATTTTGCGGATAAAAAATGGGTGATGCAGTCGGCGATTATGGAAGCCGACAAAGTGGTCAAGCCTGAGGTCGCGCTCGGCTACGGCGAGTTTATCAATGCGATGATTCAGTTTGTCATCGTCGCATGGGCTTTGTTCTTGGTGATTAAAACCATGAACCGCTTGAAAAAGAAACAAGAAGCGGCTCCTGCGGCTCCTGCGGCTCCTGCGCCTACACCGGAAGATATACAGCTGCTGCGCGAGATACGCGATTTGCTGAAGAAGTAGCCCTGAAAAGGCTCCGCGTACATTTTCGGGCTCTTGAGGGAGCTCGCGGTCGGTGCTGATGAAACAACGAAGCCCGGATCGCGAGCAAGCCCGCTCCCAAAGGCTGAAAAAGAGCGCTCGCGATGATGAATGAGGCACTTGGCAGCCTGTCGGACTTTCATCGCGAGTGCGCCGGAAGCGCTTTTGGCGC
>CAZLSB010000083.1:0-14404 GCA_964561825.1 uncultured Xanthomonas sp.
CAGCCGCCGGTTCTCACCCCCCAGAACCGTGCAATCTGCCCCGTAGCGGACTCACCCTATAGGTGAACTGATCAAAGTGCTGAAAAGTGAAAAGAATCATCGCGTTATGGGTGATGGGAAGCGGTCAACTGAGGTTTCTAGGTTCAGCGCACCCGATCAATCACCAAGCTGACTTTGCCGGCTTGTCGCCAGTCCAGCGGAGCGCTCAGCGTTTCCAAATCACCGGGCTGAGCTTGCGCATTGCCGGATTTGGAAATGCGCGCGCCGATCACGACGCGCGGAAATTGCGCCAGCGACATACCGGCAATCATCCCCATCGATTCATCCAAGCGCAGCGTGACTGGCAAGCTCCCCGCGGTCAATCGTTGGATCGCTAGCGGCGCGGGCGGACCCGATTCGGCGCGCGCAAAGACGAACAACACCTCGTTGGGTTGTGCGATCTCAGCCAGTTCCGGGGCCAAGCTGATGCTCACTTCGATTCCCGCGGCCGAACTTGCGTCGCTTGGCGCCGATGCCACTGGAGTCGCTGCCATTGGGGATGCCGCAACCGGTTCGGAAGCGGATGCACTCATCGGCGGCTTGCCCAGCTTACTGCGCACAATGTTTAACTGCTCGATGACCGCTGCCTGCGCGGGACCGGCCTCCATCAAACCGAGCAGCCTTTCCCAAGTGACTTCTGCGCCGTTCGGGTCATCGGCTTGCGCGCGTGCCAAACCCTTCAAAAACAACGAATTTTGATGAGTAGGATTAAGCTCCAGCGCTCGATCAACCAACTTTTCAGGCTCACCCGCCAATACCCTAGGGTTGGACGATAAACCCAAGGCTTCGGCGGATTCAGCCAACAAGTCGGGTTCTTCTGGCAATAATTCGCGGGCGCGTGTGTACGCGTCGCTGGCCAAATCAAAGCGCTCAGTGGCGCGATAGGTGCGCGCCAGCAAGGCCCAACCCTCACCATCGTTGGGGTTGTCTTTGAGTTTGGCTGCCAAGGCATCGGCTGCTTTGCTCAAATCCGGTGCATTGCGACTGGCCGGATCCTCGCTGCTGCTCGGCGCTGTTCCCCCCGGACTCGGACTTGGACCGGCAAAGCCAAGCGCATTCGGCGTGCCAATCTGTTGGTAGAGAACTACGGTGGCCAGCGGGATCGTCAACGCCAGCGCTAGCGCAGTGACCACGGCAGAGCGCTTGCGCGGATGCGCCGCAGCGGGCGCATCAATGAGTGCCAAAGCCGCGGCGCTCAAGACCTGCTGGCGTGTCGCGTAAGTTTGCGCATCAACTAAGCCCGCGCTGTGAGCGGCTTTAAGCGCATCCAATTGCTCCCGTAATAGTGCCGTTTGTGCCACCCGCGTGCCACCTGACTGGCGCAGCAAGGGCCATAGCAGCAGTGCCAAGGTGGCCAACACCAACAATCCTGCGAGAAACCAAAAACTCAAGCTCACCAATCCTCCTCGTCCCGCGCCGTGCTGGTCACAGGTGCCGCGTCAACACGGCGCTTGCGTAAATGAACCGCCAACGCAAGCGCGCCGCCGGCAAGAATCACAAAAGGGCCAAACCACAATAACCACGTGCCCATCTTAACCGGCGGGTTGTACAGTACAAAATCGCCGTAACGCGCGGTCATGAAATCCTTAATCTGATCGTTCGTTTGTCCTTCGCGGATCATCCGGAACACTTCATTGCGCAATTGCCGAGCGATATCTGCATCCGACTCCGCCAGGGTTTGGTTTTGACATTGCAGGCAGCGCAGTTCGCGCAACAGTCCCTGAAAGCGCACTTCTTCAGCGCGATCGGTGAACGGCATCGGATCGATGGCGTAGGCTTGCATCGAGGTGACCATCAGCGCCGCCACCAGCGCCATGGCTGCAGGTCGGCAAATGGAAACACTAGCCCATAGGCGCCTAAAGGTTATTCTAAAACCATTGCGCATACTCATTTCCCCGCAATCAACGGCAAAATCTCGCGCTCGATGGTTTCGGCGTCCAATGGGCCCACGTGTTTGTGCAGCACCATACCATCGGCGCCGATGACGAAAGTCTCAGGCGCGCCATAGACGCCGAAATCGAGACCCAAACGACCGTCCAAGTCCGTAAAGATCTCGGCGTAGGGATCGCCAAACTGTTGCAACCAGCGTTTGGCATCCACTGTTTCATCTTTCCAGTTGAAGCCGACCAGTTTGAATTTGCCACGCCGCGCGTAGTCGGTCAGCACCGGATGTTCATCCCGGCAGCTCGGGCACCAACTGCCGAATACGT
This sequence comes from uncultured Xanthomonas sp., assembly GCA_964561825.1. Classification (GTDB taxonomy): domain Bacteria; phylum Pseudomonadota; class Gammaproteobacteria; order Xanthomonadales; family SZUA-5; genus JADKFD01. Next base: position 2,250 of record CAZLSB010000083.1, read on the forward strand.
TGAGCAAATACGGCGTACCGAGCAAACTCTGACTGCTGACGATGCGGGTGGGCTCGTACAGCGCGGGCGCCGAAAAACTGGGAATCGGTTTTCCGACCAACGGCGAAGGCACATAGCTCGGATCTTTGCCGATGCCGCTGTACAACAGAAATCCAATCAGAGCAAACACCGCCAGCGGGATGAACGCGCGCATGTTCATGCCGCTTCGGTCTGCGGCACGGAGCTTGGGCCATCCTGCTTGCTCGGCAGGGTTTCCTCGTCACGCGCCGCAACGGTCTGCCGCAAACGACGCTCGGTCGCTGCGATCAATCCACCCACCATCATTAATACCGCGCCCAGCCACACCCAGCGGATCATCGGTTTGTAATACAGCCGCACCGCCCAAGCCGAACCGCCGTCCAGGGGTTCGCCCATCGCAATATAGAAATCAGCAAAAAAGCCAGCATCTATCGCCGCTTCGGTCATCACCTGTCCACGTAAATACTGACGCTTTTGCGGGAGTTGCTCACTCAGCAGTCGATCACCCTTGCGGATTTCGAACACACCCTCGTCCGCTTTGTAGTTGGGACCTTGTACGCTGCGCACTTCGACGAACTTGATGCTCAAGCCCGCCACTTCGGTGGTGTCACCGGGTTGCATGCGCACATCGCGCTCAACGTTCAGCGATTCGGTGACCATCACGCCAATCACAAACATGCCGACACCGAAATGTGCAAAGCTCATGCCGATCATCTCGGCGGTGAATCGTTTGCCCGGCGTGGCTTGGCGCCAACGCCGTACAATGAACGTCAAGGTGCCAAACATCACCCACGCACCAATCGTGATACCCAGCACGGCTTTGAGCGGCAATTCGCGTTGCGACACCCAAGCCAGCGCACCCACCAGCGCGGCCAATGCCAAGCCACTGCGCAAAATCAGAAACGCGGCGCCCGGCGAATCACCCTTCCAGCGCGTCACCGGGCCAAAAGGAATCAGCATCACGAGCGGCGCCATCAGGACGGTAAACATCAGTCCGAAATAGGGCGGACCCACTGAAATTTTGCCCCAGCCGAAAGCTTCGGCTACCAGCGGATAGAGCGTTCCGATCAGCACCATCGCGCAGGCTGTTACGAGCAGAATATTGTTGGCCAGCAACAGACTTTCCCGCGAATACAACCCCACCGGTGGCGCGGACTGCAGGCGCGGCGCGCGTATCGCGTACAAGGTCAGCGCACCGCCCGAGACTATCACTAAGAAAATCAGCACATAAAGCCCACGCGTGGGGTCGCTGGCAAAAGCATGCACGCTGGTTAACACGCCGGACCGCACCAGAAAGGTGCCGAGCAAACTGAGCGAGAACGCGGTGATCGCCAATAACAGAGTCCACGCTGCGAAAGTCCCGCGTTTTTCGGTCACCGCCTGAGAGTGGATCAACGCCGTTCCCACCAGCCAGGGCATGAACGACGCATTTTCGACTGGATCCCAGAACCACCAACCGCCCCAACCCAACTCGTAATAAGCCCACCAGCTGCCCAGCGCGATGCCGATGGTGAGAAATGCCCACGCCACATTGGTCCACGGACGTGACCAACGCACCCATTGGCGATCCACGCGGCCTTCCATGAGTGCCGCCACTGCAAATGCAAATGCTACGGCAAAGCCGACATAACCCATATACAACATCGGCGGATGCACGATCAGCCCAAAATCTTGCAGCAAGGGATTGAGATCATTGCCGTCCGGCAAGGGTGGCAATTGGCGGTCGAACGGATTGCTAGTGAACGCGGTAAAACTGATAAAACCGATCGCGATCACACCGAGCGTTGCCAGCGCACGCGCAATGAAGCGTTCGGGCAGGTTATGGCTCCACGCGGCGAGTGCGACCGTCCACAAACTCAAGATCAATACCCAAAGCAATAAAGAACCCTCGTGCGCACTCCAAACCGCGCTGAGGCGATAATATTCTGGCAATTGCAGATTGGAGTTTTGCGCAACATAGGCAATGGAGAAATCCTGGGTGACAAATCCCCAGCTCAAAATCGCATAGGCGCTGGCTAAAAAAACAAATTGTCCATACGCAGCCGGCCGCGCCACGCGCATCAACACTGAATCGTTAAGTTGGGCGCCCACCATTGGCACAATGGCCTGCACAACGGCCAGCAAAAGTGCCAGGATTAAAAAGACTTGACCAAGTTCCGGCATCATGGCGATGGCACCGGATTTTGCTGCAAATGCTGCGCTTTGCCTTTCTCTATCGCCTCTGCGACTTCTTTCGGCATATAGTTTTCATCATGTTTAGCCAGAACTTCGTTGGCCATAAACACGCCGGTCTGCAACATGCCCGTCGCAATCACGCTTTGACCCTCTTTGAAGAGATCCGGCAAGATGCCTTCGAATTCGACCGGCAACTCCTTAAAACGATCCGTCACCACAAAATGGGCGCGTAGCGAGGTGCCATCGCGGCGCGAACTGCCCTCCAGCACCACGCCGCCCAGCCGAAAGCTACGTCCGTGGACGACACTACCGGCGAGCACTTCGCTGGGACTATAAAAGTGATTAACGTTCTCCTGCAGCGCAGTGAGTGCCAAGCCGGTTGTGGCACCGATGCCAACAACCAAGCCAAGAATGAGCAGTAATCGGCGGCGGCGAATGGGGTTCATGCTAGTCCTGAAATGCTAAGTTTTCGATTTAGGTTGATAGTAGGTGATGTTGCCCGATTGCGAGCTGATGACGCGGTGCTTTGCCATAAAACGCACGGGCTTCGCGCAGATTCACGACTCACCCCGTTGTTGCTCCCGACGCGCCCGTGCCCGCAGTTCCTGTCGCAGCTTGCGTTGGCGCAACCATGGCGGCAGCAAGTCAGCTAACAACAAGGCGGCGCTGATGGCGAATGAGCTGTAGATAAAGCCCCAGTGCCCCTGACTTTCCAACCACGCAAGCATTAGGCGCGCCCTCTGACGAGCATATCGCGCACCCATTGTTTGCCGCGTTCTTGCTCCAGCAAAGAGCCGCGCGCACGCAGTAACAACGCAAATATAAAGTACAACTTGGTGGCCAAGGCCATGATTAGCAGCGGCCACAGCATTGAACCATCAATGCTACTTTTCCCAAAGATGCGCACCGTCTCGCCCTGGTGCAGTGTGTTCCACCATTGGACCGAGAAATGAATTATCGGAATATTTACTACGCCGACCAAGGCCAAAACCGCCGCGGCACGCGCACCTTGGCGCAAGTCATCGTAAGCGGATGCCAGCGCCATCACACCAAAATACAAGAACAACAAGACCAATTCGCTGGTCAAGCGGGCATCCCACACCCAGTAGGCACCCCATGTTGGTTTGCCCCACAACATGCCGGTGATCAGCGTGATCGCGGTAAACATTGCGCCAATCGGCGCACATGCCAGAAATAGAATTTCGGTTATTTTGATCCGCCAAATCAGCGCAATAGCGCCATACACGGCCATCAACACATAAATAAACATGCTCATCCACGCACTGGGCACGTGGATATACATAATTCGAAAGCTATCGCCTTGCAGATAGTCAGCCGGCACCTTCAGCAGACCTAAATAGAGGCCAACGGCTGCCAGCAGCAGGGCTGGAATCCCGAACCACGGCAGCGCGCGGGTCGCAAACCGATAAAAATACGGCGGCGAACCCAATTGATGGAACCAACGGAAAACGGGATTCAAGGTGGATTCTCCGATCCAATTCGCAAGGCCGCTGCAGCGGCGGGCGGTGCCAAGGTCAATAACAGTACGGTTTGCGCCGCCAGCAACAGCAGCGCCGCTCGCGGCGACTCACCGAGCCGCACCGCATCCACTGCGCCGCTGCCGAAGATCAACAGCGGCAGATAGAGCGGCATCACGATCAACGCCAGCAAGATACCACTGCGTCGCAAACGTGCTGTCAAAGCCGCAGCAATCAAGCCAATTTGGGTGGCACCTAGCGTACCAATGCCCAATGCCATCAACATGACCGGCAGCAAATCGACCGGCAAATTGAGCAGCATTGCTAACAGTGGCGTCGACAGGGTCATTCCCACACCGTACAAGAACCAGTGCGCCAATGCCTTGCCATACATCAAGCCGACAATCGAACTTGAGCCGGCCAGCCACTGATCAAGCGTACCGTCTTCGACATCCGGTCGAAACAAACCATCCAGGCTCAAAAATCCAGCCAACAACACGGTCACCCAAATCACCGGTGCCGCAACCGGCGCCAGGCGCTCAGGCGTGCCACCCAAAGCGATGCCAAACAACAAAACAACCAGCACCGCAAAGCCCAATGGCATCAGCAGATCGGCGCGGCGTCGAAACGCCAAGCGCAGGTCGCGCGCCAACAACGCCGTATAAGGCCGCAGATGGTTCATATTGCTGGAGCTTTCAGCGTGAGTAGAAAACGATCGCCAAAAGGACTGCCTGCGCACTCGCGAGGAAAGCCCGACAGGCGGCTAGCCTGCGTCCCTGCATCGCCTACTTGGGCGTAATGTTTGCTCATCGACCGTGCTCCAGTCGCAGTGTGCTCGCCGGTAGTGTGATCGGCAGCACCCCATGACTGGTCAGGATGGCGCTGCCGCCGCCGACCATATGTCGGGCTAACAGAACCTCGACCACGCGCATACCAGGGCCATCCAAATTGGCAAAGGGTTCATCCAATAACCATAAGGGCCGCCGACTAGCCGCTAGGCGCGCCAAGGCGGCGCGCTTACGCTGTCCGGCCGATAGCGCACGCGTGGGCGTGTCCTCGTAACCGGCGAGGCCCAGCATCGCGCACAAGCCCTCTACATCGGTCGCCGGTTCCTCATCGCCGATGGCCAAGCTGTAATACAAGTTCTCGCGCACGCTCAAATCCCCTTTCAGCGCCAGCAAATGGCCCAGCCAAAGTGCACCGGCGCACAATGCATGACGCTCGCGCAGCACATCATCACCATTGAACTGTAGAACGCTAGCGTTGATGGGGTGCAATCCAAGTAAAGCGCGCAATAGCGTCGTTTTACCGGCGCCATTACGCCCTTCCAACACCAACAACTGCCCGGCGCCAAGCTCAATATGGATCGGCACAAACAAGGCCTCTTCGTCGCGTAGACAGGTCAGATCCTGGGCGCGTAATAATGGCGGCGTGAACGAGTGAGACATCGACACAAATTTTCGGCTAACCGCGGATGGCGGGCTGCATCCTACCTGACACGCGGCATACGACACGAGACACCGGAGGTGCCGCTGGGCTGGTTGGTCAAAGTCATCACGGAGTTACAAAAATGTCCGCAACTCTTGCTGCCATCAGCATCTATCCGGTGAAGTCCTGTGCCGGCGTGGCTTTGCACAGTGCCGTGGTGGAAACACGCGGTTTGGCGGGTGATCGTCGTTACATGCTGGTCGATGAGACGGGTCGATTCCAGACCGGCCGCCAGTTGCCGGCGTTGGTGCGCGTGCAGGCGCACATTGATGGTCCAGGACGCTTGCGCTTAGCCGCCCCCGGCGTCGCCAACTTGGACGTGGCAGTGAGTTTCGACGCTGCGCGTGTCCAAGCCAATGTGTGGGGCAGTGCGGTCAGCGCGCTGGATGCGGGCGACGCCGCATCGCAATGGTTCAGCGACTATCTGGGGCGTCAGGTGCGCCTCGTCTATGCCGACCCTTTGATGCAACGCCCAGTTGAACCCGACTATGCGCAGCCCGGCGATGAAGTTGGGTTTGCCGATGGCTACCCGGTGCTGCTGTTATCGCGTGCAGCATGCGAGGCGCTGGCGATACGCGCCCGGCGTGATCTCGGCTGGCGCCGCTTTCGGCCGAATTTATTGATCGACGGTGTCACTGCACACGCCGAGGACCTTTGGCGACAGATTCGCATCGGCCCTGTGCTGTTTGATGTCGTAAAGCCCTGTGTGCGCTGCATTTTTACCACCATTGATCCAGACAGCGGCGGCGCGGAAATCGACGGCGAACCCTTGCGCACCTTAAAATCCTACCGCCGCGGCGCAAAAGGAATAACCTTCGGTCAGAACCTCATCGCCCGCAGCACCGGCGTGCTGCGGGTAGGCGATGCGCTAGAAGTGCTGCAAATTGCTGAGTGAGCTGCGGCAGCCTGGTTGAGGAGATTGGTGTGGGCAGTGTGGCGGGGCTGTTGTGGGGCGTGTTGTTCAGCTCGATTGGTCTGGGCTTTTTTATCTACGGCAAAAAGCAGCGCGTCAGCGTGCCGCTGATCTGCGGTATCACGCTGATGATCTATCCGTATCTGGTCACTAACACGTGGCTATTGGTTTTGATCGGCATCGGGTTAACCGCGTTGCCGTATTTTTGGCGATTGTGAGAGCGATAAGTGCCTGCTATGGGCAATGCCGGCGAGTTTGCAACCCGCCCCTACCCTCCCGAACACCCCGAACCCTGGTCATCACCGCGTGATTGCCACTGAGCAACTGCTCTACCGGGTAGCCAAAGAATCGCGCCCCGCGTGTACTTCGAATTGCATCGATTGCTGCAATGCAGCAATACCTATCTGATTCGGAAAGCTCTTGCCAGCGCACACGTCCTTTTTGTCACGCCATGTGGCGGGAGATTGCGTGTACGACTTCATCATTGTCGGGGCTGGGTCAGCGGGTTGTGTGTTAGCCAATCGTTTGAGCGCAGATGGCAAACATCGGGTTTTGCTGCTGGAAGCCGGTGGCAGCGACTGGCATCCGTTCATTCACATGCCAGCCGGTTTAGCAAAGCTGACCAAGGTCAAGTTTTTGAACTGGGATTACCACACGGAGCCAGAGCCTTATCTCAACGATCGGCGCATGTACTGGCCACGTGGACGGGTGCTGGGTGGCTCTAGCTCGATCAACGCGATGTGCTACATCCGCGGTCAGCGCGCCGATTATGACGCGTGGTCGGCAGCCGGCAACCGCGGCTGGAGTTGGGCCGAGGTGTTGCCCTACTTCCGGCGTTCGGAAAGCAACCAACGCGGCGCTGACGCGCTGCATGGCGCGGACGGCCATTTGTCTGTTGAAGATTTGCGCCATGTCAATCCGCTCAGCCTAGCCTTTTTGGAAGCGGCCGCCGCTGCCGGCCATCCGCGCAACGCGGATTTTAATGGCAACGAACAACGCGGTTTTGGCCAGTATCAAGTCACTCAACGCAAGGGCGCGCGCTGTAGCACGGCGGTCGCCTACCTCAATGAATCTCTAAAACGCCCGAATCTGCGGGTGATCACCCATGCGCAAGCCACACGCGTGTTATTTGATCGTGATCGGGCGATCGGCGTGGAAGCCCGCGTCGGGCGGCGCATCGAACGCTTCGAAGCTAAGCGTGAGGTGCTGCTGAGCGGCGGCGCGATCAATTCGCCGCAATTGCTGATGCTTTCTGGCATCGGGCCGGCCGACCATTTGCGCCTACAGGGTATCCCGGTGCGCCTGGATGCGCCTGGCGTTGGCCAAAATCTGACCGATCATTTGGATGTCTGCACTCTGCGTCGCTGCAAACAGCCAATCACCTACGATCGCACCAATGATCTGTTGATCGGCATGCAGTATTACTTCAACCACAGTGGCGCCGGAACCTCAAACATCGCCGAAAGCGGCGGATTTGCGTGCTCTAAATACGCCAGCGACGGGCGACCGGATGTGCAGTTTCATTTTGTGCCGGCGCTGCTTGATGACCATGGTCGCAATCGTTTGCCTGGTTACGGGTTCACCATGCACGCTTGCCAGTTGCGTCCCATGAGTCGCGGCCATATCGAACTGGCCTCATCCGACCCATTTATCGCGCCGAAGATCTACGCCAATTACCTGAGCGCAGCGGGCGATATGCAAGTCATGTTAGAGGGCATTCGCCTAACCCGCGACATCTTCGCGCAATCACCACTGGCACCTTACGCGGGCGAAGAAATGCTGCCCGGTGACGGCGTGCAGTCGGAAGCAGACTTAAGCGCTTTTGTGCGTCGCAAAGCGGAAACCATCTATCACCCAGTTGGCACCTGCAGGATGGGTGTGGATCGCGAAGCGGTGGTTGACCCAGAACTGAAAGTCCGTGGCATCCACGGTCTGCGCATCGTGGATGCGTCGGTCATGCCCACCTTGATCAGCGGCAACACCAACGCACCCACCATCATGATCGCCGAGAAAGCGAGCGATTTGATTCTGGCCAGTCTGGCGTCGAAGGTGGCTCAAGTGGCTTGAACCTGGCAGGCCCAGCGGGCGTCGCTCAACCCAGCAAAGGTGGCATCGGGCAGTGCAGCAGCGTGCAGGTCAAGCGCAACAATTCGGCTTCAACGATGGCGATCTTGCCATCATGACCGACAGTGGTTGCCAACGCCAAAATGAGCGTTTCTTTGCCGATCGGCAGTAGTGCGTCCAGTTTTGGCAAGGCGCTGTCGAGCGTCGCCAGCCAATCACTGGGCTCCACATAGGCTTCTGCGGCGCCGGGGAACAGCACCTGAGCACCGGCGATGAAAGCTCTGCGCGCCGCTGCGACGTCCGTATTGCCGTGTTTGGCCAGCACGGCTATCAGCGCCAGCGCCGACGCGCGTGCCGCAGTCAATTTATGGGTGCCACCACGCGCATTGCTGGGCTCGATGGATTCGGTCAGTTGCTGGCGCAACAAACGCGCCAAGGCATACTCAAAGACGTCGACCTGACCATCGCTATGAATCAGCGTATCGATGGTGTCGATAACCAATCGCAACTCGCCCGCCGGACGGCGCTTCAGCGCCGGTAAGGCCAATTGCACCAATGGCATGCGCTGCGCCTGATGCAATGCCCGGGTGATCGGAATCAACTCTTGCACGCCGCGCGCGCGGACCACGCCCAGGCGTTCCTCAATCAGCGCCAATGCGCCTTCTGGAGCGAGCTCGCGCGCCACCAGCAGTGCTAACACCACGTCGATCGCGCGCTCACGCATGTGTGCGGCAGCCGCCAGTATCGGCGGCATGGATTGACGAATCGCCACCGCGTACTCCACATGATCCACGCCTGGATTGGCGATGTGGTTGAGCAGTTGTCGCGGTGCAGGTGCGGTGATTTTATCGGGCAGCACTTTGCGCAGCGTTGCGGGTGGCACGGGCCGAGCGCTAAATCCAGCCAGCAGAGCGCTGGCCGCAGGTGGCTCCATATCCTCGTCGACACCCTCGAAACTGCGCTCGGCAATACTGAGCTGGCGCAATAGCTGCGGATCAAAACGGGGATCGATACGCTTGATTCGCTCAATCAACGGCGGATGTGTCGCAGTCAACGCGCTGTATCCAAAGCCGTCCCCAAACAGCATGTGGGCGACTTCTTCGCCGTCCCCTGTGGTCAGTTTGGATCCGGCCTTGAACGCGCCGATTTTCATCAGCGCACCGGACAGGCCATGCGACAGCCGGGTAAATTGCAGCGCGGAGGCGTCGGCAAGAAATTCGCGCTGGCGTGAGATGTAGGCCTTGATCAAACGGCCCAAAAACACGCCGAGATAACCAAAAATCATCACCGCGAGCGCGATCAATAAGATCGCATTGCCCTCGCGTTTGGAACCCACATGGCGCATGTGCTGCAATACTTTTTGCCCGGTCAGACCGAGCACCAACAAGCCAAAGATCAAACCCATCAGGCGCAAATTGAGACGCATATCGCCGTTCAGGATATGGCTGAATTCATGTGCGATCACGCCTTGCAATTCGTCGCGGCTGAGCCGATCAAGCGCGCCACGCGTCACGGCGACCGCGGCATCACTGCTGGCAAAACCGGCGGCAAACGCGTTGATGCCAGATTCCCGATCCAGCACATAAATCTCCGGCACCGGCATGCCAGCGGCAATCGACATTTCTTCTACCACATTGCGCAACCGCTTCAAGTGGAAGTCACGCGGATTCTCCGGCACCAAGCTGCCACCCATTGAGCGGGCGATAGCGCCGCCGCCAGCGCGCAGGCTCAAGGTCTTGTACAAGCTGGCAAAGCCAATCACCGCCAAGGTGAGCAGCGTCACCGCGATCAGACTCGGCAGCAGCGCCTCGCGAGCTTGCGGATCACCCGGTTCAAGCGCGATCCCAAAACTGAGCAACACCACGCCATTGATGGCTGCGACAACGACCAGCACAGCAAACCCAAACAACCAGATCATGCGCCGGGTGTTTTTGCGCGCCGCTTCTTGATGGGCAAAAAAGTTCACAAGGATGCCGTGGGAGTCGTCGAAGTTTGCGCTTTTGCTTCCTCCCCAGCCGAGACTTTCATCATCCCGGCTGGCGACGTACGATGACCATTCGATCAGTTAAAACTCACCCTGGGCACTTCACGCTTGGCCGGGTCATCCAGTTCCAAAAAGCTGGCGGGGCCAAAAGCAAACATGCCGGCCACCAAATTGTTGGGGAACACTTCGCGCTTGTTGTTGTAGCCCAGCACACCATCGTTATAAGCCTGCCTGGCGAACGCGACTTTGTTTTCGGTGCTGGAGAGTTCCTCGGACAATTGCATCATCGTTGAATTCGCTTTCAGATCCGGATACGCCTCCGACAGCGCGAATAATCGCCCCAGCGCGCCGGTGAGCTGGTTTTCCGACGTCGCCAGTTGTTGCAAGGCCGAGGCATCACCTGGGCTGGCGCTGGCCGCGCGCAGTCCGCTAACCGCCGAATTGCGCGCCTGTATCACCGCTTCTAGGGTTTCGCGTTCGTGTTTGATGTAGCCCTTGGCGATTTCCACCAAGTTAGGAATCAAATCGTGACGCCGCGTCAACTGCACATCGATCTGACTGAACGCATTCTTGTAACCATTCCGCGCAGTCACCAATCCGTTGTAAATACCCACCAGAAACAACGCGACAACGACGAGAAATACCAACAGAATGACACTAGAAAGCACGGCAAGTCTCCACTTTGGCGATGGGAAACGCGCTACGCTTAGGCGCGTTGAAAAAAAGAATACCACGGAGGGGCGAATGCTCCGGTTACAAATGCAAACTTGGGTAGTGCTGTGTTTGATGAGTTGCGGCGTTGCCGCCAGCAGCGCTGATTCCACCCTCAGCATGGCAGCGGCTGATCCATTGCCCACCGATGTGCGCCTGTGGACAGACGTGGTCTCGGCCAGCGGCGCGGCACCCGCGTTGACGGTGGCCATCGTGCGGCCTACACAGCCAGATCTGCTTTTCACGGCGGGTGAAACTTACGCGGGCTCTGGCAACGCGATCGATGTGCACACCGTGTTTCGGTTGGCGTCGGTATCCAAGGGCTTCGCCGGCACCCTGTGTGGTTTGTTGGCCGACGCCGGATTTCTGTCACTGAAACAAAGCGTGGTGGATTTGGTGCCTGGTCTGCAATTGGCCGACCCCAATGCGCAAAATGGTTTGACGTTAGAGCGCTTGCTAAGCCACCAAACCGGCTTACCGCACCACACCTTTGACATGAAATTGGAGGCCAACGCGAGCCTGGCAGACTTGATTCAATCTTTGCCCAGCGTGCGTCCGGCCTGCGAAGTGGGCGGCTGTTACGCGTATCAGAACGTCATCTTCAATGTTGCGGCGGATGTGGCTTTTGGCGCGGTGGGCAGCTTTTTCCCGGTCGAATTGAGTCGACGATTGCTGATTCCACTGCAAATGAACGACACCACCGTCGGTCGCGAAGCGCTACTCGGCTCTAGTAACTGGGCGCGACCGCACGTCTACGGCCGCGGCGGCTGGGTCGCAGTGGAGCCCAAACCAACCTATTACCAGTTGCCAGCGGCAGCCGGTGTAAATGCCAGTATTCGGGATGTTGCCATTTGGATGCGCGCGCAGCTCGGCGAGTATCCGGACGTATTGCCGCCGGCCGTGTTGGAATTGGTGCAAACCGTACGTGTTGATACACCAGGGGAGATGCTTGGCCCGCGTTGGCGACGTGAGCGGCTCAGCGCCGCCGGCTACGCCTTAGGCTGGCGCGTTTTCGATTACGCGGGAACCCGAATGGTATTCCACGCTGGCGCCGTGCAAGGCTACCGAGCCATGGTCGCGCTGCTGCCCGACCATGGATTTGGTGTGGCAGTGCTGTGGAATTCCAACAGTGGCATTCCGGCCGGTTTGTTGCCGCGCATTTTGGATCGCCAATTGCAGATCGACGGCCCCGATTGGCTTGATCTGCAGCGTTTGCAGGTGGCCGCTGGGCGCACGGTACGCAAACCACGCGCGTGAGATGCGTTGTGAGGCTTAAGCGGATGCAAGGCGCGGCGCGCAGCCAATGGCTCTTCCGTTGGGGTCG
>CAZLSB010000084.1:0-14391 GCA_964561825.1 uncultured Xanthomonas sp.
GGACAAGGACACCTTGTTAGGCGCACCCCATTTTGGCGCAGCACCCCGTTTAATGGCTGAGCTCCGATTTGTCGCGCGGGCCGGTTCTAACTGCGTGATGGCGACGCTGCCGGAGTTTGCGCTGGGCCCGATGGGTGGCGACAGCGGCGGGCCGGTCATCCGTGGCAGCGCTAGCAATGCCGGAATTTTCGCGATTCAAAACGCCGTGTCGATCGACCATCTCACTGGAGTCCGATCGGCATTGGCGGTACCTGTGGCAACCGCAACAACGTGGATCAGCAACATCACTGGCATCCCTTTCTAGGAGGATTTATGACGGACTTTTGGTTGGTTCAAACACAGACTCAGGCCTGCATGTTTATGCAGGACATCCTCACGCTCACGCAGCCCAACTACAAGAATTGGCGCGCAACTTGGCACTCGGGTCAGCATTTGCTGTCGGATGACGACATTATTGCCATCATTCCGCTTGATGCTGCATTTCAACGCGCGCAGCTGATGATTCGCTCGCTCAACCGGGCTGTACATATTAATATCGAAATTCAGTGCGCCATTCCCGATTTTGCTGGGGCGGCCGCACAGATTCACTTTGCGGTTGGAACAGCGCCGGACGGGGCAAAAATCTATGTGTACAAGCTGGATGATAGTGCGGGTGGCCCGTCCATCTTGCTGCAGCGCTTTGTTGCACAGAATGACCCGCACCTGCCCAACTCGAAGGACGTGGTGAAGTATGAGCAACCATTGGCAGCGCTCGCCGCGGGCGCAGGTGGGGTGGCCGCGGGCTCTGGCGAGCAGATCATCCCGACCCAAAATGACCAGGGCTCTGGTCGGCCGCCTATCCCCTAAATGATGCGCACATTTTTTCTCTTTGATCCAAGAATAATCCTTGCTGCGGCCACTATGTCGGTCGCAGCACTAGTACCAGTACACGCGGCACAAATGGGCTGCACATCGCCGACGCAGATCAAAACGCTGGCCGCGGGTGAAACTCTCAGCGTTCACGCCGCGGCTTCTGGCTACTTGCTGGTTCGTGAGCTGGGTGTCAATCTGCTGTGGTCCGACGCCACCGAGCGTTGGCAGGGCGTGGACTTTAGGCCGCCGCGCTTAGGGCTGGCTCTGATCCCGGTGGTCGCGGGACAAACCATTGCCCTGCAAGCAGCGCGCCCCCAGATAGCTCGGCTGAGCCTGGAACGGCGCTGCACAGCAGACCTCAATGCTGACGATCATTGCCTGATTGCGCTGGATAGCGCCGTGCGCGGCGCTGACTTGGCCAGCATCGAACGCAGCGCCAAGCTTGGCGGCCGTTGCGCAGCGTTCGCGATGCATGAGCTTGCGCAGCGTGCTTCGAATGCCGGTGCGCTGGTGCTGGCGCATCGACGCTACCAACAGGTCGCGCAACGCTGGGCCGCGCTGGGAGATATGGATCGTCACGCCGCAGCTTTGCTGGGCTTGGCGGAGCAGTCCATTGATGCTGGCTATTCGGCGCGAGCCTTGCAGGAGGCCATCCTCGCGCAAACACGTAATGAGAATGGCGGGCTAGCTATTTACGCAACGCGTGCCAAATTAGCTCAGGCGATTGCACTGGGGCGTTTAGGCAAGTCGCAGGTAGCGCAAGCTTTGCTGCAGCGGGCGTTGGCTGAATTTGCCAGTTATGGCGAAATGGGCGAAGTGGCGAACGTTCGCAACAACATGGCTGTGGACGCGCTACTGGCCGGAAATTGGCAGGAAGTCGATCGCCAGATGGCCGCCATCGCGGCGCTGGACGCAGCGCTGCAAACACCCGTCATTCAAGCGCGCATCGCGCAGATGCGCGCTTACCGCGAGATCGCTGCTGGGCGCCTGTCTGTCGCGCTGGCGCACTATGAGCAAGCCATTAGCCTGTCGGAAACGGCTGGCGCACAAGCTAACGTGGCGATCGTTGCGGCCTCCTTGGCGGATTTGTATCGATCACTGGGCATGTACGACGAGGCCTATGCGCAATTGGCGCGGGCATTTAGCGTGAGCCCCGCCGGAGAAGCGCCGCAGCTCACCGCGACCTTTTTGGCCAATATGGCGGCGCTGGATTTGGATGCCGGGCGGCTGCACGCCGCGCGGCATTGGGCGGCCGCGGCGCAGAATATCTATCAGCTGCTCGAATTCCCCATTGAGCAGCAATGGACGCAGGCCGTGCGTCTGGACATCGACTTACGCTTGGGGGCAGCGCCGGCTGCAGTTATCGAGGAAATCCAGACCATGCGCCGTGATGGTCGGGCGGCAATCGCCTTCACCTGTGCCACTTTGGCCAATGCGCTGACCGCCCAAGCGCGCCCTGCAGAGGCGCTGGCCTCGCTCGATTTACCGGGCTGCGTGCCGCGCACGCTGAATATGGCAGTGGACTTGATCGAAGCGCGCGCGCTGGCAAACGGCGCCGCAGGACGGCCTGAAGACGCCCAGCAACAGTTGCTCAGCTATGCGCAAAGTCTGAGTGCCTTGCTGCCAGAGAGTAACGCCGGCGTGAGTTATGCCGCGTTGCGACGCTTAGATCGTTTGCGTGGCACCTGGCTGCACCTGGAAAAACAACGCACATCGGCAAGCGATCTTGCCGAGCGCGCGTTGGCGTTTGCGTTGGCAACCCATGTGCATCAATCGGCGCTGTCTCACCTAGCAAGCGCGCCTTCCGCATCGACGGCCATCGGTGCGCTGCTGTTGAGCGACGATCCGCGCGGCGCATCGAACGCCGCCAGCGCAGCGGTGCTGAAAACGCTGGCGCGTTCCGCGGGTGCCAAGCGCGGCAGCAGGCGAGACCCACGGCTGGCGGACCTGCAAATAGGTCTGCAAGCGGGGCAGTGGCTGCTGGTGCCGCTGCTCGCGGCGAAAAGTGGGTTGGCGATCTGGATCAGTCGCGATCGCGTGCATACCACACCGATTGCCGGACAAGCCGTGCTGCGCGAGGTTCAGACGCGCTTGCAAGCCGCGCTGCAATCGCCATCAACGCCGATTGTCGACGTCAATGCAATTGCCCGTGAGCTGTCCGCTGCGCTGCTCAGCGGAGCGCCAAGCGGCGCGGCGCCTACCCAGTTGTCGGTGTTGGCGGACGACTCGATCGCCGCAACGCCGTTGGTTCTGCTGCCCTGGCCAGCCACGAATCGACCGTTGATCGAAACCACTGATCTCAGTTGGATCACCCGCTTGCCGCATACGCTCGCGCCGGATTCAGCTGCGCTTGGCGTGCCGCCGGCAATTCAGGTTTTCGTGGCCGCCAACACAGGCAAAAACGCCAATCCAAAATTGGCAGCACTACCGAATGCTGATCTGGAACCTGAGTGGATCGCGGCGGCGCAGCCCAATCTTATACTCAGGCGCAGTGTGGGTGCAAAGGCCAATCGAGCCGCTTTAACCGCAGCTTTGCAGGCGCCTGGAAGCATCGTACATTTGGCCGTACACGGTTACGCGAGGCCCAATTTGCTGGGCTACGCGGGCGTTTGGCTGGCGCCAGCAGCAGACACGCTAGAGCCGCAGTTTCTCAGTTGGCTGGATATCGCCGACTTGCCTTTAAGCGCCGATCTGGCCGTGCTCAACGCCTGTCAACTCGGCGCTGGCGCCAGCAGTTTGAGTTTTGCCGCCGCGGTGTCCGGCGCCGGCGTTGCGCACGTCATTGCCGCTTCTTGGCCGGTCAGCGATGCAGCCAGTGACACTTGGATTTCCGCGTTTTATGGCGCGCTTGATCCACTTAAGTTGGACAGTAGCGCAGCCGCTTTGCGGCAAGCGCAACTGGCGCTCAAACAGAGGCGACAGTTTCGCCACCCCTATTTTTGGGCATCCTTAGCCCATTGGCGCAATTTGGACCTGCCGCCTCGGGCTGATTTTTAGCGGAGCCTGCGCCGCTGCCCAAAAAAGCCGAAGCAGAAGCGTTTGGATAAGTACAAACCCTCGAAAAGCGGCCCCGCCCCTCAGTCACGCTGCGTATCGAAAGTCCCATCCAGTTGGATGCGCAAATAAGCGCACCGACAGGAACGAGCTTCACTCTGCAAGAATCGACTAACGCGCCCTTACACTAAACGAATGACGGGCATCTCCGCTGATCAACGTATAGGTGCCAGGCCGCACCGGCGCTGCCAAACCAATACGCAAAAACTCGCCGTCCCGTGTGCCGCTCACTGACTCCTGACGACCATCCGGATGGATGAGTTGCAGTTCGGTGGCGGCGGCTTGCGCCGACACCTCAACGATCAGCACCGCTTCATCGCTCAAACTGAGCGTGCGATCGGGCAGCGCGGATACGCCTCGAACGACATCCAGCGTCAGGTATTCCACGTCCGCCAGCGCAAAACTGCGCCCCAAGCTGTGTTGCAAAGCGGCTGTGCCGACTGCGCCCAGCACCAAACCGGCAGCCAACGGCATCCACCAAGCTTTGTTTGCTCGCGGGGCTTTCGGTTGCCGCACCGCGCCCGGTTCCTGCAAGCTGTCGCGCAGCACCATCGCAAGTTCAACATCACCCGCCAATTGCGCATCCTGCAGCAAGTCAATTTCGAAAGCCGACTCTTCGTCGGCGGCCATGCGCCCCGCGCAATACCGCACGATCCGCTGTTCACGGTCAAACCACTCGCGCTCCACGTCGTCCTGAAATCCCATTGTCATATCAACCAGTATGCGCCTCGGAAACTGCGAGCACCTCCACACCCATGGTCGCGCTCGCAACCTGGTCCAGTCGCGCTGCGCTCATTGCAAAGCTGCAGGGCTACCACACTGCCTGTTAGTCTGCTTGGGGCGGAATTTCTCGCACCAGTTTGGGGGTTAAATGTCGCAATGGACGATTCTTGTTCAGGGAATCGTCAGCAGCGACGCCGCGGCAGAGCATGCACTCGCCCTGCAAATGCTGCCGGCCATTCGCGTGATGATCCGTCGCCGTGGCGTGCGGTCGTGGTCTGACATCGACGATCTAGCGCAAGAGGCATTCGCCGAACTGCTGGTCGCTCTGCGCGGCGGTAAGCTACGCGAGCAAGACAAGCTTCCCCAATACGTCGCCAAGTTGGTCAAACATTTGTGCGTCGACCAGTATCGCCAAAAGCTCAAGTTAGTGTCTGTGCAGGCCGAATTGGTTTTGCAGCCCGATGAACTGCCCGCGGCGCGCGCTGAGCGCCGCCAACTGTGGTCGCAAGTGCTGCATGCCATTCGCGCGCTAACCGTACCCAGAGATCGCGAAATTTTGATTGCGTTCTACGTCGATGGCGAAGACAAAGAGCAAATCTGTGCGCGCTTTGGTTTGACCGCGGCGCTATTTGACTCGCTGATCCACCGTGCGCGCGATCGGGTGCGTGAGAATCTGCCTAGCCCAGGCAGATACTCCGCGCCTAGATCGCAGGACTAAACAAAACAATTCTATTTCTGCCTTGGTGTTTGGCTTCGTATAGCGCTTTGTCAGCCTGCGTGATCAGCGCTTCTCGGGTGTACGATTGGGCGAGATTCGAATCGCTACTGATGCCTAGGCTAATGGTCATGCTGATGGTAATGTCAGCATGATTAACAGGAGAATTGGCCACCAACAGGCGGATTTTCTCGGCGACCAGTTGGGCATGTTGCTGATTGGTTTGCGGCATGATGATGCCAAATTCTTCGCCACCGTAACGGCAAAGCACGTCGCTAGAGCGGATATTGCCTTTGATGACTTCGGCAAGGTGAATCAACGCCGCATCACCGGCTAGATGGCCGTGTGTATCATTCAAGCGCTTGAAATGATCGACGTCTAACATAATCAATGAAAGTGGCGCGCCAAAATGCTGATGGCGTCGTAATTCTTCGTCTAGCCGACTCAGAAAATAGTGTTTGTTGTAGATCTGCAAGGCTTTATCCATCTGCGCCTGGCAATAAAGCTCTTCGTAATACGGTTGCTCGGGGCTGTCTGCGGCGATAAATTTCAGCCGGCTATCACCAATGGCAATTAAATCTTGATCTTTCAGGGCAATTTCACTAATGCGGTCTGAATTGACAAAGGTGCCATTGGTGCTTTGTAAATCCGCAATCAAGAATTGTTTTTCGTTTTGACGTTTGATCACCGCGTGACGACGCGAGACACCGGCTTTCGCTAGGCGCACGTCTACCTCATCGGCCCGACCGATGGTCATTTCGTCTTTTTGCAGCAAAAACTTGTTGCCGGTGCCGGCGCCACGCACCACCACCAAACAGGCAGTCCAGATCGTTGCATCGATCGTTTTCCCGCTGTCCGGGATTGTGCAGGTGGTTTGCTCGGAGTTCATGACCATCTTTCCACTTGGCGGACCGGAGGGAAGTTTAACCTAACAGCCTGCTTGGATTTAATCGCGGCGCATGCCTCTCCATGAACCGATATCGTAACTCATCGATTCGTCGTTGCGAGGTCTTCGACGCGACAGCGGCGACGGCCGTGGCAACCCAGGGACGTTGGAGGTGGCTTAAGCGAACGTCCCTTTATTGCCGCGGTCGCTTTAGGCTCCCTCGCAAAGACGAGTCTTGTGGGGTTCATCCGCGCGCATTTTCGGGCGGAAAAAGGACGCTCGCAATGCCGTAGTTTCCTTAACTAACGGCAAGGAGCTAGCTTAGCTCGCCCCTTCAGGACCTAGCCCTGCCGCTGACTTCGCGCGTCCATTGCCGTAGCTTCGGCCTCCCGCCCTTCGCCGCGTAGCGACTTCGCGTAGTCGCGCAGGAATTCCGGCAATTGCGGATAGTCCTGCCGCTTGGAGCCCCCGT
Source organism: uncultured Xanthomonas sp. (assembly GCA_964561825.1). Taxonomy (GTDB): domain Bacteria; phylum Pseudomonadota; class Gammaproteobacteria; order Xanthomonadales; family SZUA-5; genus JADKFD01. The sequence continues at coordinate 6,703 of CAZLSB010000084.1, forward strand.
CTGCTTCAAAGATGGCCAGGGCCTGCGCGTAAAAAACCTGCGCTTCCGGCCAACGTCGTTGATCGCGCAGGCAATTGGCTAAAGTCCAGCGCGCCAAGGTGCCTGAGAATCCCGGATTCTGATCAAGGGGAAAGATCGCCACCGCGCGGCGCAGCACAAGCTCTGCATCAGCATATTGCTGTAGTCCATCACTGAGTACCCAGCCGAGATTGTTAAGCGCCTCGCCTACCCATCGGTGTTCGCCGCCTACGCTGCTCTCGTAAACCTGAACCAAGCGCCGGAACGTGGCTGCGGCTTCGTGCCATTGGCCTTGGTTAGCTAACAAGGTGCCCAAGTTCTGCAGACCGCGGCTTAAACTGATGTGATTGGGTCCCAGAGCCTTTTCGACGATCGCCAAGCCGGCCTGCAGATTGGATTTGGCGTCCGCAATTCGATCCATTGCCAGGTAAACGCGGCCTAGCGCGAAATGACTTTCAGCGATCAGCGGATGTTCGGGCGCGTAGACCTTGCGTTTGATTTCCAGGCCGCGTTGATAGAGTGCTTCGGCTTCTGCGTTTCGAGCTTCCCCGGCATAGACATCGCCCAACAAGTCCAAACTGTCGGCAACCTGGAAATGGTCGGCGCCCAGTGTGGTTTCGCGCATCGTTAGCGAGCGCAACAACGGCACTTGCGCTTCTTTATAACGCTCCTGATTGCTCAGCAGAAATCCCAGATGGGCTAAATTGGTCGCCAGCGCCGGACTGTCGGGCCCCAAGGCTGCTTCGTAGATACTGAGCGCACGTCGATAGAGCGCCTCCGCGTCTTGCTGTTGACCGAGCAGGAAACGCGTGAGGCCCAGTTGCATCAGCGCTTCAGCCAAGTCTGGGTCATCGGGGCCAAGGCTAGCCTCAAGCACGGCGACGGCTTCGCGCTGCAGGACTTGCGCTTGCTGGTAGCGCCCTTGTCGGTTGTACAGGGTGCCTAAGGCGGTAAGGCTGCGGCCCACATCGGGATGATCTTTCCCCAGCGCGGCGCGGCGCGCTTCGAGGGCCGCCTCTTCCAGCGGCGCCGCCTGCGCAAACAAGCCCAGATTCTGATAAACGCCGCCCATCGTGCGCATCAATCGCGCCTGTACGATGGGCTGGTCTTGCAACTCGGTGCGAATCCGGCTGGCGCCTTGATCCAACAATTCGCGCGCGGTGACCGAATTGCCGCGCGCCGCGCCGGGATCTGACACCTCGAAAATTCGGGTCAGAAAGGTGGAAACTTGGCGCGCTGCTTCCGCTTCGCGCGCGGCTTTAAGCATGCCGACCGAGGTGCCAACGATGCCCAAGATCAAGGCCAGCAGCACCGTGCTTGCGGCCAGTACCGCAACCCGGTGGCGGCGCACAAACTTTCCGGCGCGATAACGAAAACTCGGTGGACGCGCTTCAACCGGCTGATCGTCCAGAAAGCGGTTGAGGTCGGCGGCAAAGTCGGCGACCGACGCGTAGCGTTGCTCGCGATCATCCGCGATGGCTTTGGTGACGATCCAGTCCAAGTCCGCGCGCAGATGCTCGGACAATTGCCCGATGGTCAAGCGGCGTTCTTCGGCGATCTCGCGTACGCGTGTTTCGTCGAGATCGGAAATTCGATGCGTCAGGCGCTTGGATTCAGGTCGCTGGCCGCTGATATTGAGTTTGATCAAAGCCGCGCCGGACACATCATGAGGGCGCACGCCGGCCAGCAATTCATACAACACGATGCCTAAGGAATAGACATCGGTGCGCGTATCCAGATCGGCGTTGGACGTGAACGCCTCCGGGCTCATATAGGAAGGCGTGCCGATGGCGCCAGCGCCGGTGAGCTGGGCGTCGTCGGTGAGCGGCTGGTCCACTGCTTTGGCAATGCCAAAGTCGATCACCTTGGGCACCGCTTGCCCGCCTGATTCGGCGACTAGCAGGTTGCTCGGTTTCAGATCACGATGAATCAACCCTTTCTGATGCGCGTGTTGTACGCCGTAACACAGCTGCACAAACATCGCCACGCGCTCCCGAATGTCCAGCCGCCGCAAGTTGCAGTAGTGGATGAAGGGTTCGCCCGGTAAAAACTCCATCGCGAAGTAGGGGAAACCGTCACGCGTAGTCCCCGCTTCGTACAACTGCGCCACATTGGGGTGCGACAAACGCGCCATCGCTTGGCGTTCGGCGGTGAAACGCGCCAGCGCCATGGGGCTGCGCAAGCTGGCGTGCACCAATTTCAACGCCACGTGGCGTTTTACCGGCTCGTCTTGCTCGGCCAAATACACGGCGCCCATGCCACCTTCACCAAGCAGCCGCACTATTCGAAACGGCCCGATGCGCTCGGGATGTTTGAAGGCGGACTCGCTTGCGGAATCGTCGGGCTCCGGCCCAGTCGGTATTTTTGCGCTGGCCGCAGCGATTTGATCCAGACTGACGATGGTGTCCATCGTGCAAGGTTCGGTGGGCTGGTCGGCATCTACGTCGCCATCTTCCTCGCCCCAGGCGCCGGTGATATCGGGATCGGCTGCCTTGCTAGGCGCAACCGGGGAAGTAGTCGCCTCATGATCGGCGTCCGTTCGCGCCAATTGAGCGGGCTTGCTTGCGCTTCCGGCGGCAACCGACGCAGGGGTTGGCGTTTGGGAATCGTTGCGCCGCGTCGGCGTCATTGAGTTGCGCTTCTGATTAGAAAATGACCCATGTGCCCCGCGCTCCGTTAAGAGCGCTTGCGGGCGACGGGCTCACACTCACTGCGGTGGCCGGGTGACGCCACTGCCACCACCGGGACAAACAACCGGGAAAAGCAGCCGGCCGAATCCGTTGCCATCCCAGTCGTACTGAAAATCGGTTCCTGCCTGTCTCAGGCGGCCCGGATCGTCTGGGCGTGGGATGGGGTTGCAGCCGTGAATAGGTGCAAACGGCGCGGTTCCCAGCAAAACTTGGTTGCCGACTTGGCGAAAATTGAACACGATCTCATTGGACAGCACCTGGTAACCCATCAATTTCGCGTCCAGCGCGGTGACGCGTCCATCTGCGTTCGAATCGACCACGGTGTCCAAACTCAGCAAACGATTGGAAACGGAGTTCCAGATCGGGGCGACCACAAAAGCGCGGATTTCAACTGCGGCGGGATCGGTATCAAAATGACCGGAAAACGGGGTGAGCGGCCCACCGTCCACGCGTTGGGTCGCCACACCCGCGCAACTGATCGGCTCATTATTGAAGTCGTAACTCACTACGCCAACGCAAGAATCACGCAAACGTATCGGCGAGAACAAAAACCGCGGCACGATCATGGTCGAGGTGATACTGGTGCGACCGAGCGTGTCGCTCAGTTCGTAACCTATCGCGTTAGTAAAACCCGCCAAATTGCGCGCTTGCCGGGGCAGCAGCGGATTCCAGCCGTTGGCGAGGGTGTCCAAAACGATACCGACGCCGACATTCGACAAAATGACCAGACCTGGGAAATCATCGTCGGCGCCAAATTGCACCCCGTCGGGCATGGCGACCTGCGTCGCGCCGCCGCCGAAATCGCCAAATCCGGCTTTCGGTAAGGGCCCGCCAATCTCGGGACGCAGAGCGAAGCGGATGGTCGGATCGTGGCTAAGCGGCCCGCTGACCACGTCATCGTTGGCAAAAGTAACGTCGCCTTGGTCTGGATAGAAGTCCAGCAGGGTTTCATCGCGTGGATAGATTTGGATGGGTGTACCAAACGACCATTGACTGTCTGGGTTATCAAAAACGATCGCCGCGCCTTGTCCTACCTCGGCAAATTGCAGTTGCTGCAGTTCAAATATCTGTTCGCCATACATGCGCCCGATGCCGAGCATGTCTTCGAATTTGACCGCCGCTCTGAAGATCAGCGGCCAGCCGGCCCGAAACTGAATCGGCAACCGACGATTTGCACTGACCAGTGGCGACACCAGCTCCAGCGCAACCGGCGCCGCGTCTGCTGAAGTGATGCCTTGGCATCCAACCGCCGCCTCCAGGCCGTTACAGAACACCAGATTGCCGAAACCGCTAGCGGCGCCTTTTGCTCCGCTGGGGCTAATCAGACTTTGCGCGTGGGCGGTGGGTGCAACGCATAGCAGCGCTCCGCTCAGCAGTGCACGGATTGCCCAAGGGGTCCGCCGCGGGGTTTTACGTGAGTGAATTGAATAGGAGTTCATCGTATCCACCGGCCGTGCGCCAGTCGTAACTTTAACATGAACCCAGAAACCGGAAGGATTCAAGCTAGCCGCGCGGGTGCGCCCGCACTTCGTGGATTTTTCAAGGATTCGATCCGATCACTATGGGCTGATTGGCGCTGAGCCGTTAAGGTGGGCGCGTGCAATGTATGAAATATCAGGACCAAGTGTACGCATGTTGCGGATCAAACTTTGGCACCGAGTGTTTGCAGTGACCGCGCTAGCGACCTTGCTGGCGGTGGTGACCATGGTGCTGGTGCAACAACACATGTTCCGGCGCGGTCTGCTTGACTATGTCAATCAGTTGGATCGCGCGCGCGCACTGTCCTTGGTGCCGGGTTTCGCGGCCGAGTATCAGGCGCTGGGCAGTTGGCAGCGCTTGCGGCGCAATCCGCTGCTGTTCCGGCAGTTACTGGGCGAAGGCCGCGGTTTCGGTCAACCGCCGCGCGATCAACCGCCGCGCGATCGACCTCCTCGGGATCGGCCACCACGCCCGTTCTTTGCTCCTCCAGAACATGTTGGAGATCGCCCGCCCGCGCGGCGCCCGCCCGATCCCGCCGGTCGTCCGCCGCGTGGCAATGCGGATCCTACCGAGCGTCGGGTGGCGCTTTACGATGCGTTGGGCACAGCGGTGGTGGGTCCGCCGCAACCTTGGAAGGATGGTGTGGCGTTCGCAATCAATGTCAGCGGCCAGCGCGTGGGCAATTTGGTTTTTCAGCCTTTACCGAAATTGGAGAGTCGCTTCGATTTGGATTTTGCGCGCTCGCAGTGGCGCAGCAGCTTAGCCACAGCGCTAGCGGTTTTAGCACTGGCGACGCTGCTGTCTTTGGTGTTTGCGCGGCGCTTGGTGGCGCCATTGCGTTGGATGGCCGATCGCGCCACGCACATCGCCAGTGGCGATTACACGGCGCGCGTTGCCAGTGCTCGTAGCGACGAAATTGGTGAATTGGGCCGTGATTTTGATGCGATGGCGGAGGCATTGATGCGTAATCGCGAAGCGCGGCAACGCTGGACCGCTGAAATCAGCCACGAACTGCGCACGCCGATTGCGGTGATTCGCGCTGAACTCGATGCACTTGAAGACGGCATACGCCCGTTTGACAGCGCGGCACTGCGCTCTCTGAGCGGGGAAGCGCAGCGCTTGACCCGCCTGGTTGAAGACCTCTATCAATTGTCACTCGCTGATACTGGCGCGCTGGCCTATCGATTCGTAGACGAGGATCTAGCGGCGCTGCTGCGCGAGGCGCTGGATGCGCAGAGTGCGGCTTTTCGCAAGGCGCAATTGAGCTTGAGCTGCGATTGTCCCAGCAGTGCACCGGTGCGCGCCGATGCCGGCCGCGTGCGCCAACTGTTCGCCAATCTGATCGCCAATAGCTGCCGATATAGCGATGCGGGCGGGCGCGTGCAGGTGTCGATGCGTGCCCAAGCGCGACTTTGGTTGATCGACTGGGAGGACAGCGCGCCCAGCGTTCCAGATGAAGCCTTGAGTCGCTTATTCGACCCGCTGTACCGAGTTGAAGCCTCGCGTGATCGCGCCACCGGCGGCGCTGGCCTTGGCTTGGCGATTGCGCGGCGCATTAGCGACGCCCATGGCGCAACGATGATCGCCACCGCCTCGCCGCTGGGCGGTTTGCGCATCCACCTCACTTGGCCCATGGCATGAGCTCCCTTCTCGGTAAACGAATTCTGATCGTCGAAGACGAGCCCAAGCTCGCCGCGGTGCTGCGCGACTATTTAGTGGCGGATGGCGCCCAAGTTGACATCATCGCGCATGGTGATGACGCACTGCCGACACTGCGTTTGGCGATTCCAGATTTGCTGCTTTTGGACCTCATGTTACCGGGCACCGATGGCATCCACATTTGTCGCGAACTGCGCGTTTTTTCGACGGTCCCGGTGATCATGGTGACCGCCAGAGTCGATGAGATTGATCGATTGCTGGGTCTGGACATCGGCGCGGATGACTACATTTGCAAGCCCTTCAGTCCGCGCGAGGTGGTCGCCAGGGTGCGTGCGCTGCTGCGTCGCACCGCGGAATGGCAGCGCGCTGCAATTCCCGGCGCAGCGGGTGGTTTAGTGCTGGACGAGGAGCGATTAACAGCCAGCTGGCGCATGCACAAGCTCGAGTTAACGCCGGTCGAGTTTCGCATGCTCAAAGCCTTGGCGCATCGTCCCGGCTATGTACTGTCGCGCACGCAATTGTTGGAGCAACTGTATATGGACCACCGCATCGTGTCGGATCGCACGGTGGACAGTCACATCAAGAATCTGCGCCGCAAATTTGAAGAAGCGGAGGCCGGCAGTGATCCGATCCGCTCAATTTACGGCGTAGGTTATAAATACGAGCCGGAGTTGGCTTAGTTAGTGCTCGTGCGTCAATAGCTAGTCATCGTCGGCCCCGACAGCGGCGTTCGCTAGCGAACAGACTGGACGGCGGAGCGCGCGCACCGTGAGTCATGGCGCATGTATTGGGCCGCGCGCGCATTGTAAGTACTCGCCGAACTTGGTCCCATGCAACGGAAGCCCAGATGAAAAACTTCCCAGTGGTTTGCGTAGGTGGGTCCGCTGGTGGCCTGGACGCCTACATTCGTCTGCTGACACATCTGCCGGCGGACATGGGCGTGGCGTTGGTCATCGTCAACCACATCACCATGATGCCGACCCAACTCCATCAGGTGCTTCCAAGATTTTCCCGAATGCCGGTTGAACTCATCACTGACGATTTACAGATCCAGCCCGACCGCGTCTACATCATCCCCGCCAACCGCGATCTGCACGTCGATGGTGAAATGTTTCATCTGGAGCCAATCTCCAAGCCGCGCGGCTGGCCCGACGTGATCACCGTCTTCCTGCGCTCGCTGACCGAGTATTGGGAAGGACAGTTGATCGCCGTGATCGTATCTGGCTACGATGGCGACGGCGCTGCGGCGCTGTGCGGCATCAAAGAAGTCGGCGGCATCACCATTGCTCAGCAGCTGGACACCGCCAAGCAGCCCGACATGCCCGAGAGTGCCATCGCCAGCGGGTGCATCGACTTGGTGCTCTCTCCCGAAGATATTGCGAAGGAAATCATACGTATTGCGCGGGCCCAGCCGATCGAATCGGGTCTGGCAAACATGTACAACGGCGCAGGCCCATTGAGTGGTGCTGACGCCGAACAACCTCTAAGTCATTGATGGGCAATGGGCGCGACGCCCCGCAGGGGCCAAATGTCGGTAGAAGAAAGCAACAAGAAACGAACATCCCGTAGGGATGCAACCCGCAGACATGCCGTTTAACCGACCTTAGGTCCCTACGGGACGCGGCTTGCTTTTGGGCTTCTTTTTTCTACCGACATTGCGTCTCTACGGGACGGCGTTTGTTTTTGGGTCTCTCACCAAACATACCGCAAGCAAATGATTTTAATGCATTTTTTCAGCGTTGATGCGGAGGTCACGTTGGCCGCAGGCCTACGTGACATCGGGGCACCGTCACGTAGCCCTGCGGGCAACGTGACCTACGACTTTTTTACTCCCAATCGGAGC
>CAZLSB010000085.1:0-9093 GCA_964561825.1 uncultured Xanthomonas sp.
CTATTTATTACTCGACCGTTTGTTGAGCGCGCAGCAGCCATTGTCGGCTCCGGTGCACCACGATGAGATGCTGTTCATCATCCAGCATCAGACTTCTGAGCTGTGGATGAAATTGGTCATTCATGAGCTTGAGGCGGCCATTGTGCGGCTACGTGCCGACGATCTGGGCCCCTGTTTGAAGATTCTGGCGCGCGTCAAGCACATCCAGAAGCAGTTGTTCGAACAATGGGCGGTGTTGGAAACCCTGACGCCTTCTGAGTATATGCAGTTCCGTTATGTGCTCGGCCCGGCCAGTGGCTTTCAGTCGATTCAATACCGCCTCATCGAATTCCTGCTCGGCAACAAGAACGCGGATATGTTGCCGGTATTCGATTACGCACCCGAACATCGAGAGCGCTTGCGCAGAGTGCTGGAACTGCCCAGCTTGTACGATGAGTTCCTGCGCCATTTAGCGCGCGCCGGCCACGCAATACCGGCACACTGCATCGAACGTGACTTCTCAGTAGCGCATCAACGGCAACCCGAATTGATCCCCGTTCTGCGCCGAATCTACGAACAACCGGATCAATACTGGAGCGAATATCACCTCTGCGAGCAGTTGGTTGATGTGGAGGAGAGCTTCCAACTGTGGCGATTCCGCCACATGAAGACCGTCGAGCGGGTCATTGGATATAAGCGCGGTACTGGCGGGTCATCAGGCGTGGCATTTCTCCGAAAAGCACTGGAGCTGACTTTCTTTCCGGAGCTATTGGAAGTTCGAACGGTACTGGGAACCTGACTTGATACATAAGTTCACATGAATAAGGGGATAAATAGTTTGACTGTGGGCTTTCATTATTCTGCTGCTGGATGCAGAATCCGCTCGACGAAAGTCCCTTAACCCCGTTCATAAAGGAAAGCGCGATGTCAGTTGATATCAGTGGTTTGAATGTTACCGAGTTGGAAAAGTTGGCTGTCGATGCCAGGGCGCGTATCGAAGTGTTGAAGAAGTCCCATTACGCCGATTTGCGTCGTGCATTGGAAGCGCAGGCGCGCACTGCTGGTTTCGATATTTATGAGTTGTTTTCTGGCGGCCGTGCTACCCGCGGGCCGGCAGCTGCTCCTAGCGCCGATAAGCGCCCGGTTGCAGTGAAATATCGCAATACCGTCAATGCAGAGCAAACCTGGACGGGTCGTGGTAAGCACCCGCATTGGGTGCGTGATGCGCTGCTCGCCGGTGCCAAGCTCAGTGACTTCTTGGTCTGAGCTTTTACCTATGTAGTGCAAAAGGCCCGCTTCGGCGGGCTTTTTTTTGCTCTCAATTTGGCGGTAATGACGGCAGCGCTATTTGCCACCGCAATCACGCTGCACATGGGTTTAGACTGCGCGACCCAACATTGTTCGTGGAATAGCCAATGGATCGACGTCAATTCATGCATGCAGGCGGCTTGATTGCCGCGACAGGCGCTCTGGCGGCCTGCAGCGAAGCCCCGCAATCGGCAAGCAACGGCGTCAGCAAGCCGGCGCTTGACCTGAAATGGAAGATGGTAACGTCGTGGCCGATCAACTTCCCTGGATTAGGCACTGGCGCAACCCAACTGGCCGAGTTAATTGGTCGAATGAGTGGCGGTCGTTTGACCATCAAGGTGTTTGGTGGTGGCGAATTGGTGCCTGCATTTGAGGTATTTGACGCAGTGTCGCAAGGTACGGCGCAAATGGGCCACAGCGGTGCTTACTACTGGAAAGGCAAAGCCGAGGCGGTGCAGTTTTTCAGCGCGGTGCCGTTTGGCATGAATGCGCAGGAGATGAATGGCTGGCTTTACCACGGTGGCGGCTTGGAACTTTGGCGTGAGCTTTACGCCAAGTTCAATCTGCTGCCGTTTCCGGCTGGCAATACCGGCGTGCAACTGGCCGGCTGGTTCCGCAAAGAAATCCAAAGCGTGGCCGATCTGCAGGGCTTGAAAATGCGTATTCCTGGCCTCGGCGGGGAGGTTCTGGCGCGTTTGGGTGGCACGCCGGTCAATATACCGGGCGCGGAATTGTTCACCGCAATGCAAACCGGGGCGATCGATGCCACCGAATGGGTCGGGCCCTATAACGATATGGCCTTTGGATTGCATACCGTGGCGCAATACGCCTATTACCCAGGCTGGCACGAACCCGGTCCGACTTTGGAATGCATGATCAATAAAACGGCATTCGAATCCTTACCCGATGATTTGCAGGCCATCGTCGAAAGCGCCTGCAGGGCAGTCAACGACGATATGCTGGCCAACTACACCGCGCAAAATCAGCGCGCGCTAGAGACGCTTACCAACGAGCATGGGGTGCAGTTCAAACGACTCCCAGCGGACGTGTTGACCGCATTGCGCGAAGCCAGTGCGGCGGTGGTGGCCGAGATTGCCGCCAAGGACCCGTTTACGACGCGCGTAAATGAGTCCTACCAAGCTTTCCTGAGCAGCGCGCGTCGCTATCACCAAGTATCGGAAGTCGCTTTCTATGCCGCGCGAGAAGCGTCCTGATGCAGTGCTTGGTGTACAAGAGCAGTCGGCGGCCGGACACCTTTGTCTACGTTGCCCACGCCGACGCACTCAAACGCTTACCGCCGGAATTGCAGCAGGGCTTGGGGGCCTTGATCGAGGTATTGCAATTTGAACTTACCGCAGAACGCAAATTGGCGCGCGAAGACGCCAGACGGGTGCTCGATAACATCGCCAGCATCGGTTTTCATGTGCAGTTTCCGCCGGCAAGCCACATTTTCCTGCCCGATCCAACGCCTTAATCCGCAACACCCAGACGCTTTCTCTCCAGCCGGCGCAGGAATTCGCCCATCACGCGCCGGTACAAATCCTCACCCAGATAAGCGTCTTCAATACCCCAATCAATGTTGGGATTGTCGTTGACCTCAATGATCACGGTGCGCTCACCGACTTGTTTTAGATCGACGCCATACAAACCATCGCCAATTTGCGCGGTGGCGCGCAGCGCTAGTTTGACGACCTCACTCGGTACTTCACGGATCGGCAGGGTTTTGAAAGCGCCAGTGCGCGCTTCACCTTTGGCGGCGTGGTTGTAAATCTGCCAATGGCCGCGCGACATAAAGTACTGACAGGCATACAGCGGTTCGCGATTCAGCACGCCGATGCGCCAATCAAAATCGGTCGGCATGTACTCTTGCGCCAGTAACAAGGCGGTTTGTTGAAACAGCTCATCGGCCGCGCGCTTCAGAGAATCGGTGTCGGTCACCTTAACCACGCCGCGCGAAAACGATCCATCCGGCACTTTGAGCACCAGCGGGAAACCCAAAACCTCGCCCAGATTGGCAATCTTCTTGGCTTCTTCGCGATACAAAATCTCGGTGCGCGGTGTGGGCAACTTGCGACTCTTTAGCAAGTCCGACAAGTAAATCTTATTGGTGCAGCGCAATATGGAGGTCGGGTCATCGATGACCACCATGTCCTCTTTTTCCGCTTTGTTGGCAAAGCGGTAACTATGGTGGTCCAGTGCGGTGGTTTCGCGGATGAACAAAGCATCGTATTCGGCGAGGCGCGAATAGTCGATGCGAGTAATCGCATCGACCTCAATGCCCAAGTCCTTGCCCGCCGCGATAAACGCTTTCAACGCCCGTTTGTTGGACGGCGGCCATTGTTCGGCTGGATCGTGCAACATCGCAATGTCATAGCGATATTTTTTAGGCGTGCGCCGGCCGCGCCAGAGCTTCTTGCTGAAGCGATCGAGTGCCGCGGCTAAGCCATCCTCTTGCGCGTCGGTGAGCGTATGCAATCCTGCCGGTTTGATTGCATTGATCTGCCAGACGCGATTGCGCTCAAACTCCAGCCGCAAAATGGGGCACGGGAAGGCCTCAAAAACTTGCCGCGCCAGATCCTTCAAAGGTTCCGACGCGGTCTCGCCGAAATACACCAAAATCCCGAATTCCGTGGTATCTCGTTCGTGCGCGAGGTAACGGCATAAGTTCTGGTTAAGGTCTTCGATATCCAGGCCATACAAGGAGCGCCGACGCAAGTCGTTAATCGTGCGCACCGAGGGAATCACTTTGTGACCGCGTGCTTCGGCCAATAACGAAACGTAGTAGCCGGTACCCAGATACTTATAGCTGCGACATAGATTGATGACCTGGGTGCGCTCTTCGTCAGGGCGAATCGGCTCCTTGAGGTACTCCATCGCGGTAACGACGTTGTCGGACGGGTAATAACTACCCCAATCCGATGCTTTCTCGACAACGATGACCAGACGACTCATGATCCTAGAAACCTCAGTTGGATGGGGTGGAGTGTGCGGTCATGGGGCGCATTAGGGTCCTGCACGCTCTCGCAGCCGGGCGGGCCAGCGGCGGGTGAGTCGAATTTGGATGAACGGCGACCGGCCGTTGCGGTGGGCAAACTGGGAGAGTGCCTAGCTTTGCGACGCACTGCACTGGCTGCACTCGGCGCATAGTCTGGCACGGCCAAGTAGCTGATAACAGACGATGAACGAGCACCTATTCAGCCGACGTGGGGCGATCCGCGGGCGATCTGCAACCGCGCGTTCGGCGCGCGTACGGGCATTACGATTGCGGCGTGGTGCGCTCGGTGATTTGCAGGCACTGCAGGCGCTGGAAAACACCGTGTTCAGCGGCGATCGCATGTCTTTGCGGCAGTTTCGTCATCACTTGAGCGCGCCGAGCAGCGATCTGATTGTCGCGGTGGCCGGCGATGTGCTGTTGGGATACGCGCTGTTATTCAGACGGCATGGCAGCAGCATCGGCCGGGTTTATTCGATTGCCGTCGCCGCCGCGGCGCGTGGACAGGGCTTAGGCGCGCGCTTATTGGACCGCTTGGAAGCGATTGCCCGCAGCCATGCATTGGGTGAAATCCGCCTGGAAGTGCGCACCGATAACGCCGCTGCGCTGACCCTCTACGAGCGCCGCGGCTACCGTCGCTTCGCTGTGCGCAGCGTCTATTATGAAGACGGATGTGACGCGCAGCGCTTGAGCAAACCTCTCGCGCGCAAGCGACGGCGACGTAGTTAAACCTAGGATTCATCGACAGGATCAGCCGCCAGCGCCGTCAGCAGTTCGTCGGACAAGGTCTCGGCGCCGAGGCGAAAGCGCGCTGGCACCACGCGATCGCGGCCGTATAGCTCGCTGGCCAACGCAATGCAGGCGTGCATTTCTGCCAGTGTGCTAAAGCCGCCGGCGATTTTCAGGCCAATCGGGCGCGTTGTGGCACGGATCGCGGAGATGATCGCCGGGCTCGCCATGCATAGCGCTGCGCCTGTGCTGCCGGTCGCGGTCTGCAGAAAATCAGCGCCGGCTTTGATCGCCAGCATCGCTGCCTCGTGCAAATCATCGGCGTTGGCAAAAGCGGTTCCAGGCAAGACAACTTTGAGCTCCGCCTTGGTGCAATGCGCCTTGACGCGTTCGACCAGGGCCTTGGCGGCGCGCTTTTCACCGGCTAAAAATGCGCGCCACGGGAATACCAGCTCGATTTCGTCAGCACCTACCGCAATGGCCCGGCGCGTCTGCGCAACGCAGTGGGCTTCATCGAGCGCGCCTTCCGGGAAGTTGATGGCGGTCGCCACCCGCACATGCGCAATACCTTCGCGCATCAAACTCAGCCGCGCGGCAAAGATCAGCTCAGGGTGTACGCAAACCGCTACCGGGGCGCCATAGGGCGTGTGCGCACGGCGCGCGAGCGCCGCCACTATCGCTGGCGTATCGGCGTCGCCGAGCGAGGTCAAATCCAGACAAGCAAGTGCGATACGGGCAGCAGAGGGCAACATAGAGGAAAGCACAGGTGAAGGTCGCGCAGCATAACCGCGGCGTGTCGATGCGGGGGGAAGCGTTCGATCACGGATCGAACCCACCAAAGCCCGACACTCCGGGCCGGCGCTGTGCGCTGGCTTTTTCCTGCATTGCGGGGTTTGTTGCTTGCTCAAAGCCTTGCTCTGGACCTACATCAGGGGCAGCCCACATCAGTTTGACTCGCACGCGCTACATTGGACCGCGCGGCGCGGTGACGCGCGCCCGGCTTCGGGTGCATGATTGAGCTGCTCCGCCACTTGGAAATATTGCTATGAAGATCGTGCTGCTTGTGGTGTTGGCTCTGTTATTGGCGGTGGTGGCGTTGTTTGCCACACGTAGCTATTTGTCGCGTTCCTCACCGCCTAGCTTGGATTTGGTGCAAGGCAAACTGCGGCCTTGTCCGGATTCACCCAATTGTGTGGCTAGCGAGAGTTCCGACAGCGCGCACGCGGTGGCGCCATTGCCTTATGTGGGGGACCGCGCGCGCAGCGAATTGGCGCTGACCGCCGCGTTGGCGACGCTGCCGCGCACGGCGATTAGTCGACGGCAGGGTGATTATTGGCACGCCATGGCAATTAGCGGGTTGTTTCGTTTTATCGACGATATCGAGCTGCGTTTTGACGATGCGACGCAACGCATCGAAGTGCGTTCTGGCTCGCGGGTCGGCTATTCCGACATGGGCGTGAATCGCAAACGGATTGATGCGCTGCGTAGCGCCTATCTCGCGCAGCCCTGAGATGAATGTGTGACCCGCTCCTGGCGCTTGCCGACAACTGAACTTTGGTTGCCGCAATTTTGTCAGGCGCCGACGGTGTATTCGGCGATGTTGCTGGCGCAAGTCGTCGTGGTGATTGCGAGCTTTTCACCGGGCGAATCGACCAATCTGTGGTGGCGTGCGCTGGCGACCGGCACGGTGCTGGCGCAATGGATAACGCTCAGCGCGATTGCCATGTTGTGCCTAGTGCGGCCGCGTTTGCTCAGGCTGCCCAGTGGTTTGGCCTTGGCTGCGGTCACCGCGGTGCTGGCAATCACCGCCTACAGCATGGCGAGCTTAGGCTTTCTGCTGGATCGTGAACTGGAATGGGGCCTGATGTCCGATCTGCAGCAGCGCGATCGATTTGTGCTGGGCATTGTTGCCATTGTGTTGCTGATGGCGGCTTTGGGCTTGCGCTATGGCTACGTGCATGTGCAATGGCGCTCGCGCATTGAGGCGCAGGCGCGTACCGAGGTGGAAGCACTGACCGCGCGCATTCGGCCGCATTTTTTGTTCAACAGCATGAATACCATCGCTGGATTGGTGCGGGTGGATGCCGATCTGGCCGAACAGGTGATCGAAGATCTGTCCGATCTGTTTCGCGCGGCGCTGGCGGCCGGCGAAAAAGCCCATCCGCTAGAGCGCGAGCTGGAGTTGTGCAAGCGCTATTTGGCGATCGAAGAATTACGGCTGGGCGAGCGGCTGCAAGTGGATTGGGACGTGGCTGCGGCGCCGATGAATTTGTTGCTGCCGCCGCTCTTGCTGCAACCGCTGGTCGAAAACGCGGTGTATCACGGCATCGCGCCCTTGCAAGAAGGCGGCACCGTGCGGATCAGCGCCACTCGCGATGCAACACAGCTGCGCCTGTCGATCGAAAACCCGTGTCCGCTGAGCCCGCTAATACGCTCCGGTGGACACGGATTGGCGCAAGACAATGTGCGCCAACGCCTGCACTATGCCTATGGTGGACGCGCATCACTGGAAGTGCAGTTGCGCCCTGGATACTATTGCGCGACTGTGTGTCTACCCCTGCCCGCGTCAGCCCCGAGCGGACCAGCTTGAACCGACGGATATTCGAAGAAACCACGGTCAACTCAAGGTTTCCACGATCATGAAGGTGCTCATCGTTGATGATGAACCACTGGCCCGGCGCCGACTTTCGGCACTGCTGACCGGCGTGGATGGTGTGGAAGTGGTCGGCGAGGCCGCCGATGGCCTGTTGGCGCTGACCGCCATTGATCGTCACGAGCCGGATTTGGTGTTGCTGGACATCCGCATGCCCGGTTTAGACGGTCTGGAAGTCGCCCGGCGCTTGGCGCTCCGCGCCTCACCACCCGCGGTGGTGTTTTGCACCGCCTTTGATGAGCATGCGCTGGCCGCATTTGAAGCAGAAGCGGTCGATTACCTGCTTAAACCGGTGCGCCGCGAACGTCTATTGGCGGCGCTCGAACGCGTCCGGCGCTTCAGCGGCGAGATCGTCCAAGCGCCACCCAAAGTGGCTGGCGCGCCGCCCCGCCCGCGCAGCCATATCTGCGCCCGCGTGCGTGGAGAAATGAGACTGGTGCCGATCAGCACGATCGCGTATTTCCTGGCCGACGCCAAATACGTCGAGGTGCATTCCGATCAGGGCGTAGTTTTGATCGAAGATTCGCTGGTGTCGCTGGAAGAGGAGTTTGTCGACCGATTTGTGCGCGTGCACCGCAATTGTTTGGTCGCCCGCGAACGTATCGATGGATTGGCCAAAAATGCGGTCGGCGAAACCCTCGTGCGACTGCGCGGTCGCGCCGAAACGCTGGAAGTCAGCCGCCGCAATTTGCCGCAATTGCGTCGCTTGCTACGATTGTTGTGATTCCCGGTTGGATGATCAAGGCGCCGCACGCGCCGCTCAGGCTCAGGGGCTTTGTTGTTTTGGGCCACAGAGTTCGACCAATTCCGCCGGCCGGTAACGAAAATGCCCGCTGATTTCAAAGACGCGTAAAACGTTTTCTTCCTGCGTCCCAGCGCCGATGTTGTGCACGATCAACGGCGTGCCGCCGGGCGTTTTCGCGTCGGATACGATGCCGATATGCGGCACGCCAGAGGGCAGCTTCCAGGTGACTATATCGCCGGGCAAATAATCGAGGTCTGCACCGGCAATACCCAAAGATTTTCCGTGGCGGCTGAAAAACCGCGCCAGATTAGGTACGCGACGATGATCGATATTGCGATCCGTGGTTTTTAGCCCCCAATTGCGCGGATAGACTTTGAAATTGGCGCGCATATCCTCGTGCACGAGTTGCTGCAAATCGACGCCCAACCTGCGGTAAGCGCGGATGAGCACATCGGTGCACACACCGCGCTCGCTGGGCACATCGCCAGCGGGGTAATCCAAGCGCGCATACGCGGGGTCATAGAACAGGGTTACGCCGATCTGCTGGCGCCCCGCATCCACCAGGCACTGCATCGCCAACAGCGGCGTGGCGCTGCAGAGCAGGGCCAGTGCGCAAAGGCGGATACAAAGTCTATGGATCATAGCGAGCGTCCTTTTTCAGCCTGTGCGAGCGCGCTTGCTCGCGAT
>CAZLSB010000085.1:9193-14343 GCA_964561825.1 uncultured Xanthomonas sp.
GCATCGAATTTGCAATGTCATCGATCACCGCAAGCCGGAGTTTCGGATTGGCCAGCGCGAGGGTGCTGGATTCGCAGTGCGCCAGCGTTTCGCGCAAGCTGCGCAGTTGCTGATTGAACAGCCGCTCCACATCTTTGGGGTCGCGCAGCCTGCGGCCAGGTTCCAAGTCAAAAGCCAATTGCAACTGTTGTGCGCAGGCATCAATTCGGCTTTGCAGCGTTTTCAGTTGCTCACGCAAGACGTCGTTGTAGTGCTGCAAGCGTTGTTCGGGCAACGCCGCCAAGCTGCTTGCGCTGATCTGTTCGACCTCCATCTGCAAGGTCAGCAGACTGAGTAGATCTTGCGCCTCGTAAGCGCGGTTGATGTCCTTCATCAACGCGGTTTTGCGGGCGCGCTCATCGGGGTCGCTTTCGCGGTCCGGGTGCAGACTGCTGACCAATTTACGATAGACATCGCGCAAGGATTGGCCGGCCGCTTGCTCCGCTTCCGCGCGGCGTGCTGCCACTTCGGCTTGACGACGATTGGGCTTGCGCTTGCGACTTTGTGCGGCCTCGCGCGCGGATTGTTCGGCGCTGGCGCGCTCGGCCATGCGTTCGTCGATACGCCGCAGGAGCTCCTCGGCCGATTCGGCGCCGTGATCTTTCAGGACCTCATCACCGAATATATGGCCAACGATGGTTTCCGTCATTCCTAGATTGAAATCCTGCTCCATATCGCGCCGATCCTGCAGGCTGATATCGCTGTAGTGATTGAAGATGGCTTCCAGCGTTTCATCCGGACCATGCGTCAATAGATCATCAATGCGCTCCAGCATGAAGTCGGTCAGACCTTCACGGCGTCGATGGGTCAGGCGCAATCCGGCTGGCGGGTGACTCAAGAGCTCATCAATTTGGCGGACCATCTGACGATGCAGCAGCGTCAGGGCGTCGATCGCCGGCTGCATTTCGCCGCTGACGCGCTGTTGAACGTGCTGGCCCATTGCCTCCCACTGCGTCAAGTTTGAACGGGCACGGGTGATCTGCTCGGTCAGCCGATTAAAGGTGCGCTGCGCCGGATTGAGCGTTGCCTTGCTCTGATCGATACGCAACAACTCCGCACTACTAACCGGGCTCGGGTCTGCATCGAACAAAGAGGCTTGTTTGGCTGATTTCATTGGTTTAATCATTCGCTTCAATTAACGCGGCGAAAGTTACCGCATCGGGCGACTCACGTGCGACTGCGAGCGGGCGAAATTGCGCGGGACTCAATGGCATTGGGTAATAGGCGTTGAATCCATCCTGTGCGGATGCCAGATTAATCACCATCACATATCGACACGGATTGTTTTGCCAGGAAAATGGTTGCGCCGTGTCGAGGATCAGCACCTTGGCGCGCAGCCGAACCCAGATCGCAAAGGCGCTGCTGACGCACGCCCCGGCCGGCACCAAGCTGTGCAGATCGGCGGCGAGCAGCAAACCGGCGTGATGGATTTTGGCGATAGATACCGGATCCTCGGCCAATAGGACCGAGGCACTGCGCATCTGCCGTTGCAAGTCCAGATCAGCTACGCGCAACACCGGCCGCAGCAAAATACTCAGCGTGCTGCTCATGGCGATCACCACCAGTAGTGTTGCCGCCATGATCCAGACCCGCCGCGCGATGGGCTGCTCGCTGGGCGTCGGCGCGCCGCGCAGGATTTGCACCCATAGCAGCGGAACAATGGGCCCCACTAAGCGATCCAGATAACCGGGGTATGGCCAAAAGATCAGGATGCCCATGATGGACAGCGCCGCCCAGGCGTCGAAATTCGCCTGACTACGCCGTAACCAGACCACCCGCAGAAAGGCGATCAACAAGCCAGTGCCAATCAGCAATCGCAGCCAAGCGGGAAAGCCAAATGGGGCGAGTGCCTGCAGAAAACTGCTCAGTTGAGTGGCGATCACGGTCAAGGTGCTGGCGCTGATATCGCCCACCGTGCCCCACAGTTGGCTCAGGTACGAATCACCCGCGCCGACCGACGCCGGTTTTAGCGCGCTCCATAGTCCGCTTGGCGCCAGCGCGAGCATGCCGCCAACTATGGTGCGCCAGACCGATCGGTGGCGCAGCCAAAGCCACAGCAATAGCGCTGGGATGACCAATAAACCAATAGCACGCACCAGACAGGCGAAGCCGATCAGCATGGACATCCATAACCAAGCGCGGCTCAGGCTGCGATCGGCGCCAGCCAGCAGGCATGCGGCAAGCAGCAAACAGGTGAACAAGGGCTCGGAAAACAATTCCACCGACCACGGCACCAGCATGGGGTGAGCCAGCACATAGCCTAGGATTAACAGCGCCGCCAACCAGGATCGTGTGTGCTGCCGCGCGTACACCAGCACCATCAACATCATCGCCAAAACCGACAGCATCTGCGCCAGATTGGCGCGCAACATGCCGCCATCACTGGTCGCTGCGCCAAATAACGATAAATAGATCGGAAAACCGGGCGGAAATCGGCTGTGCCACAACAGGTTCGCGCCAGCAGCCGATTGTGGATGCGATACGCCCGCGTGCAGCGCATCGGCCATCCACAAGTAATGCAGGCCATCGGTGGAACTGCCAACCATCGTCCACGGATAACCCAAGGCAGCGAAGGCCACTATCCAAAGGCCGATCAACGCCACCAACAACCCGACCAGCGCCGGCGTGGCGCTGATGGGCTGCTGCGCGAATGTAGGGATTAGCCAGCGCACGATAGGGCTACGTACTCCGCGGGTGGTGGCAAAATAGGAGCTAAACACTAGTGTAGTGCGCCGCACTGCACCAGACCGATGCGAGAGCACTCACGCGCAGAAAAGCCGCGTGAGTGCTTGCCGATCGCGATTGCCTACGGCAGCTGCTGCCAGCGCAGCGTGACGATGAGCTCGCGGCCGGTGCTGGCAAAACCTGCCGCCCAGGCGTAGTCGCGATCCAAGGCGTTGCCCAGGCGCGCGCCTAAGCTCCATTGTTGATTGATTTTGCCTTCCGCGCGCAGGCCTACCACCGTGTAGGCCGCCAAATCGGCCGCGAAATCACGGCGCTTCGATACATAACCGGCATCGGCGCTGACCCGAATGCCGTTATCGAACGCGTAGGACACGTCGATCGCCGCTTTGTGATCCGGGCGGCGTAGCAATTGCAATTGGGTATCGGAGTCGCGCGCGTCTTGCCAAGTGGCGTTGCCGCCCAAAGTTAAGGCGCCCCAGCTTCGCGCCAGGCTCAGTTCCACGCCGTCCACCGCAGCGCGCGCAATATTGATCGCCTGGAAGGTCTGATTGCCTTGAAAAGCGATCAAGTCATCGAAGCGCGTGCGGTAGATATTGACGCCCAGATCGACTTCTCCGAGGCGCGCGTCGATACCCAGTTCCAGGGAGCGCGAACGTTCCGGGTCCAGATTGGCGTTGCCGGCAAATAATCCACCGAAACCGGGCGAATACAGCTCGTTCAAGTTCGGCGCGCGAAAACCCTGGCCCCACGATGCAAAAACCCGCCCGCCAGCGAAGCGCCAGCCCAGGGCGGCTTGGCCAGTCGCTTTCCCGCCAAAGCTTTCGTGGTCGTCGTAGCGCAGCGACAACTCATGATCAAATGCGCCGTGTCGGCCCTGCCAGCCGACAAATCCAGCCTGGTGGTTCAGCGTCTGGGTGTACGCCGGACTATTGCTGAAGGTATCGATGCTGGCGCCGCGCTCGCGCTGCGCGTTGATGCCAAAAATGAGCTGTTGCCCGGCACCAAGATTCACATCGTGCAGCCAATCGAGTTGCTGCCGACGCGTCACAAAACGCGCCGAAAAGGCCGGCGTATCGACGTCTTCACGGGCCGTCGCCAGGGTTAATCGATGCGTCCAGTCGGCGCGTAGCGGGCCATCCAATACCACTGCCAGTGCGTCTTGATCGACAGCAGTCTGACCTTGATCAAAATCGACATCAGCGCGCATCGCGAGGCCACTAACACTCAGTTGCTGCTCGCCAAACGCCACCCGTCCACGCAGTCCCAGATTGCGGTTTTCATAACCATCGTCATCCGGGTCATAGGAAAACCCAGCTGCTGTTTGCGCGGAAAAACCGTCGTAATTCTCGCCACCGACCTGCACGCTGAAAGCGCCGCGTTCACCACTTGCGCCGTAACCGGCCGCTGCCCCGAAACGCCCGTTGCTGCCGATACGCAGCAAGCCTCCGGCGCCATTGCGTTCGCGGGTGGTCACCGCAATCACGCCACCCATGGCATCCGACCCGTAGTAGCTGGCGCGTGGGCCGCGCACGATTTCGATGCGCTCAATCTGGTCAATCGGCAGATGTTCAAACGCCGCAGCGCCGGTATTGGTGCTGGCGATGCGCACGCCATCAATCAAAAACAGCACATGGTTGGAATTGCTGCCACGCATGAACACACTGCTGGTCTGCCCGCTGCCACCGGTGCGGACCAGATCAATGCCCGGCACGAAACGCAATAGTTCCAGCACATCCGGTGCCTGACTGGCTTCGATGTCGGCGCGTTCGATGACGGTTACTTCTGCCAGCGTATCGGCCAAGGCTTGCGGCCGACGGCTAGTCACCGTGATTACATCCAGGGTTTCGGGCTTAACCGCCGTAGCGGCGAACAACGCCACGCTCAAAATCAAACTCATTTGCATGAACTCCGTAAAAAAACGCACGCCCGCGGCCGCTACGCGACGTGGCACAGGAGTTCAGAGGATTCGCAGCGCAGCGGATGGATCCACGGCGGACGAACCACCGTCGCCCTCCGCGACGCCGCTCGATGACCCGCGGCGGGAAGCTGCGAGTCCTCGTGAAGGCCGGTCTCCGGACTCATCGCCGATACGCTGCTGCGTATCTGCCGTATCGCCTTCCCACACATAGTGCAGTGGCTAATCGATACAGTTTTTGCGATCTACCGTTGCGGGGGCAGTGCCGGATTTCGACCGACTTCCCAGTTTCACCCGCTGCGTTGACCGCCAGCGGACACCTTCAGAGCAAGGCGCACCATAGAGCAACAGGGCCAAGGACGCGACACCCAATAGCCGAGTCCTTGGATTGCCGCGCCCCGGCTTACTCTCACCAACATACCGCAAGCAAATGATTTTAATGCATTTGTTTCAGCATTGATGCGTAGGTCACGTAGGCCGCAGGCCTACGTGACATCGGAGCACCGTCACG
>CAZLSB010000086.1:0-14275 GCA_964561825.1 uncultured Xanthomonas sp.
GTCGGCGCTGAGTGAAAGCGGATGGACGTGCAGACTTTCCCGGTGCACAAAGGCATTCTGGGCATTGGCGGCGCTAGTAGCCAGCGCGACGCTAGCCAGCACGGCAATGCGGACAGAAACGGCTCGGGCGCTTGAACGAATCTTGGCGGTCCTGACGATTCCTTCAGCGGGGTTGTGGCGCGGACCACGGCCGTCGGCACCTAGCGGCGGGCGGGCTTCATCCATTGCGACCAGTTGATCGGGGGTCAGCAACGCCGTGAGTTCCGCGCGATGGCGCTCGCGCAGGCTTTGCTCGGCCTGCTGACGTTCCTGGCGCTGGCGCAGCAAAGTCTGCCGAACCTGATCGCGCATCGCCTGGGTCAATGACAGTTCGCTGAGTACCTGCTCCACCGGAGGCGCTAGCCGGTCCGTTCCGCCAGCCGGGTGCGCCCAGGCCAGCGGCGCCAGCACTGCAAGCAGCGCGAGCAAGATCCAATGACGAGTCACGGCAATCTCCTTGCAACCGGCATTTTTGGTCCGGCTCGAGTGTCAGATTGCGCGCAAACGGTGGAGCGAATTTTCAGAAGATGCGAAGAATTGTGAAGGATACGATGTCGTCGCGCGACTGGGTAGTGAACGAGGCATCTATCCTCCTCAACAAGACCTGCCCGGCATTTCGGGACGGCTTCGAGTGGTGCGCCCCCACGATGCAGCAAACGTAGCGCGGCTCTGTGCGCGCGCTTAGGGCTCGTAAGGAAATAACTTGGACTTTTGGCCGTCGGATTGGGATGCGATGCGAGGCGCGATGAGCGCGGTGTGGCGCGCCACACAAGCGATTCGCAACGAGGCAGCGCGCCCAATCCGGCGAGCAAAAAGTTCAAGTTATTGACGAACGAGCCCTAAGCTTAACGCGCACGCTTGGGGCGCACGTACAGCACCAAACTGTGATCTTCCAGATCAAAACCGTGCTCTTGCGCAATTTCGCGCTGCAGTCGCTCAATTTCATCGTTCTGAAACTCGATTACCTTGCCGGTTTCCACGCATACCATGTGATCGTGGTGACCATCCTGATCCAACTCGTACACCGATTGGCCGCCCTCAAAATGGTGGCGAGCCACAATTCCGGCGGTCTCAAATTGATTGAGCACGCGGTATACCGTGGCCAGCCCAATGTCATCGCCCTGCTCTAACAGCGCCCGATAGACATCCTCGGCATTCATATGTTTTTTCTGCGCATGGCTTAAAATGTCCAGAATCCGCATACGCGGATGGGTGACTTTAAGGCCCATTTTGCGCAGATCGTGGCTTTCTATCGGTCGCTCTGGCCGTTGGGTCATGCGGTTCCCCTTTGGATTCGTTGGGATCGGGTTGATCTCCATGTCTGTATTATCCACCGCTTCGAGTATAGGAAGTCGACCTCTGATGCGAGTCATTCTTGCCCTGACCTTAGCCGTTTCCCTGTCCGGCTGTGGTCTGTTGTACAAACAATCCGTTCAGCAAGGCAATTTGTTGGAAACTGAACAAGTCGACGCGCTGAAGCCCGGCATGACCAAGCGGCAAGTCAGCTTGGTACTGGGCACCGCAGCGGTGCAAAGCCCGTTTCACGCCAATCGTTGGGACTATGTCTCTAGCTTTAAAGACGCTGACGGCAACGTTGATCTAAAACGCCTGACCGTCATTTTCGAGGACAATGTGCTAGTGCGCATCGAAGGCGACTATGAACCCGGCAAAGGCGTACACGCCAAAGGCAGCGACCCGGAGTCGCCCAAAACCGCCACCGACGACGAAGCCGAAAAGGGCTGATTGCCAGACTACCCCCGCGCCAGCGCTGAGGTGGCCTGCTTAGGCAATGTCATTAAGTTGGACCGCAATTTGTCATCACCGCGTGTTTTTATCAGGGTGGCGGTCAAAGTGATGTGGTTACCCCGCCAGTAAGGGCGCCCACAGGCTCGCGGCAAGGCGGTGAATTAAGCCCTGGTGGGAGTGCGTTTGCGCACGATCGGTGCTGATGAAATACAGAAAGCAAGAGATCGCGAGCAAGCTCGCTCCCACAGCGTGCTTCTCTCTCCTCTCCATGAACGGATATCGGTTCATGGAGAGCGTAGAGTCAATAGCCAAGAGTCACGCGCCCGAGAACAATCAAGCCTTTTTCGCCGCCCGGCGGCGGCGTGATTCCATCGGATCAAAGCTCAGCGGGCGATAGACTTCCACGCGGTCGCCATCCAGCAGCGGCGTGTCGGCCGCGCAACGTCGCCCAAACACGCCGACCTCCAAGGGCTGCGCAAGCTCCGCGAGGCCACACAATCCGGACGCATGCACGGCGTCTGCGGCGCTAGCGCCCGCGCTTAGCTCAACGGTGAGCAGCCACTGCCGCTCCGGCAACGCATAAGCCACTTCAACGCGCAGCGGCTTATCCACGCCCGAACTCCAATCGCGCAGTCCGACAAAAATCGTCGACCATGCGGTCCGCGAGCGCCCGAAAACCCAAACTGAGCGCGGCCGCGACCATTCCAGAATTCACTTCAAAGGCCAAATCGAGGCTCACCCGCGTGCCTGTATCGCCGATGGGAGCGAAGGTCCAGATGCCAATCAAACTGCGAAACGGCCCCTCCAACAAGCTCAGTTCAATTCGGTCAGGCGCCGATTCTAGATTTTCAGTGGAAAATTTGATCGCGATTCCCGCCACTCGCACACCCAGTTCGGCGCGCACCCGCGCGCCCTCACGCGCCAAAACATGCGCGCTGACGCACCAATCGAACCATTGCGGATAGCGCTCAAAGTCAGCCACCAGCGCAAACATCCGCGCCGGCACAAAAGGCACCAGCGCGCTACGCTGAACGCGCACTTCCGAACGCGTGGTATTAGACTTGGCACCGATCCCTATCTCGGGAGAAGATGCGCGGCTAGGTTCGGATTCCATCAGACACTCCAATTAGGGATGCATTATGGTGTTCGCGGCCGAATCACCCAGGATTGTCGAAAATGACGAAGAAAAAGAACGATAGCGCACGCGGCGGCCAGATCGCCGTTAACAAACGCGCGCGATTCGACTATCAAATCGACGAACGCATGGAAGCCGGCATCGTCTTACAAGGCTGGGAAGTCAAAAGCCTGCGTGATGGCCGAATCGCGTTCGGCGAGAGCTATCTGCTGATCAGAAACGGCGAAGCCTATCTGTTCGGCGCGCAGATCAGCCCGCTGATTTCCGCCTCCACACACGTGATCGCCGATAAAACACGCAATCGTAAGCTATTGATGCACAAGCTAGAACTCGATCGCATCATCGGCGCGGTCGAGCGCAAAGGTTACACGGTGATCCCGCTGTCCTTGTATTGGAAAGGCAACAAAGTCAAAGTTGAACTCGGCCTTGCAAAAGGCAAAAAACAACACGACAAACGCGCCGCCGAAAAAGACAAAGACTGGGAACGCGACAAAGGCCGCATCATGCGCGACCGCAATCGCTGACCTGCAAGCCAGCATGGCAATTGGCGGCTGGCATCTTGCTGCTGCGCGCGCGATGAGGGGGCTGAACACGCAGGGCCTTGGGTTGAACCTGCCAGCAGCCCACCAGGACTGGCTGCACGCAAATGCCGGTATCTTGAAGATGGCGAAATGGCCCAGCAATCTGAACAGCTACGCAGGCCGCCATTGCATCCCCCGCCCCCTACCCCTACACTGGTGTTGCACATGGGGGCGCATTGGCTTCGACGGGAGTCACGAAACCTTGGGTGCATGCCGAGGGGGTAGCTTTCCTCGTTAATCCAGCTGCAAGACTCTAGTCGCGAACGACGAAGTCTACGCTTTAGCAGCCTAAGGGCTGCTTAACCACACTATCTTGTGTTCGTGCTCGGTAAAGGTGGGTCAGAATCACGGAATCGCGCGCCAGACGGGCCTGACGTCGGCAGCTAAAACTTCCAGGCTGGTTACGAAGCTTTCCTGCCGGTTGGAGCGCTGCGTAACGAGAACTAAGAATCGGCTAAGCATGTAGATCACGAGACGTAGGGCTTGCGGACGGGGGTTCGACTCCCCCCGCCTCCACCAACAACGAACCCCAAGTGATGGATTACTTGGGGTTTTTTGTGTCTGGAATATTTGTAGTCCTTAGTAGGTTAGTAGGTTTGGGTCGGCGCTGTGCGCTGACTCCGTTCAGCCACACAACGCATCTCCCACTGAAAGCCCGACAGGCTGCTAGTGATCGGACCTATCCCGGCAGACACGCGCCATACTGTCGATAGCATCGGAGCAGCGCCGGTAATGTCACGACTTAGTGAGCTGACGCGCAAGTAAGCGCTTTGCCAGCAGGGAACCGCGGAAGGCGCATTCGCGAGTAGGGCCGAACCCGCAACCATCCTTCACCGTGCGGATTCCGCCGCTTGCCGCGAGGGTATGGGTACCGCACCGCGGGTGGCTTAAGCGAACATCCCTTTATTGCCGCGGTCGCTTTAGGCTCCCTCGCAATGACGAGCCTGGTGGGTTCAGGTGCGCAGTTTCCGACCGGAACTGAAGATCTCGCGATGACGCCGCTGGGCAGCCCGCAGCAGTTTGACTCGCACTTCCGCGGTTCAGCTTCACAACGCAGGCTGCGCGCGGCGCTGCTATCCTCGCGCGCCCTTGTGGGTGGCTTGTTAGGCTGTCGATGTCGAATCTGCTGTCTTTGGCTTTGCCGCGTGCGCCGATGTTGTGGAAGCGCTGGCGGCCGTTGCATGGCGCTGCGCATGCGCTGGCGCTGACCGAAACCGCGCGTCAGTCGGGGCGGGTGATTGTTGCGGTGGCGCATGATTCGGCCAGTGCGCACGCGCTGGAAGCGGATCTCACGGCGCTGATTGAGCCCGGCGTGCCGGTTTTGCATTTTCCTGATTGGGAAACGCTGCCCTACGATCTGTTTGCGCCGCATCCGGATATCGTTTCGCAACGCATTGCCACTTTGTACCGTTTGCCGTCGGTCAAGAGCGGCGTGCTGGTGGTGCCAGTTTCGACCTTGATGCAGCGGCTGCCGCCGACGCGCTACATTGGCGATCGCGTGCTGATGCTCAAGCGTGGCGATCGTCTGGATCTGGAAACCGAGGCCAAACGGCTGGAACAAGCCGGCTATCGACGCGTCGGCCAGGTCATTGAGCCGGGCGATTTTGCGATTCGTGGCAGCTTGCTCGATCTTTATCCGGCGGGTTCGGCGGTGCCTTACCGCATTGAATTGCTGGATGATGAAATCGATACGCTGCGCGCGTTTGATACCGAAACGCAGCGTTCGGCTGGCACGGTCGAGCGCATTCAGTTGTTGCCGGCGCGTGAGTTCCCGTTTGATGAGGCTGATCAGCGGCGCGTCCGTGAGGCGATTCGCGAGCGTTTTGATCTGGATGTGCGGCGCTCGGCGCTCTATCAGGATCTGAAAAACGGCAGTGCGCCATCCGGTATCGAGTATTACCTGCCGTTGTTTTTCGACTCGACGGCCACGTTGTTCGACTATTTGCCGAAAAACAGCCTGTTGGTGCTGGAAGACAGTGCACTGGCGGCCGCCGAGCAGTTTTTTTCGTCCACGCGCGAGCGCTATGAACAACGCGGCCACGATCTGGAACGACCGATTCTGCCGCCGGGCGAGTTGTATTTGCCGCCCGATGAACTTCGCGAACTGCTGAACAAGCGCGAACGGGTGTTGATCGGCGCCCACAGCGATGCCAGCGACACCGGCTCGCAACCGGCGCCCACCCTGCCCGTGCTGCGCAAAGGTGAGGAGCCGGCGACCGAACTCAAGGCCTTTCTGCAGGCGTATCCGGGCCGTGTGTTGCTAGCGGCCGATTCGCCGGGCCGTCGCGAGGCGCTGATTGATCTGCTTGCTAGCACCGACCTTCGACCACAAACCGTTGATAGTTGGGAATCTTTCCGCGCCGGCACGATGCGCTGGGCGATTGCGGTGGCAACGCTGTCGGACGGTTTTGCGTTGACCGATCCGGCGCTCACCGTGCTGACCGAGCGCCAGTTGTACGGCGAACGGGCGCGCCAGGAGCGGCGCCGGCGCAAATCTGAGCGCGATCCAGAATCGATCATCCGCGATCTGGGCGAGTTATCCGAAGGCGCACCGGTGGTCCACTACGACCACGGCGTCGGTCGTTATCGCGGTTTGATTTTGCTCGATATCGGCGGCATGCCGGGCGAGTTTGTCAGCATCGAATATGCCGGCGGCGACAAATTGTACGTGCCGGTTTCAGGCCTGGATCTGATCAGCCGCTACACCGGCGGCGCACCCGAACACGCACCACTGCATTCCTTGGGCAATGACGCCTGGGAAAAAGCCAAAAAGCGCGCCGCCGAAAAAGTGCGCGATGTGGCTGCCGAATTATTGGAGCTATACGCCAAACGCCGCGCACGCGTGGCCGAGCCGATCGAAATTGATCGCGGATTGTATGAACAGTTTGCCGCCGGCTTTGCATTCGAAGAAACGCCAGATCAGCTGTCGGCAATCGAAGCGGTGCTCGCCGATTTGGTCAAAGCCGCGCCGATGGATCGCGTGGTCTGCGGCGATGTGGGCTTTGGCAAAACCGAGGTGGCGCTGCGTGCGGCTTTTGTCACCGCGCAAGGCGGCCGGCAGGTCGCCGTATTGGTACCCACCACGCTATTAGCCGAACAGCACTACCGCAACTTTGCCGACCGTT
Source organism: uncultured Xanthomonas sp. (assembly GCA_964561825.1). Lineage (GTDB taxonomy): Bacteria > Pseudomonadota > Gammaproteobacteria > Xanthomonadales > SZUA-5 > JADKFD01. The sequence continues at coordinate 6,627 of CAZLSB010000086.1, forward strand.
TTGCCGATTGGCCAATCCGCGTTGAGGTGTTATCGCGCTTCAAATCGGCCAAAGAAATCAAAGAAGCCTTGAAGGAAATGGCGGAAGGCAAGGTTGATGTGATGATTGGCACCCATCGGTTGATTCAAGATGACGTGCATTTTAAGAATCTAGGGCTGGTGATTGTCGACGAAGAACAGCGTTTTGGTGTGCGGCAAAAAGAGCAACTCAAAAAGCTGCGCGCTGAGGTCGCTTTATTGACCCTGACGGCCACGCCCATTCCGCGCACGCTCAACATGGCGCTCACCGGTTTGCGCGATTTATCGATCATTGCAACGCCGCCGCAGCACCGCTTGGCGGTGAAAACCTTTATTGCGCAATGGGATCCAATATTGCTGCGCGAGGCTTTCGAGCGCGAGCTGGGCCGTGGTGGTCAGGTGTATTTCCTGCACAACGAAGTGGACACCATCGAAAAGATGGCGCGCGACGTGGAAGCGCTGGTGCCGCAAGCGCGTATCCGCGTGGCGCACGGGCAAATGCCGGAGCGCGAATTGGAATCAGCGATGCTGGATTTCTATCGCCAGCGTTTTAACGTGTTGGTCTGCACGACGATTATCGAAAGTGGCATCGACGTGCCGACCGCCAATACCATCATCATTAATCGCGCTGATCGTTTTGGTCTGTCGCAATTGCATCAGTTGCGCGGTCGCGTGGGTCGCTCGCACCATCGCGCCTTCGCCTATTTGGTGGTGCCGAACAAAAAATTAATCACGCCGGACGCGCAAAAACGCCTTGATGCGATCGCCTCGCTAGAGGAATTGGGCGCCGGATTCACGCTATCCACCCACGATCTGGAAATCCGCGGCGCTGGCGAATTGCTCGGCGAGGGACAATCTGGTGAAATCGAAGCGGTGGGTTTCACGCTGTACACCGAGATGCTGGAGCGCGCGGTGCGCGCCGTGAAAGAAGGCCGCATCCCGGACGATCCAGACGCGATTGCGCAACGCGGTGTGGAGATTCAGCTCGGTTTGTCGGCGCTGATTCCAGACGACTACATGCCCGATGTAACCGCGCGACTGGTGCTGTACAAACGCATCAGCGGCGCACGTGACGCCGATGCACTGGACGAATTGCAGGTCGAAATGATTGATCGATTTGGACTGCTGCCCGATCCAGCGCGCAATCTCTTCATCATCACCCGGCTGAAACAGCGCGCGCAAGCGCTGGGCATCCGCAAGTTAGAACTTGGGCCCAACGGCGGACGTGTTTTGTTTGCCGCCAAAACCAAGGTTGAGCCCTTGACTGTGATTCGTCTGGTGCAACGTGAGCCAAAACGCTACTCATTCGAAGGTCAGGACAAGTTAAAGTTAAAGCGCGAAATGAACACCAACGAGGAGCGACTGAAAGTCGCCCACGAGTTATTAAACACGCTGGGAGGACGGGGATGACGGCAGCAAAAGTGAACGGGCGCGGCACCGATGGCCAAGGCACGGGGCAGCGCTCATTGCCCACCGACCACGGCGGCACGGGCAAGCGTGCGGCCTTTTCTTCACTGGCCTCGCTGCTGCTCATGCTGGCCCTGCTCAGCCTCGCATTTCCCACCTGCGCCCAATCCAACCGCATTCAGGTTGAGGTGTTGGTGATTGCGTACGTCAATCCGGAGAGTGGTTCGGCGATGTCGCCGGGCGATGCTGAGCCAAATTACGACGGCATGCTGCTGGGTGACGGCGGCGCGCTGTATGCAGCTTTGCCGCGCGAGGCGCTGACTTTGGGTGGCGCCAATGATGCCCTCGCCCGCCACGCGCGCACCCGCGCCCTGCTGCACATCGGCTGGATCCAAGAAAGCGGCAGCACCCGCGCCGTGCGTTTACGTGGCAAAAACAGCGTCCGCAGCAGCGATCCCGACCGCGGCGTTTTAGCGACCGAACAGCCCGAACTGGACGGCGACATCAGCTTGCGATTTGGTCGCAGTATTGAAGTGCATGTGGACGCGCTGTTGCGCACCGCCACCAAAGACGGCGCTGGGCGTGCGTCTAGCGGGCAACTTTTCCGTTTGAACAACAAACGCGTGTTGAACTATGGTGAATTGCACTACCTGGACAATCCGGCACTTGGCGTCATTGTGCGGGTCGACCAGCTAGCCGCCACCGGGGGCGAATAAGCTCACCGACTTTTGTCTACTTCGTATTTATTAACAACCACTTACCAACGACTACTAGCCAATCCCATGTCCTTTCGCTTAGTTGCCGGCCAACGCTGGTATTCCACCGCCGAACCCGAACTTGGGCTTGGTACGATTAAAAAAGTCGACAACCGCGCGCTGGAGTTGTTGTTCACTAAGGCTGGCATGTTGCGTCGCTACGCCTTGAGTTCTGCGCCCCTATCGCGCGCTGAATTCCGCGTGGGTGATCTGATCAGTCTGGACGGCGTGATGCATGAGGTTGAAGCCGCGCAGGACCGCGATGGCCTGATGTTCTATCAGTGCAAGGGTCAATGGTTAGCGGAGCCGCAGCTGGATGATGTGCAGGCAGCCAGCGCCGCCGATGAGCGTCTGACCGCTGGTCGAGTGGATACCGCCGCACGTTTTGCGATTCGCTGTGAGGCGCTAGCGCGCCGCGCGGTCGCCCGCTGCGCCCCCAGTTGGGGCATTAACGGTGCGCGCGTGTCTTTGCTGCCGCACCAATTGGCGGTGGTCGAAGCGGCATTGGCGCAAGCGCAGCCACGCGTATTGCTGGCCGACGAAGTGGGTTTGGGCAAAACCATCGAGGCGGGTCTGATTCTGACCCGCATGATTGCCACCGGGCGCGCGCAGCGCGTTTTGGTGTTGGTGCCAGAAGCCCTGATGTATCAATGGTTTGTGGAGTTACTGCGGCGTTTCAACCTGCGTTTTGCCATTTACGATGCAGAACGCGCGGATTCCATCGAACAATCGGACGACAGCCGCAATCCCTTTCAGGACGATCAGTTTGTCCTCACCGATTTGGGTTTTCTGACCGGAAATGCCAAGCGCGCGCGGCAGATTGTCGCCGCCGGTTGGGATTTGATGGTGGTCGACGAGGCGCATCATTTGGCTTGGTCAGCGCAAGAAACCAGCCCGGAATATGCGCTGGCCGAACAATTGGCGATTCAAACGCCGAGTGTGGTGCTGTTAACCGCCACCCCCGAACAACTCGGCCGCAGCGGGCATTTTGCGCGCCTGCGTCTGCTTGATCCGGCGCGCTACAACGATCTGGCGCATTTCGAGCGCGAAGCGCAGAGCTTCCGCACGATTTCTCAGTTGGCGGAAGCGCTGCTCGGTGACGATGCGCTCAACGCGAAGACGCTGAAAAGTCTGCGTACCGTTTTGAGTGACGAAAGCGCATTGCTCAGCGTGATCAGTCCGCACACCGACCGCAGCAGTCGTCAGAAACTGCTCGGCGCCTTGATCGACCGGCACGGCACCGGGCGGGTGATGTATCGCAATCGGCGCGCCAGCGTCGGTGGATTCCCCAAGCGCGTCGTGCATTTACACAGTTTGCACCTGCCGCACGAGGATCAAGAAGCCTATCTGAACACGCTGCGCGAAGAATTCGAGGCCGATGTTGGCCTGCGCGCCTCACCTGCACCCTTGACCGCGCAGCCGGTGTCGGCCGACGCGCCTGAAGCTGTGCCCGCGGCCGTGTTGGCGCTGACGCGCGACCCGCGTTTGCAGTGGTTGACTGCGTTGATCGACCGCTTAGCGCCGGCCAAATTACTACTGATTTGTCGCACCCGCGCCAAAGTCGAGTTGCTGGAAGCCGCGCTGCGCTTAAAGAGTGGCGCGCGCGTCGCCCGCTTCCACGAAGGCCTGAGCTTGGCGCAGCGCGATCGCAACGCCGCCTATTTTTCGCAGGATGACGGCGCCCGCGTGTTGCTCTGTTCGGAGATAGGCTCGGAAGGCCGTAATTTCCAATTTGCTCATCATTTGCTGCTGTGGGACATCCCGGCCGACCCCGATTTGTTGGAACAACGGATTGGCAGGTTGGATCGCATCGGTCAAAGCGCCGATGTGGAATTGCATCACGCCACGTTGCCGGGCACCGCGCAAGAAGTGCTCGCCCTTTGGTACGCCGATGCGCTGGATGCCTTGCGCAGCAGTCCAGCCGATGGTCGCGAGCTCTACAAACGCTTTGGCGACCGCGTTATAGAACTGGCGCTGGCGTCTGCCGATGGCGAAGGCAGCACGGCAGACTTGCGTGCGTTGATCGACGAAACCCGCGAAGCGCATCAGGTTTTAAGCGAAACCATCGCGCAGGGGCGCGATCGTTTATTGGAATTGGCCACGCGACATGGCGATCGTGGCGTGGTGTTGCGCCAAGCCCTGGCGGCCAACGATGCGCGTCTGGATGACGATGAATTTGTGCTGCGCCTGCTTGAACAGTTTGGTGTCGAAACCGACCAACTGAGCGGCCGCACACACCGTTTGGACCCAGAATATTTGTCCACCGAAGAATTCCCGTGGCCGGTCGAAGGCGCCATGACGGTGACCTTTGATCGCGAGGTAGCGCTGTCGCGCGAAGACCTGCCTTTGCTGCGCCTCGATCACCCACTGGTGGTCGGCGCATTTGAGCTGTTGATCAGCGGCGAAACCGGCAACGCGGCGTTCCTGGTAGACGCGGCATTGCCGCCCCGTTCCGCCTGGATCACTGCGGTGTTTCTGCTGGAATGTGTGGCGGATCGCCGCCTAGACGTGGAACGCTACCTGCCTCCGCAGCCGATCACCGTCACCATCGATTCCAAACTCGGGCCGCGTGATTATTCGCCGTCAGCGCAGACCCTGACGCGCTCAGACGGCAAACCGGTCGATTTGGCCAAGTTCCGCCCGATCCTCAGTGCCCTGGTCGCCCCGATGAAAAAAGCCGCCGAAGAGCGCGCCACCGCTCAAGCGAAAACCTTGATCGCCGCCGCCTGCGCAAATTTGGAACATGAACTGGGTGCCGAATTTGAACGCTTATCTGCGTTGAAGCGCGTAAATCCCAGTGTGCGCGAGAGCGAAATTGAAGCGCTGGCGATGCAACTCACCGCCTTGCGCGCCGCGCTACCCCAAGCGCGCGTGCGCCTAGACGCCATCCGATTGGCAGTTAGCCCGGATTTTTTGAGGTTGGTCGCAGCCTGACACCTTAACCGTCGCGAAGCAGAGCCTGCCCGGGCGCTCTCGCTGGGTTGCAGAAAATCTGCTGTAGGTTATTGATTCCAGGCAACACGATGCGGCAAACGTAGCGCGACTCGGTGCACGCGTGTGAGCTTGCATTGAGCGAAAAGGCGGCTCGCGCCGGCGGCCGCGGCTCCTCGCGCGAGCCCCAGCAGAGCGCCGGGCGCCGTACACAAACGGATTGCCAGCCCAAGCTTGGCCGACGCGAGGACCCGGCCTACCTCGCCAAGCCCCTCCGAATGAACCTACCGATAACCTTTGCAATCGCGAATTATTCGCATTAGCATCCGCAGCCACAAGGGCACACCTGCCTCTTGGTTGTCGGAGATTTCATGCGCCCCCATTTGCGGCTTTCGCACACCCTGACCACCCTCATCGCCGTGACCTGCACCCTCGCCGCTGGCACGGCTCTGGCGGCGCCTTCGCCCGAAGCCGATGCCGCAGCGCGACGTCTGGGCGGCACGGCCCTTGATGCCATTGAGGTCAGCGCCGCTCCGCTGCCGCAATACCAGAGCAAGCGCACGCGCAGTGCCAGCAAGACCGACACCGCGCTGATTGATCTGCCGCAATCGATCAGCGTGATCACCAAGGACACCATTCGCGACCAGAACATGCTCAGCGTCGGCGATGTGGTTCGCTACGTACCTGGCGTCGGCATCGCCCAGGGTGAAGGCAACCGCGATACACCGGTGTTTCGCGGCAACAGCTCCACATCGGATCTGTTCATCGACGGCATGCGCGACGATGTGCAGTATTTTCGCGATTTCTACAACGTGGAACAGGTCGAGGTGCTGCGCGGCCCGAACGCGATGATTTTCGGCCGCGGTGGCTCGGGCGGTGTGTTCAATCGCGTGACCAAGGTGGCCGATTGGGATGAGCATCGCGAAGTCAGTCTCAATCTCGGCTCGTGGGCGCGCACTCGCGCCACCCTCGATCTGGGTCAGGGCATTTCCGATCGGACCGCCTTTCGTGTTGCCGCGATGGTCGAGGATTCAGACAGCTACCGCGACGCTGTGTTCGCCCGCCGTCACGGCATCAATCCCACGCTGAGCTGGAATCTGACCGATGCCACCAGCCTGAGCATTGGCGTGGAGAATTTCCGTGACGAGCGCGTCGCTGATCGCGGCATTCCGTCCTTTTTGGGCCGCCCGCTCAAGACCGACAACTCGACCTTTTTCGGCGATTCCGAGCGCAGCCCGACTGCGGCTGAGGTCAATGCCTTGCAGACCACACTCGATCATGACTTCGGCGGCATGAGCCTGCGCAATCGCTTGCGCGCCGCCGATTACGACAAGTTCTATCAGAACGTCTATCCGGGTGCGGTCAGTGCCGATGGCTCCAGCGTGACCATCAACGCCTACAACAGCGCGACCGAACGCCGCAATCTGCTCAATCAGACCGATCTGGTCTGGTCGCTTCAAGCGGGCGGCGTCTCTCACCAGCTGCTGGCCGGACTGGAGCTGGGCCGGCAGAGCACCGACAACTTCCGCGCGACCGGGTATTTCACCTCAATCGGCAGCAATGTCACGGGTGCGCAGGTGCCAGTAGGCAATCCCAGAATGAACCTGCCGATCAGCTTTCGGCAGAGCGCCAGTGATGGCAATAACCACGGCGTGGCCAGTACCGCGGCGGTCTATCTGCAAGACCAGATCGAGTTCAGCCCGAACTGGCTGGCCATCGTCGGTCTGCGCTTCGATCGCTTTGCTATGGATTTCGACAATCGCCGCAACAACACGCGCATCAGCACCACCGATGATCTGTGGTCACCGCGCGCTGGCCTGATCTATAAGCCGGTGGAGACGGTCTCGATCTACGCCAACTACAGCCTGGCCTATGTGCCACGCGCCGGCGAGCAATTGTCTTCCCTGTCACCCAGCAATGAAACGCTGGATCCGGAGAAATTCGTCAACTACGAACTGGGCGCCAAGTGGGAGATCAATACGCGACTCTCGGCTACCGCAGCGCTGTTCCGCCTGGATCGCAGCCGGGTCAGCGTGCCCGATCCCAGCGACCCGGTGCGCTCGATTCTGGTCGACGGTCAGTACGCCGAAGGACTGGAACTGGGCCTGGCCGGCCGCCTGTCCGATGACTGGAGCGTGCTCGCCGGATATGCCTGGCAGCGCGGCAAGATCACCGCCGATCTATCCAGCCGCGTGCTCAAAGGCGCGGAACTGGCGCATCTGCCGCGCCACAGCGCCTCGCTGTGGAATCGCTACGACTTGAACGAGCGCTGGAGCATCGCCCTGGGCGTGGTCCATCGCGGCAGCATCTACGCCGCGCTGGACAACGCCGTGCAATTGCCGGCTTTCACCCGCTTCGACGCCGCGCTGTATTTCGCAGCTTCCGAGCAGTTGCAGCTGCAGCTCAACATCGAGAATCTGGCTGACAAGACTTATTACGCGACGGCTCATAACAACAACAACATCACGCCCGGCTCACCGCGTGCAGCCTTTGTCAGCGCGCATTGGATGTTTTGAGTTTTGAGTTTTGAGTTTTGAGT
>CAZLSB010000087.1:0-14172 GCA_964561825.1 uncultured Xanthomonas sp.
CGTGACCTACGACCTTAAGCTTTGCTGCGCGAGCGCGCCGGCTTGAACGAGCGGCTGTGCCGCCAGACCGGATCGAGCGGGATTCTCACCAGACATACCCTAAGGCGTTGATTCGTAGGTCACGTTGGCCGCAGGCCTACGTGACATCGGAGCACTTTTTTACTCCCAATCGGAGCGAAAGTCCCACTCAGTTTGATGCGCGAATAAGCGCGCCGGGGCGACCGGGACTCTCACCAAGCATACCGCAAGCAAATGATTTTAATGCATTATTTTCAGCGGGCTAGATTTTTTGCTGCCGACCCGTGCGCAGCATCGGTCACGGCAACCCAGGGACGTTGGAGGTGGCTGGAGCGAATGTCCCTGGATTGCCGCGGTCGCTTAAGGTTTCCTCGCAATGACGAGTCTTGTGGGTTCAGGTGCGCAGTTTCCGACGGGAAATGGGGTCTCGCACTGATGAATTAACCAGGAGGTTGCTCGCCGCCATCAGGCGCTGAAATGCAGATCCTGCAAGGGTGCTCGCGCGTACGCGGATTCGTAACTTTTCGCATCCCAGATACAAAAGTCCGGTTGCCAGCCCGCCAGGCTATCGATATCAATTGGGCACAGCCGTGAATCCGCGCTTGGGCGCTGCCGGCCCAGTTCCGATTCAATGGCGCGCAACGCGGATTTGAGCTCTGACCTTTGCAGGTCCGTAACAATGATCACCGCCTGATTCAGATAAGCGGGGGCATCCATGCCACCCGCTGCCGCGCTTTGGTGGACTGCGGAGCAGGCGAGCACGACAAAGCGTGCGCGCAATACCTCCAGCGCCGTGGCGAGCTGGCGTTCGGCATTTTGATTACTGCCCAGCATCAATAAGGCCCGCATCTTGGCTGGTCCGAATCAGTCGTTCAAGCGATCTTCATCGGCCTGCGCCTGTTCCAGCGCGGCGCGATCGATATCCACACGTACGGCAATTTCGGCTGGTAACAGCCCGGCAATCGATTTCCACGCGGTTAGGCTCAAACTGCGCAACGGGAAGCGCCGCATCAAATCGCCGGCCAGTTCGTGGGTAAAACGTTCCAGCAACTCATGTTGATGGGTGCGTCCGTAGTCGCGCACGCAGGCGCAGACTTCGTCGTAGTCGATGGTATCGATCAGCGCATCGCTGTGCGCGGCGCGACGTGCGTCTAGGCGCAGTTCAAGATCCAGTTTTAGCGCCTGTGGTGCTTGTTTTTCGTGTTCATACACGCCGATTAGCGTTTCGACGCGCAAGTTCTTGATCAAAATGGTGGTCAGGCTCATGTCGTGCTCGGCATCGGTGGTGTCAGGGTGGACAATTCGCGACGCGGCGTGGCGCGGATCGCCGCATCTTCACGTTCGCCAGCGGCCAGTCGTAGCGCGCCAGCCAACGCGATCATCGCGCCATTGTCAGTGCAGAAAGCGGGTCGTGGAAAATAAACTGTCGCGTTGCGCTTGGCCACGCCTGCGCTCAAACGTTCACGCAGGCGCAGGTTAGCGCCGACGCCGCCGGCGACCACCAGTCTTGATCGCTGGGTCAAATCAAGCGCGCGTAAACACTTCCATAGCAGGGTGTCGACCACTGCTTCTTCAAATCCGCGCGCGATGTCAGCGCGCTGTTCGGCGCTACTGCGCTGCGTTGCCAGCAGCACCTGGGTCTTCAGGCCACTGAAGCTGAAATCCAGCGTCGGCCGATCGGTCATCGGTCGCGCGAAGCGAAACGCCAGCGGATCGCCACTTTCCGCCAGTTTGGCGAGCGCCGGACCGCCCGGATAACCAAGCCCCAAAAGTTTGGCGGTTTTATCGAAAGCCTCGCCAGCGGCATCATCCAGTGTATCGCCGAGCAGCTGATACTGACCAATGCCAATCACATCCATCAGCAGGCTATGGCCGCCCGATACGATCAGCGCGACAAACGGAAACGCCGGCGCTGGTTGTTCCAGCAAAGGCGCTAGCAGATGGCCTTCCAGGTGGTGTACACCGAGCGCCGGGATATCCAGCGTCCAGGCGAGCGTTTTCGCCAGCGTGGCGCCGGTGAGCAACGCGCCAATCAGCCCGGGGCCTTCGGTGTACGCAATGCCGTCCAGATCGCGGCGCGTCAGGTGCGCCTGCGCAAGCACCTGATCGATCAACGGCAACAAGCGCAGAATGTGATCACGCGACGCCAATTCCGGCACCACGCCGCCATAGTCCTGGTGCAGTGCGGCTTGCGTGTGCAAAGCATGCGACAGCAAGCCCCGTGCGGTGTCATAAACCGCAACGCCGGTTTCATCACAACTGGTTTCGATACCAAGTACGCGCATGGAGCCTTAGGCCTTTGCTCGTTTCGTAAAGTTCAGGTTATCATTGTGGGCTCGCTCGGCGCTCAGCGCCAGTTAGTGACACTACGGAGTATTCATGCCCAACGTTAAAGTCCGCGAAAACGAACCTTTTGAATTTGCATTGCGCCGTTTCAAGCGCTCCTGCGAAAAAGCCGGTGTACTCAGCGAAGTACGTCGTCGTGAGTTTTACGAAAAGCCGACTCAGGAACGCAAGCGCAAGCTCGCGGCTGCCGTCAAGCGCAATTTGCGTCGCGTCTCACGCGACGTGACCAAGCGTCAACGGATGTACTAATTCACGCGGGAGCGCCTCGCGCTCGTCGCGTTTTTTGGATACTCCTGATGCCGTCGGCGTTTACGCCGGCGGCATTTGTCGTGTTTGTTCGTCAGATTGATATCGCAGATTCTGGCATTTTCTGTCGCATAACGTCGGCTCACGATGTCATGACCGAGTAGTTCCGTGCCGCTTTGCCGTCTGCTGGCTGATTGGCGCACATCGAAACTTGTGGAGACTCAAATGACTTTGAAAGCTCAGTTGATGGATGACGTGAAAACCGCGATGAAAGGCGGTGAAAAAGCGCGCCTGGCTACGTTGCGCTTGATCCAGGCAGCAATCAAGCAGGTTGAAATCGACACGCGCAGCACCGGCGAGCGCCTGGAATTGGGTGACGCCGAGGTGCTAGTGGTGCTCGAAAAGATGCTCAAACAACGCCGTGACTCGATTCAGCAGTTCGAAAGCGCCGCGCGCCAGGATCTGGCCGACCAGGAGAAATCCGAAATCCTCATTATTGAGCACTACATGCCAGCGCGTTTGGCTGAGGCCGAGTTAGACGAGCTGATCCGCGCCGCCATCGTCGAAAGCGGCGCGAGCAGCGCCAAGGACATGGGTAGAGTGATGGCGGCGATGAAGGGCAAGGCGGCTGGTCGCGCCGACATGCAAGTGGTCAGCGCGCGGGTCAAGACGCTGTTGGTGTAAGCGTAGCCGATTGGTGAAGCTCGGGCGGGTTTGCAACCCGCCCGACCATACGCCAGCGTCCAGACGCCTATCGGTAGTGCGGTGTTATTCTCCCCGGCTCTTTGAACTTCGCCTGCTGATGAATCCAGCCTTCCTCGACTTCGAACAGCCGATTGCCGAACTGGAGGCCAAAATCCAGGAGTTGCGCTTTGCCGGGCAGGGCAACGCAATGAATATCGAAGAGGAAATCGGCAAGCTTAAAGATAAATGCCGGGTCAAAACCCAGGCGATTTTTGCCAGTTTGTCACCCTGGCAGATCGCCCAGCTGGCGCGCCATCCGCAGCGTCCGCACACCATCGATTACCTGAGCACGGTATTCGACGAATTCCACGAATTGAAGGGCGATCGGCACTACGGTGACGATCCGGCCATTATCGGCGGTTTGGCGCGTATCGCTGGGCGCCCGGTGATGTTCATCGGCCAGGAAAAGGGCCGCGATACCAAAGACAAAGTGCGCCGCAACTTTGGCATGCCGCGTCCGGAAGGCTATCGCAAGGCCATGCGTTTGATGCAAATGGCCGAGCGTTTTGGCTTGCCGTTGCTGACCTTTATTGATACGCCGGGCGCGTATCCGGGCGTCGGCGCTGAAGAACGTGGCCAATCAGAGGCGATTGCCAAAAATCTGCAAGTGATGTCGGAATTGCGCGTGCCGATCATTTGCACGGTGATCGGCGAGGGCGGCTCGGGTGGTGCATTGGCCATTGGCGTCGGCGATCGCACCTTGATGCTGGAGTACGCGATTTATTCGGTTATTTCGCCAGAAGGTTGCGCTTCGATTTTGTGGAAAAGCGCCGATCGCGCGCGGGAAGCGGCCGACGCGCTTGGCATTACGTCCACCCGCTTGCTGCAATTGGGTTTGGTCGATCAGGTGATCGATGAACCACTGGGCGGCGCCCATCGTGATGCCGCGGCGATGGCCAAGGTGTTGAAAGACACGCTGTTGCGGCAGCTGGATGGCTTAGAACGCATCGAAGCGGGCAGTCTGGTCGAATCACGCTACAAACGATTGCGCGCATACGGCTCGCAACGGGTCGAATAGACACGCGCATGGACCGCGCGGCCGCAGCGCAGATCGGCTCCAGTGGCGACATCAGCTTGCTGATCGAAGCCATCGAAGGCACTGTCAGCGCCGCCCAAACAGCGCCGGTCTGGGTGGCCTTCAGCGCCGGCATGGACTCGTCGACTTTGCTGGCCTGCGCCGCCCGCAGCGCGCGGCTGCGCGAATGCGGCTTGCGCGCGCTGCACGTTCATCATGGCTTACACGCCGATGCGGACGCTTGGGCCGCGCACGCCGTGGCATATGCCGCGCAACTGGATGTGCCGTGTGAGGTGCTGCGGGTGCGCGTGGATGCACGTGGGCAAGGTATTGAGGCCGCTGCGCGAAGCGCGCGCCACGCAGCCTTTCAACAAGTGTTGACGCCCGACGCCTGCATGTTGTTGGCCCACCATCAAGAAGATCAGGCGGAAACCTTGTTGCTGCGTGTGCTGCGCGGCGCCGCTGTGGATGGCCTAGGCGCGATGCGTGCGCGGCGCGCATTTGGCCTTGGGACTTTATTACGACCGTGGCTGGATCAACCGCGTGCGCGGCTGGCGAAGGTAGCCGCGCTGCTGAATCTGCGGTGGATTGAGGATCCCGCCAACGCCGATCTGCGCCACGACCGCTGCTACCTGCGCCAGCAGGTTTGGCCACTATTGGTGCATCGGTTCCCGGCGCTCGGCGCGCGGCTGGCGCGGTTGGCCGAGCATGCGGCATCGGTCAGTGACGAGTTGGAGCAGGCTGCGCAAGCCACGTTAACCCGGCTGGCCGGCCCAGCGAACGCCTTGCAAATCGAAGGACTTCTGGCGCTTTCAGACGCGCTGTTTGGTGCGACGCTGCGGCGCTTCGCGCTGCTGCGGGGCGTAACACCGCCCGGATTTCATGAACTGGCTAGGTTGCGAGCGCAAGTGTTGCTCGCCGCAAACGATGCCAATCCGATCCAGCGCAGCGGCGCGCATGAGTTTCGACGCTATCGCGCGCATCTTTTCCTGCTGCCGCAAGCACAGACCAAGGCGGCGCAGCTGGGCGAAGTGCTGTGGGCGGCTGGCAGCCACACGCTGCATTTGCCTGAGGATTTAGGAGATTGGCAGGCGCTGGATAGCCAAGGTCAGCCGACCGCAGTGCCCTGCACTTTGAGCGTGCGCTGGCGGCGCGGCGGCGAGCGCTTGCGCCCCAGCGGCGGCGCGCATACCCGCGACCTGCGCCTGATCTTTCAGGAACGTGGCATCCCACCGTGGCAGCGCGAGCGCATAGCGCTGCTATTTGACGGGAAAACGCTGCTCGCCGCGCTTGGCGTGGTGCATAGCGACGAGCTAGCTGTGCGCTGGCCGGGCATTGTGGTCGCGCCAGCCGGATTGTCGAACTCTCCATGAACCCCTCAAAACACCACGTATCGCGACCAGAAATCGCAATACGACTGGCGATAGTTTTGGATTAGCAGGAAAAGCGTCAGCGCACAGCGCCAGCCCAGAGCCCGGATTTGGCGGGTTCGATCTATGATCGAACGCTTCACCGCACCATGCAGCAACAGCGTCCTTTCCGTCGCAGAATCCATAATCTTGCCTTTGAGTCGCACCCGTTCCGCGCAAGCGCCATCCATTAAAAGCACCGCAATTCACCCGCTTTCACATCCTCATGCTTGCCCAAGGCGCGCAGCTTGCCTAGACTTCGCGGTCCGCCGTATTGCGGGTCGTTAGCTCAGAGGTAGAGCAGGAGACTTTTAATCTCTTGGTCGTAGGTTCGATCCCTACACGACCCACCAACTCGATAGCCCATGACCATCCGCGTCCTTACTGGCATCAAGCCGACCGGCACCGTGCATCTGGGCAATTACGTCGGCGCCATTCGGCCGGCCATCAGCGCCAGTTTGCAGCCCGGCATCGAGTCTTATTATTTTCTCGCCGATTACCACGCGCTGTCGGGTAGCGCCGATGCTGATCGCGTGCATCGTTCCACGCTGGAGATCGCCGCGACTTGGCTGGCCTTGGGGCTTGATCCGGTGAAGGTGCATTTCTACCGGCAATCCGATCTGCCCGAAGTCACCGAACTCACGTGGTTGTTGTCCTGTGTGACCGCCAAGGGTTTGCTGAACCGTGCGCATGCCTACAAGGCGGCGGTAGACGCCAATGTGGCCCAAGCGCTGGATGCCGACCACGGCATCGGCATGGGTTTGTATTTGTACCCGGTGCTGATGGCGGCGGATATTTTGCTGTTCAATGCGCATCGCGTGCCGGTTGGCCGCGATCAGATTCAACACATTGAAATTGCGCGTGATTTGGCGCAACGCTTTAATCATCTGCAGGGCGGCGACTACTTCACGCTGCCCGAGGCCGCGGTCGATGCAAACAGCGCAGTGCTGCCGGGTTTAGACGGCCGCAAGATGAGCAAGAGCTACGACAATGTGATTCCGCTGTGGGGCACGAGTAAGTCCTTACGCGATTCGATTTATTCGGTGGTGACCAATTCACTGTTGCCGGGCGAGCCGAAAAATCCAGATGAATCGACCTTGTTTGCGCTGTACCAGGCTTTCGCCAGTGCCGACGAAAGCACGGACCTGCGCCAAGCCTATGCAGATGGCATCGCCTGGGGCGAGGCCAAACGCATCGTGCACCAGCGCATCGATAGCGAGCTCTGCGCCGCGCGCGAGCGTTACCACGCGCTGATCGGCCGTCCGCAGGAAATCGAAAGTACCCTTCAGGCTGGCGCGGAGCGCTTGCGTCCGAAAGCGCGCGCACTGTTGGATGGTTTGCGCGAAGCGGTCGGTTTACGGTCTTTGGCGCGCTTGGCAGCGCCGGTTGTGGTGAGCGACAAAGCGCCAAAGAAGGCCAAACTGCCGCGTTTTGTGCAATTCAAAGGCGTAGACGGCCTTTTGAATTTCAAATTTTTCGCGGCAAACGGCGAGTTGCTGTTGACCGGCCTTGGTTATGCCGATGCCAAATCCAGCGCCAGCGCGATGCAGGTGTTGCAAGTGGCCACAGATTTACAGCTCAAGGATGCGCAAGTGCTGATCGATGCGCAGCCGGTGGGCACCTTGGCGGCGACGCCTGCACAGCTTGATCAGGCCTACTCGCAGTTGCTTGACGCGCTCGCCAGCTTGCGAGCTGTGGCCGGCTGAGATGGGCAGTGTGGTTGGCATTTTGCTGCTGTTGCCGTTGTTGGCGGTACTGGTGGGCATTTATCAATTTGCCGCGACCCGCATGCCGCGCAACGCAGCATTGCAGCGTTACGACCGAGTGGCCTTGGTGACCTGCTGCCTGTTGACGCTAATGGCAACCGTGCTTGCCCAGCACTACGCGCCAGCCGCTCGCGGACCGATCTGGCCGCATGTTTTTGCGGCGCTCGGTGGGTTCTTTGCGATGGTGCTGTCGCTGGCACTGGCTTGGCTGGGGCGCCGTTGATTTGTAGCGCAGCTTGCTCCGTCGTTTTTTGGCGCAGCTGCCGCAATTCGCCCTAATCGATCCGCATTTGGTCACGGTTGTGCCCGCTGCCAGCGTAGTGTTAAGACGATGCTGTGATACGCCGCAATGCCCTTGTGCCGCGGCCATCTTTGGGGACCACACCGCTATGGAAACGATCGAAAGTGCCGCTACCGAGTCGGCCCCGCCTGCGCCCGCGCGCGGCTGGGTCGATACGCTGTTCGGTCGTTGGGATCCGCCGCCCTGGTGTCGCTGGTTGTATCGCAAACGCGGGCCGGTGCTGCTCAGCTTGGCGGCGTTGGCGCTGCTCGTTTACGGCATTTGGTGGTGGGTCACACGTCCGCCACCGGTGATCCCGAACGCGTTGGAACTGTCGATTAGCGCGCCAGAGCGCACCGATTACGAGCACTCGCCGATCATCGTGCATCCCTTGCGTGTGCATTTTTCTGGCTCGGCGGCCAATTTGCAGAGCGTGGGCAAAGCCGCAACCGGGATTGAACTCTTGCCGCCATTGGCGGGCAGCTGGACTTGGGAAGACGATCAGACCCTGTATTTTCTGCCCAGTAACGATTGGCCAGTGGGCCAGCACTTTGAGATTAATCTTGACCCGAAACTGGCCGTCGCAGACACGGTGATTCTGGCGCCATTCGAACTTGAATTTGATTCCAAACCGTTTGTCGCCGAGTGGGCAAGTAACGAGTTTTATCAAGATCCACAAGACGCCAAACTTAAAAAAGCGGTTTGGGGCTTAAGTTTTAGCCATCCGGTGGACGCCGCCAAATTGGAATCGGCGTTACGGGTCAGCATGGTGGATGGCGCTGGGCGGGTGTTGCCCAAGCCCGCGCTCAGCACGCAGTACCACGCAAACAAACTGAAGGCCTGGGTGCATTCCGCGCCGTTGGAATTGCCGCCCAATGGCGGTACCGCAAAGCTGGATATTGGCAAAGGCTTGCAAAGTGCGCTCGGCGGGCCCGGCACGCTGAGTGAAATGAATAGCAGCGTCAAACTTCCAGCGCTGTACAGCGTGAGCGTCAGCGAGCTATCGCCCACCTTGGTCGATAACGCGCAGTTTGAGCCAGAGCAAGTATTGGTTCTCGCCTTCAATATGGCGCTGCGCGACCGCGAAGTGGCCGCCGGCACACGCGCTTGGTTGTTACCGCTCAAAAATCCAAAGCTGAAAGATGACCAGCAGACGCTGCCGTATTCGTGGTCAGAAAACGAGATTGACGAAGCGCTGCTGAAACAGTCGGAAGTGGTGCAATTGAAAGCCGATCCAGCCGAGCGCGAGTTCATCGAAGTTCACAGCTTCAAATATCAGGCGCCGGTCGGTCGGCGTCTGTATGTGCGTATCGATAAAGGCCTGAAGTCCTTTGGTGGCTTCATTCTCGGCAAGCCCTACAAGCGCCTGTTTACGGTGCCGCAATACCCACGATTGCTGAAGTTTGTCGGCGAGGGTTCGCTGCTTTCGCTAAAAGGTGAGCGCCGCGTAACCGCGGTGACCCGCAATCTGCCGGCGCTGCGCTTGGAACTGGGCCGCGTACTGCCCGAACAATTGCATCATTTGGTGCAGTTCAACCAAGGCAGCTTCGGCAACCCGGAATTGTGGAATATCGGCGAAGACAGCTTGGTCGAGCGCATGGAGAAGCGCGTCGTGCTGCCCAACGCTGATCCCGCCAAAACCCACTACGAAGGCATCGACCTCGGCGAGTTTTTCAGTGATGGCCGGCACGGCGTGTTTTTGTTGTCCTTGCGGACACTGAGCGATAGCGATGCGGCTTTGTCGCCGGAGCAGAGCATGGCCCAAGACGCCGGCGAGGTGATGGATGCGCGCTTAGTGGTACTGACCGATCTGGGCATCGTCTCCAAGCGCACGCTGGATGGCTCGCGCGAGGTGTTCGTGCAGTCTTTGGCGACCGGTCAACCGCTGCCGGGCGCGCGTGTGCGAGCGCTAGCGCGTAACGGTGAAACGCTGGCGGCAGCCGATACCGACGCCGCCGGGCGCGCCTCATTGCCGGCCTTGGAAGGGTTCACGCGGGAAAAACAGGCCGCGTTGATCAGCGTGAGTTTGGGCAGCGATCTGTCGTTCTTGCCACTCAATAGCTACGGCCGCTCGCTCGATTTATCGCGCTTTGATGTCGGCGGAGATGCCAATGATCTCGATCCGGGCACGCTCAAAGCCTTTCTTTTCTCCGACCGCGGCCTCTACCGGCCCGGCGATACGGTGAATGTGGGTTTCATCGTGCGCGCCAGTGATTGGGGGCGATCGCTGGTCGGTGTGCCTCTGGAAGTGCAGTTTTCCGATCCGCGTGGCAGTGTGGTCAAGCGCGAGCGCATCAGTCTGGACGCCACCGGTTTTGATGCCTTTACGCACACCCCGCCAGACAGCGCGCCGAGTGGCACCTGGCAAGCAACGCTGTTTCTGATTGGCGAAAACGATTCGCGCACGATGATCGGCAGCACTGCGGTGCAAATTCGCGAATTCATGCCAGACACCTTGCGCGTGGGCGCCACGCTGTCGGCATCCACCAGCGAAGGCTGGGTCAAACCGGATGGTTTGAGCGCCACGGTCAGCGTCGAAAATCTATTTGGCACGCCGGCCCAAGCCCGCAAGGTTGAGGCGACCCTGGTCCTCCAACCGGCGTTCCCGAGTTTTACTCGCTGGCCGGGTTGGGCTTTTTACGATCCGCTACGCGGCGCACAGGGATTTAATGAGCCGCTCAGCGATGGCGAAACCAATGAGTTGGGCATGGCTGAATTTGATTTAGGAATGCAGCAATTTGCCGCGGCAACCTATCAGTTGAGTTTCTTGGCGCGCGCCTTTGAACCCGGTAGTGGCCGCAATGTGGCGGCGCAAGCCAGCACCTTGGTGTCAAGCAACGACTATTTGGTTGGTTTGAAATCCTCCGGGTCCACCACCTATATCAAACGTGGCAGCACGTTTGAGCCGCAAATCGTGACTATTGGGCCGGATGCCAAAGCCGTCGCGGTCGAAGGACTGCGCGTGGTGCTGATTGAGCGTCGTTATTTGTCGATTCTGACTCGTCAGGATTCCGGCCTGTACAAATACGTATCGCAAGAACGCCGCACCACGCTCAGCGATACGCCGCTAGCCGCCGCCAGCGCGGCACAGAAACTCAAGCTGAAAACCGATGCGCCGGGCGATTTTTTTGTCGAAATCCGCGATGCCACAGATACGGTTTACAACAAGTTGAATTACAGCGTCGCCGGTGACGCCAATGTTGAGCGCTCGTTGGAACGCAATGCCGAACTGGGTTTGAGCCTGTCGAAGGCCGATTACCGCGTCGGTGAAGAGATTGAGATCAGCATCCGCGCGCCGTACACCGGTTCTGGCTTGATCACCATTGAGCGCGACCGCGTGTATGCGCACGTCTGGTTCAATGCGCAGACCACCAGTTCCGTGCAAAAGATTCGGGTGCCGGATGATTTGGAAGGCAACGCCTACATCAACGTGCAATTTATCCGCGATCCGGCTTCTGAAGAAGTGTTCATGAGCCCCTTGTCATACGCGGTGGCGCCGTTCTCGGTTGATCGTGGCCGCCGCACTCAGCCGCTCACGCTGAGTCTGCCCGCAGTGAACAAACCCGGCGCGCCGATGACGCTGAAAGTCAGCACGCCGGGGCCCACGCGGGTAATCGCGTTTGCGATCGACGAGGGCATTTTGCAGGTCGCGCGCTATCAGTTGGCCGATCCGCTCGATCATTTTTTCCGCAAGAAGATGCTCGATGTGGAAACCAGTCAGATTCTTGATCTGATCCTGCCCGAATTTAGTCGACTGGTGGCCGCCGCGGCGCCCGGTGGTGATGGCGAGGGCGATCTGTCCAAACATTTGAATCCGTTTAAGCGTAAGAGTGAACGTCCGGCGGTGTGGTGGTCTGGTCCCACCGATATCGACGGCGAGCACAACTTCACCTTCACGATGCCTGACCATTTCAACGGTCAGCTGCGGGTGATGGCGGTAGCGGTCAACCCGGAGCGCATCGGCATTGCGCAAACCAAAGCCTTGGTGCGCGGCGATTTTGTGTTGACGCCAACGGTGCCGACGCATATCGCCCCCGGTGACGAGTTTGATTTGCCGGTGGGCATCGCCAATACCAGCGAAGGCACTGATGGCAGTGCCATGCAGGTCACGCTGCAAGTGGAATTGCCAAAATCGCTGAGCTTGGTCGGTGGCGCGCCGTCGGTGTTGTCCCTCAAACCGGGTCAAGAGGGCAAAACCAGCCTGCGTTTGCGCGCCGGCGAGGGCTTGGGCGCAGTGCCGATCATGCTGATCGCGACGTCTGGATCACGCAATGTGCAACGGCGGATTGAGCTTTCGCTGCGCCCGGCGATCGTCGCGCGCACCGATCTGCGCCTCGGACGCGCTGATCGCAAAGTCGAATTGAAAGACTTGCGCAGCATGTACCCGGAGCGCTCGCAACGACAGTTATCGGCGTCTACCTCGCCATTTGTAGCCGCCGATGGCTTGAGCGCGTACCTGGGCAACTTCCCCTATCTGTGCACCGAACAACTGCTCAGTCAGGCGATGCCGGCCTTGGTGTATGCCAAGCGCCCCGAATTTGCTTCCGTCATCGGCAGCCAAGTTGATTTGATCAGCGTACTGCGCGCGCGGCAAAACAGCGAAGGTGGCATTGGTTTATGGCTGGCAACGCCGGATGTTGATCCGTTCATCAGTGCCTACGCGGCGTTTTATCTGGTCGAAGCACGCGAGCGTGGCGCGGAAGTGCCGGCGGATTTGTTGGCATCCACCAACCGCTATCTGACCCATATGGCGGGCGATGCCGCACGCACGCAATTGCACGCGTTGCGCGCCCGTGCGTTGGCGGTTTATGTGTTAATTCGCCAAGGTCAAACGGCCACCCATTTGCTCAGCGCGGTGCACGAGCAGCTTAAACGCGACTACCCAGAAGCCTGGAAGACCGACACCATCGGTATGTTGTTGGCATCCAGTTATGCCTTGCTGCAGCAAGCTAAGCCGGCCAAGGAACTCGCGCAGAGCGGATTGTCCCGGGTGGGCGCCGCGCAACCGCCGAAATATAACGGTTACGCCTACTACTACGACTCTGGCATCGACAGCGCTTGGACGGTTTATTTGGCCCACAAACACTTCGCCAAAGACGCCGAACGCATTTCCGTACGCGCCATCGAAAATCTACTACAACCGCTGAAAGACAATAGCTACAACACCTTATCGTCAGCGCTGATTGTATTGGCACTTGATGCCTACACCAGCGCCAAAACCAGCGCCGGACTGCCACGTTTGCAAGCCTTCGCTGCCGACGGCAAAGAACGCAGCATCGGCGAGACCTTTGGCGTGTTGCAGCGCGCCGCATTTCTGGCCAGCGATCAGAAACTGGGCGTCATACCGCCGGAAGCCACGCCGGCTTGGTATGTGTTGAGTCAATCCGGGTACGACAAAAGCATGCCCAAGGCAGTGCAGAACCAGGGAATCGAAATCAATCGCGAATACCTGAATGCCGATGGCAGCGCATTAACGAGCGCCACACTCGGCCAGGAAATCACCGTGCGCCTGCGCCTGCGCGCACTCGGCGGCGACGTGGTCGGATCGCTTGCCGTGGTCGATCTGCTGCCTGGCGGCTTTGAGCCTGTGGTGCAACTGCCACCCGCGCACGCTGATGCGGGCGATAGTGATGGCGACGACGGCGACAGCAGCCCGCCGGTGGCAACGCTGGCTTTGCCCGGCAGTACGCTCGACACCGAACACGTCGAACAGCGCGAAGATCGCATCGTTTTGTACGCCAGCGCGGGCCCCAAGGTCAGCGAATTTCTCTACAAGATTCGCCCCAGCAATCCCGGTAAGTTCGTGATTCCGCCGCCTTACGCCGAATCGATGTACGAGCGCCGCATCTACGCGCAAGGCGGACCAGCCGGGACGATTGAGGTGAAGTAGCAGGGCAAGGCAACGGGTGCGCAGCTAGCGACGGGCGCAAACGTTTCGGCAGGGACAACATCCACTGCCGCATTGGTACTTGCGGAATGACTGCATCGAAAAGAGGTGCCGCCGTCGCGGCCATGCGTTTGGTGTGCACGACGGGCAGACGCCGCGGCCTCTACATGAGAACGCGATGAGGAACTCAGCCGTACAGTCCAGACAGCGCGCCCGCGCGAAGCCGTGCGCCAGAATCCGGCACTCCAGATACGCGCTCAGTTCACGCTGCACATGGGCCATAGCCAAATCACCGATGCTTATTTGCTTGCGCTGGCGGTGCACCAGCAGGGCGCGCTGGCGACTTTTGATCAGCGAGTTGCACTCAGCGTGGTGGTTGGCGCCAAAGAAAAGAACCTTGTGTTGCTGTAAGAGTCCCGGTCGCCCCGGCGCGCTTATTCGCGCATCAAACTGAGTGGGAC
>CAZLSB010000088.1:0-14128 GCA_964561825.1 uncultured Xanthomonas sp.
AGGCCGGGCCGATTGGGGTGGCGCCGCGATGCCAGCTAGCGCCGCGCCAGCACTGCGTTTTATCGAAAGCGATGGACGCGTGGCGCAGGCCTATCCCGCCAACCCGAATGGCTCCCCCGACGGTTACACCGGGTTTACCACCACCGACGGTCGAGCATTGATTTTGATGCCGCATCCAGAACGGGTGTTCCGGCGCGTGCAGATGAGTTGGGCGGCCCCCGGCGCTGAGGCCTCGCCGTGGCTGCGGGTGTTCCGCAACGCCAGGGTGTTTGTTGGTTAGGGCTGGTGAGGAAGTAACTTGGACTTTTGGCCGTCGGATTGGGATGCGATGCGAGGCGCGGTGTGGCGCGCCACACAAGCGAGTCGCGCGCCCAAGCCGGCGAGCAAAAAGTCCAAGTTATTGACCAACAAGCCCTAAGGGGCGTCTTAAGCAAGTCACGTAGGTTGCCGCGGCAGGCTAGAATCGCACCCTATTCCCGGCGTGCGTTAACGCTCGCAACTCGACTTGGCGTGCGGCAATCGCCAGTCATCACCTTTGAGCAGACCCGAATCCGACATGTTTGGCCCACTGAAAACTCTGTTGTTCCTGGCGGTGTTGTGGCTGCCGCTGTCTTTTTTTGTGTGGTTCTACTTCGCCGAGTTGTTTGTGACGCCGATCGCCGTATTGGCCGGTTGGGTATTGCAAACCTGGATGCCCACGGTGTTTCTGGACGTCGAACAAAATCGACACGTGTTGGATTTCATCACCAGTTTGCCGGTGGATCCTTCGATGTTGGTGGGAGTTGACCTGAGCCAAGGGCGTCCCGCCGTGGTGGTGGAGGTCAATCCAATGATTTACGGCTATTGCATCCCGGTGATCGTGGGCTTAGTGATGGCCACACCCTTGCGCGGCTGGCAACGCCTGTGGCAAGTCTGCGCAGGCGTAGCAGTGCTGCTTGCCGTACAGACCTTTGGTACGGTGTTTGATGTGCTGAAGAGCGTCGGTCTACAGGCCGGTCCGGAAGGCGCCAAAGTGATTGCCGACGCCGGTATCTCGCTAGATGTGATCGCCTTTTGTTATCAGTTCGGCTATCTGGTACTGCCCGCCATCACGCCGGTGATCTTGTGGGTGTTGTTCAATCAAGCGTTCATTCAATTGGTGGTGACGACGGAAGGCAGCGATTTGCCCGACGTGGGAACCGATCGGACTGATTCGTAGTCCAACGCCCACTTCTACAAATTCGAAGCCTCAGGTGCCCGCCGCGTGAATGCCATCCTTGATACGGTCGACGCGCAAGCAAGCGCGCCGGCTATGCCGGTTGATGCGGATCAGCTCGATGAGCGCATCTGCCAGTTTTTGCTGCGCAAGGGGCGCCTGAAAGAAACCGATCTGGTCCGCGCGCGTCGGGTGCACGAGGAACAAGATGACGTCGGACTGGTCTCGCTGTTAACCCGCTTAGGTTTGGCGTCGGAGCGCGATGTTGCCGAAGCCTTGAGCGAGTTACTGAGCTTGCCGCTGATCAGCGGCAAAGACGCACCGGACGTGCCGCCCACCGGTGCCGCGCTGTCGGTGCGCTTTTTGAAGCAGTTTCATATTGTGCCAATCGCCGAAACGGAAACCGCGATCAAGCTTCTGGTGGCCGATCCACAAGACCACTACGCGCATGACGCGGTGGTGCTGGCGAGCGGCAAAACCGTCGATATGGCGGTCGGCTTACGCAGCGAGATCGACGATTTGATCGAGCGCTATTACGGTCAAGGTCGCTCCGCAATGGGCACCATCGTCGAAAATCTGTCGGGAGAAGACGGCAGTGGTGAAGACGATGTTGAACATTTGCGCGATCTGGCATCGGAAGCACCGGTTATTCGGCTAGTCAATTTGGTTATGCAGCGCGCGGTTGAGCAGCGCGCCAGTGATATCCATATCGAACCATTCGAAAATCGCTTGAAAGTGCGTTACCGCATTGATGGCGTGCTGCAAGAAGTAGAATCCCCACCGGCCAGTTCTACCGCCGCGATCATTAGCCGTATCAAGATCATGGCGAAACTCAATATCGCCGAGCGTCGCTTGCCGCAAGATGGTCGCATCATGCTGCGCGTGCAAGGCAAAGAACTTGATTTGCGCGTATCGACCGTGCCGACCAGTTTTGGTGAGAGCGTGGTCATGCGTATTTTGGACCGCGAAAACGTTGTACTGGATTTTAAGGCGCTGGGTTTTACCGACGATTTTCTGCCGCAGTTTTTGAATGTGCTGGAAATGCCACACGGCATTTTGCTGGTCACCGGACCGACCGGCTCGGGTAAAACCACTACGCTGTACACCGCGCTCAGCAAAATCAATACGCCCGAAGTTAAGATCATCACAGTCGAAGACCCGGTCGAATACCAGATGGAAGGCGTTAACCAAATTCAGGTGAAGCCACAAATCGGTCTGGATTTCGCCGGAGCGCTACGCTCCATTGTTCGACAGGATCCCGACATCATCATGATCGGTGAAATGCGTGATTTGGAAACTGCAAAAATTGCGATCCAGTCCGCGCTGACCGGGCATTTGGTGCTTTCCACCCTACATACCAATAATGCCGCCGGCGCGGTGACGCGTTTGTTGGATATGGGCGTCGACGATTATCTGATGTGTTCCACGGTCAACGGCGTATTGGCGCAGAGATTGGTGCGGCGCTTGGATCGCGAGTCCAGCCAGCGCTATCTGGCACTGCCAGAACTGGTCGCCGAACACAAACTGCGCAATTACACGCGGCATGATCCGATTTATCTGCATCGGCCAATGGCGTCCGAACGCAGCGCCACCGGTTATATGGGCCGCACGACGATCATGGAATTTTTGACCATGACCGACCCGATTAGGCGCCTGGTCATGCAGCACGCTGATCACGGAAAAATCGAGGCCCTGGCCCGCGAAGAGGGCATGCGCACCATGTACGAAGACGGCATCGCCAAGGCCTTGACCGGTCTGACGACCATCGAAGAAGTGCTGCGCGTGACGCAGGAAACCTGATGCCTTCTTTCCGCTTCAAAGCGGTCGCGCCCAACGGCGAGGTGCTGCAGGGGCTGATGGATGCCGCCAGCACCGATGATGTGGTCGCCAAACTGCATGAGCAGGGCAATTTGCCGCTCGAAGCCATGCCGGCCGATCAGGCGCAGGGTGTGGGTTTGGCCCAGTTGTTCAGGTCCACGGGTGTGTCGCAGGCCGATGTGGCGGTATTCACCCAGCAACTGGCAACTTTGGTTGGCGCTGGTTTGCCACTTGATCGTTCCCTGCTGGTGTTGGCTGAACTGGCTGAAACGCCGCGTCTGAAACGGCTGGTTGACCGCGTGCGCGACGAAGTGCGCAGCGGCGTGTCTTTGTCGGAAGCGCTGGAGCGCCAGCACGGCGTGTTTTCGCGCCTCTACGTGAATATGGTCCGTGCGGGTGAGCTGGGTGGCACGCTCGACCATACGCTGACGCGCTTGTCGCAATATCTGGAGCGCAACCAGGAACTGAAATCGAGCGTGGTTTCAGCGCTGATTTATCCGTGCATCTTGCTGGTGTTGGCGGGTGGTGCATTGGTCTTCTTGCTGGTGTTTGTGATTCCCAATTTTATGCCCTTGTTTGAGCAATTGGGCGGCGAGCTTCCTATTTTGACGCAAATCGTGTTGGCTTTTGCGAATGCGGTTCGTTATGGGTGGTGGGCATTTATCCTCGTCGCGGTCGGCGTGGCGCTATTTTTCCAGCGTCAGTTTGCCAATCCGGTCACCCGATTGATTTGGGATACGCGCCTTTTGAATTTAAAATGGATCGGCGATTTACTGACCAAGATTGATACCGCGCGTTTTGCGCGTACCGCAGGAACGCTGTTGAAAAATGGCGTGCCATTGTTGTCGGCAATGTCGATCAGCAAAAACGTGCTGGGGAACTCTGCGCTCAGTGAGCAGGTCGAGACTGCTACGAAAGATGTAAAAACCGGTGGAGGTCTAGCGCATGCCCTGGCTGCTGGTAAACGTTTTCCACGGATGGCGCTGCAAATGATTGCGGTTGGCGAGGAAACGGGCCAACTGGATGAAATGCTGCTGCGCGCCGCGGACACGTATGACCGTGAAGTGCGTACGACCATTGATCGTTTAATGGCGGCCTTTGTGCCAATGATGACCATTCTGTTAGCTGGATTTATTGCCGTTATCGTCATTTCGATGGTAAGCGCAATTCTGAGTTTGAACGAACTGGTGGCTTGACGAGGACTTAATATGAAACAAGCACAAGAGTTAGCGCGTACTGATCAGGACGCAAAAATGCCAGCACCCTTAGCGTGTATGGGCCGTGGCGCGCTGCGGCGCTCGCGAATTGGGGCGCGCCAGCAGGGTTTTAGTTTGATCGAAATGCTGCTGGTGCTCGGCATCATTGCATTCATCGCAACCATGCTGGCAACCAATATTTTCGGCGCTAAGGTCAAAGCGGACGTCAAGGCCGCGCAGGCGGGTGTGCGTAAGGTTGCGACATCGGTTGACCAGTTCTACCTGGACTCCGGGTCCTTTCCGAGCAAGATCGAAGACTTGGTTTCACGTCCAGGCAATGCCACCAACTGGGGTGGCCCGTACCTGAATGAATCTCAGCTCAAAGATCCGTGGAACACACCGTATGTGATCAAAGTGCCGGGCGAAGGTGGCCAGCCTTACGCGATCATCTCATTGGGTTCCGATAAGGCCGTGGGTGGTAAGGATACGGCCTCAGATATTGATAATAATCAATAGTTTGGATTATCAGGAATTGGCGTGGAAGCTCGAAAAGCGTGGCTGGCGGGGAACTCGGGCGCACGCCCGATAGGTCTATGCCCGTTGCGTCCTGGCGCCGCGCGACAGCGTGGTTTCACCCTGCTGGAAATGATCGTCGTACTGCTGATCATTGCGATGATGGCGGGATTGCTGGGCACCTCAGTAGTTGGTCGCCTCGATAGCGTCAAAGTGGCCACGGCAGCGCGCGATTTGACCGCCTCGCTGCGCTACACGCGCAGTCAGGCCATTTTGCATCGCGAAGAGAAGTACCTGGAGGTTGATTTAGACAAGCGCAGTTATTTGGCGCCGGGTCGCCCCGCGGTCGTATTGCCAGAATCCATGGAACTTAAGTTGTTGACCGCACAGTCTGAGGTGAGTAGCGATAAGGTCGGGCGCATTCGCTTTTTTTCCGACGGTGGTTCCACGGGTGGTCGCGTCACCTTGATTTCCGGCGGGCGGGAATGGAAGGTCAAGGTGTCCTGGTTGACCGGCGAGATTGAATTGGATGATGGACGGCAGGAGCGAACCCGGTGAGTGGTGCACGGAGCAATGCAGCGCGACCTAAGCTCGTACCGAAGGCAGTCATTGCTCTGGTCGGAGCGAGCGTGTGTCGTGATGCTGCCCTGCCAGCGCCCAACTCGCAGCCGCGCAATGCAAGGCGACGCCGCCAACGCGGCTTCACGCTGCTCGAAGTCCTGGTGGCTTTCATCGTTTTTGTGCTCATCTTCAGCGCGGTGTTAGAGGCGCTCGGCATGGCGATGCGCAACACCCGGCGTTCGGCGGAGGTCAGTGAAGCGGCGTTATGGGCGCAGTCCAAATTGGATGCGCTGGGCACCATTGAAGAACTGGAAGATGGCAGCGATAGCGGCGAGTTCAATGCGCGCTATCGCTGGCAGTTGGACGTTAGCAAACAAGAGGTGGCGCGCACCGATGGCCTGTCCGCAGACAGTTTTCCGGTTGAGCTTTATCGAGTCGATTTGACCGTGTCCTGGGGCGACCGCAATCGCCAAGTTGAACAGCATTTCGTCACGCTGCGCTCGAAATTGAAAGAGGGGCAGTTCTGATGTTCGGGCGCCAGCTAGCCTGTCGGAAAAATCGGCAGTCCAGTACGTCTTCGCGCCAGCGTGGTTTCACGCTGATCGAGTTGCTGGTGTCGATGGCGTTGGTGGCTTTGCTGATGACTATGGTGTACGAGGGATTGCGCAGTGGTCAGCGCGCCGCCGAAACCGGTCAGGCCTTCATTGATCGCACCAACCGGCTGCGCATCACCCATGAGTTTGTGCGCCAGCAGGTCGGGCGACTGATGCCACTGGCTTACAAACAAGAGGGCTCGACCGGCAAACTTTTCATGTTTGAGGGCGACAGCGAATTGATTCGTTTTGTCGCGCCGATGCCCGGTTATCTGGGATTCGGCGGCACCTATGTGCAGGAGTTGGAGCTGATTCGCGACGGCCGCTATCGCTCCTTGGTATTTCGACATTGGCTACAAAACGGTTTCGATGAAAAAAAGATCGATAAGTCCGAACCGCCGATTTTGTTGCTCGCCGGCATTCGCGCCGGTGGATTTCGCTTCAAAGGGCTCAACCGAGAAGGCAAAGTGGGTGACTGGACCGAACGGTGGGAGGATCCACAATTGACGCCTCTAGCGGTGCAATTGGATTTGGAAATGAGTGAAGAAAGCCGTATCGAATGGCCTTTGCTCGAAATTGTGATGATGGTGGACGGTGGTGCGACGCGCGGCTTTAACGCCGGCTTCGTGCCACCGGGCTAGGTGCGCTATGAGAAGTCAACAAAAGGGCATCGCGCTGGTTTTGGTGCTGTGGGTGTCCGTGTTAATTGCGGTTTTGCTCGCAAGTTTCAGTTTGAGCGCGCGCGTTGAGGCCCTGCAAGGTCGTAATTTGCTGGATTCCACCCGCGCCCGCTATGCCGCTGAAGCGGGCATGCATCGTGCGGCGTACGAGTTGCGGGGCAACAATCCAGACACCCGCTGGGTTGCCGATGGCCGTGTGTATCCGATTGATTTTGAAGGCACGCAGCTTGAGGTCGAAATAATTGATGAAACTGGCAAGGTGGATATCAATGTCGCCGATTTACCGTTGATGACGGCTTTGTTTGAGCTCGGTGGTGTGGCCAAGCCAGACGCTGAAGCGCTGGCCGCCGCCGTAACGGATTGGCGTGACCCAGACGATCTGATCAACGTCAATGGCGCGGAAGAGCGCGAGTACAAAGCTGCGGATCGAAACTACAAACCGCGCAATGCGCCCTTTGAAACGGTCTCGGAAATCCAGCAAGTGTTGGGTATGAGCTTCGAGCTGTACCGGGAACTTGAGCCGCTGATGACCATCTATTCGGGGCGAGCGCAGCCCAATCCAGCGTTTGCCCCACCACCCATCCTTCAACTCATTCCCGGCATGACCGCAGATATGGTCCAGTTGTTTGTGCAACAACGGCAGCAAGTGGCGACGTTGCCCGGTCAATTGCCGGTGCCCTTGGTATTGCCCGACGGCACACCTGTGGTGGCGCAAGGTGGGGGGCTTACGTACACTATCCGGTCCACTGCGACGCTGCCTAGCGGAGCGACTGCGAAATTGGAGGCCACCATTCGCCTGGGCGCGAGCATGGTGGCGCGTCGCCCGTTCCGAATTGTGCGTTGGCGTGACGGAGAGTCGCGTTGAGCGCGCGTCGCTGCCCCCGTGGTCTCTTGTTCTCCCGCGCATGATCCTAGAAACCTCAGTTGACCGCTCCCAAATACCCATGGCACCATGATTCTTTTGGCTTTTCAGCAATTTCGCTGTTTCACCCATCGGGTGCGTCTGCTACGGGGCAGATTGCACGGTTATGGCTGCGCATGGCTGCGTTGCAACTCGTTGGAATGGAACAACTTACCCGGTCTGGCGGCGCAGCCGCCGGCCGTTCAAGCCGGCGCGCGGCATGCCGCGCAAGCTTGCCGGCTTTCACCCTCATTGCGCTTATGCCTGCACACCCATAACCGCACACGCTACCCCGTTCAACTGAGGTCTCTAGCAGCCTGTCGGGCTTTCCTCGCGAGTGCGCCAAAGTCGGTTTTGGGACATGGCAGTGTGTGTCGATTTGGAACATCTCTGAGGAAAACAAGTGCTTTCTGACCCGGCAATGCCCCAAAACCGCCTTTGCTCCTTCGGATTGCGCGTCTGGACGGCGTCTGCGCTGCGACGCTCAATGGAAGAGCCATTGGCTGCACGTCGCGCCTTGCATCCATCCGCCCAGCCACACAACGCATCCCACGCTGAAAGTCCGACAGGCTGCTAGGATGATTGATTTCATCCAGAAGCCTCTCAAACGACTCCGGCAACGCTACGAGAAGAGCGGCGTCGCCCAATTTTTGTCCTGGTGGCGAACGGAGCTGCTGGGCGCGTTGCCGCCTGCGTGGCGCGAGTGGTTGGCGGCTGAGCGAGCAGTGGTGACGTTGACCGCCAACGAGCAGGGCTGGCAAGTTCGTCGTGTACGCATTGGTCGGGTGGAGGCGGAAGAGCAGATTGCCGCAGATCGCGACGCGCTTGCGCAAAGCACCGAACGGATGCGACAAAATCAGGAACATCCGCCGCGACAGGTCCTATTGCTGGCGCCGGAACGCACCTTACGCCGGCGACTGACCTTGCCATTGGCGGCAGAAGAACACTTGGCCTCAGTGCTGGCCTTCGAGATGGATCGTCAGACCCCATTTCGCGCCGAGCAAGTGTATTTCGATCATCGCATCCATAAACGTGATCAAACCGCGCGGACGATGCTGGTTGAGTTGCTGGCGGTACCACGCAGTGTGCTGGACGGCATCCTTCAAAATGCCGGCGCGCTGCAACTTGACGCCGCGGATGTCGCCAATGGCGAAGTGCCCGCCGGTTTTAATCTGTTGCCTAGTGAGCGGCGCACGCATCAGGTCGACAAACGGCTGCGCATCAATTTGATCTTGGCGGCATCGTTTATCGCGCTGCTATGGCTGGTCATGTGGCAGTCGCTGGCGCTGCGCGAGCAGGCCATTGATCAGCTCAACGAAGAAAAATCGCTGGCCAGCGCGGCGGCGATGCAAAGCGCCGAACTCAAGCGGCAGTTGCGCGATGCCATTGAGGGCGCCAATTTCTTGGCGAAGAAAAAAGCCGAGGAAGCGGTCACCGTCGATGTGCTTGGCGAAGTCACCCGCCTAGTGCCGGACGACACGTGGTTGGAGCGTTTGTCGTTCGTCGGCAAGCAGGTGCAGCTGCAAGGGCAATCGGCACGCGCCGACAAGTTGATCGGTATCCTTACGGAGTCGCGCTGCGTGGCGAATCCGCAGTTCCAGGGCATCATCCAGCCGGATGGTGCCACCGGCAAAGAGCGTTTCAGCCTTGCCGCCGACCTCAAAACGGGAGTCTGTCATGGCACTGACACTGCTACCGGCTCCCGGTAAGGGTAAACCGGTTGCGATTGGCCTGGCACTGATGGTGCTGGTTCTCATCTATTTCCTGGCTTTTCATGGGTTTATTACCCAGCATTTGGCCTATGCGGCGGAAATCACTGACCTAAAAGACAGCGAACTGCGCTTTCGGCAGATTGCCGCGCAACGACCGCAGATCGAACAACGTTTAGCTGAAGTGCGGCAATTCCAGGCCGGTGCCAACTACTTCTTGCCAGAAGATAGCTTTGACCTGGCGGCGGCAAACTTGAATAGCCAACTCAAACAGATCATTGCGGAAAAGGGGCGTGACCCGCAGCGTTGCCAACTGATTAGCAGCCAGAATGAGCGTCCCACCGCGCCAGAGCCCTATCAGCGCGTGGTAGTGAAAGTGCGCATGCGTTGCGATCTCGATGACCTCACTGAGATTCTCTATGAGTTGGAGAACGCCACGCCCTTTCTGTTCGTCACGGAACTCAATTTGTACCAGCAGCAGATGTTTCAAGGTGGCATGCCGCAGCCAAATTTGGGAGACATGGACGCGCGCTTTGACGTCTATGGGTACATCCGCAAACCCGGAGGTCAGGGATGAAGCGCGATGTCGGGCAGTGGATGACCATTGTGCTGGGCAGTTTGTGCGGGTTGCTGGGTTTGCTGGCCACTCTGCAATCACTGGGCGTGGGTTCTGGGTACCAATTGCGCCAGGACACCGCGGTTGCGCTCGATGCGGACCTAAGTCAGGCCATGCAGCAGATTGAATTTAAGCTGCCGCCGTTTGCCAATTACGTGGAGATTGAGCAACGGCCGTTGTTTACCAACGATCGCAAACCGCGTCCGATTGAAGCGGCTGGTGCGGTCGCCGCAGCGCCGGATGAGCCGCCACCGGTGCCGCTGAATGCCACGTTACTCGGTATATTGATGGACCCAGACCATCAGGTGGCGATCCTGCGGGTCAATTCGACCAGTGCGGTGGTGCGAGTCCGTCAGGGCATGCCGCTACCGGGCGATCTATCTGGCTGGGTATTGCAGGAACTTAGCCCCCGCAAAGCCGTCTTTGATGGAGGCGCGCAGCAAGGCAGCGCCGAGCTGAAGCTGGACATGAGCAAAACGCCAGCCGAAGCGGCGGTACCGCAGCCAGGGGCGACACCAGCCTGGGCGCAAACCGGGCAAGCCCAGCAACCTGGGCAGCCGGGTCAAGCAGATCCGGCCACACAACCGGCGCAACAGCTTCCGATGGACGAACTCGCGCGCCAGCAAGAAGTGCAAAGGATCATCGAGCAACGCCGCGCTCAAATGCGCGCCGAGGCCGAGAAGATGAGTCAGCCGCAAGGGAAGCAGTAAGGAGATCGTGGGTGAAGAAAGGACTTCGACGAAGCGCGCTGGCATTGATCACGTTGTTGTTGATCGGCTGCGCCAACGCGCCGTTTTCACGACCGGATGCGCGAGCACCAGCAACTGAGCTGCAACGCGAACAGGTGCGAGAAATCGCCAGATCCATGGATCCGGAAGCGGCTGACGAGCGCGATCGGGTTGCGGCGTCTGCTGCCCCAGCGGCGTCAGCAGAGAAAGCACAAGACACCGGCAAGATGCTGGAGCCGGGTACCGGCGAGTTGATTAACTTGGATGCAGCACGCAAACCGCGGGGCAAACCGCCTGAGCAGGGCAAAGCCAGTCTTAATTTCGCTGACATGCCGATCGCTGACGTGGTCAAGATCATTCTTGGCGATCTGCTCGGCGAGAATTACATTATTGCTGCCGGTGTCAGTGGCACCGTAACCTTCTCGACCGCCCGCCCGGTGACCTCTGAACAGGCTTTCTCGATCCTCGAGATGTTGCTGTCCTGGAACAATCTGGCGCTGGTGTATGTGGACGGGCAGTATTCGGTGGTGCCGGCGGCGAACGCGGTGCGCGGTAATCTGACCTTGCGCGTCGGGCCAGTTGATCAGGCGCGTGGGTATGAGGTTCGTGCGGTACCGTTGCAATTTATCGCCGCGACGGAAATGGAAAAATTGTTGCAGCCTTACGCGCGCGAAGGCTCCATTCTGAAAGCCGACAACGCGCGCAGCATGATCGTGATCGCCGGCAGTCGTCGGGAACTGGAAAATTACATGTCCACCATCGACGTTTTCGACGTCGATTGGATCAAAGGCATGTCAGTTGGCATGATTACGCTGGAGAACGTCGAAGCAAAAACGCTCGGCCCCGAGTTAGAGCAGATTTTCGGCGAGCAGTCGCAATCGCCTCTGGCTGGCATGTTCCGATTTATTCCGATCGAACGCCTCAACGCGATTATGGTCATTACGCCGCAGCGGCGTTACCTGGAGGAAGCCGAGCGTTGGATCTCACGCCTGGACCAAGGGGGTAACCAACCCGGCGTGCGTCTCTACGTGTATGACGTGAAAAACGTCAAGGCGACTGATCTGGCGGATCGTCTCAACGATATTTTTGGCGGCACTGGCGGAGAAGCGCGTCGCGCAGCCACGTCCTCTGCCGCAGGCAGCGTCGCTCCGGGCATGGTGCCCGTTGAGTTGTCTTCGTCCGGCGGCAATTCGTTGAATTTGAGCGGATCAGGCGAAAAATTTGATACCCAGAAGAGCCCAGCGAGCACCGCCCCAGCCAACGCAAACGCATCCCGTGGTGCCACGACTGCCGCTATTGCAGCGGGCGCGGGCGCTGGCGTTGGCGACCAGGGCCTAGCCATTGTCGAAGGTGAGGAAATTCGAATCACCGCAGTGGAGGAAAACAATCAATTGATTGTGCGCTCAACGCCAGGTCAGTACGAGGCAATCCGCGGCGCGATCCGTAAGCTGGACACGGTGCCGCTACAAGTGCACATCGAAGCACGCTTGCTGGATGTATCGTTGACCAATAATCTGGAATTTGGCGTGAAGTGGTATTTTGAAGACGCGCTGGATCGTCTGCAGCCACCAGACGACGGAACGACGACCGCGGCCAAGAGAGCAATTCGTGGCGACACCTTTGGCGAGATCACCGCATCGGGCGTTAATTGGATCTTTGCGGGGCGTCGTGCCGGTGCGTTGGTCAATTTGCTGCAAAGTGAGGGCGACGTGAAAGTGTTGTCCGCGCCATCGGTGCTGGTCCTGAACAACACAGAGGCATCGATCAACGTTGGCCAACAGATACCGGTGGTGAGCAGTTTCTTCAATCCGATCACCCAGCCCGGTGGTGGGTCCGGCGTCGGACAAAGTCAGGTGCAGTTTCGCGATACCGGCATCACTTTGAATGTCAAACCACGCGTCAATCCAGGCGGTCTGGTTTTCATGGAGATTCAGGCCGAACAGAGCACCCCGGGACCTGCTAGTTCGGCATCTGAGTTTGGTGGCAACGTGCCAGTGGACAGAAAGACCATCGAAACCGAAGTGGCGGTGCAGAGCGGCGACACCGTGCTGCTCGGCGGATTGATCCAACAGAATGATGGAAACTCTAGTTCTGGCATGCCTGGATTAAAGAACATCCCGATTTTGGGTAGGTTGTTTGGTAGCAGTTCGCGCGACAATTCCAGAAAGGAATTGTTAGTGCTGATCACGCCAACCGTCATCCGCGGTGGTGGTGACGATGCACGTGAGTTGACTGAAGAGTACAAAAAGCGTTTCCAGGGACTGTCGCCGTTGATTCAGGATATGGAGGCAGCAGAGCGTGCTCGCTTAGAGGCAGCGCCCCAGCGCTAGTGTATGCGGTGGGCATCACCAAGAAGAATCACCACGCTGCCGCTGGCCTGGTGTTGAAGATTGAACTGAAGGAGTGTTCTAATGCAATTGAGATTGAATAGGCAGGTGGGTCGTGTCGGGCGGTTCTTTTCGATCGCTGCCTGCGTGCTGGTAATGGTCGCGTGCGGCAGCAAAACGACACGTCCTGACGCGGGATCAGGCGCATCAGCAGTCAAAGTCGCACCCGAGGACGCGGTCAAACAGCGCGCACTCAAGCGCTGGGACCTGCTGATTGAGCGACGTTTTGCCGAAGCGTACGCGCTGCTCTCCGAGGGCTACCGCGAAGTACGCCCGCTTGAAGAGTACGTGAAAACCATGCAAGATCGTCCAGTGCAGTGGACACGCGTGAATTTTCAAAAAGCCACTTGCGAAATGGAAGTGTGTGTCGTAGAAATATTAGTGAATGCGCAGTTCCAAATGCCGGTGATGCGCGTTGGTACTACTGATGTGTTAAGTGTGGTAAGCGAAAGCTGGATCCAAAGTAAAGACGGCCAATGGTATTTAGTGCCGAAGGCTGAATCGTAGTTTGGTAGTTGCATGCTTGTTCGAGTTCCCTTAGCATCCATCGTGCTCTTGTCCATCTTCACCGCAAAGAGGGGCTCAACCCCCAACTCGGAATGAAGCTGGCAGTAGGCGAAGCCCTGTAGTTGACTAGGAGTGTTGTATGAAGAAGAACACCATGGCGACTGCCATCGTTGCCGGTCTTGCCGGCGTCGCTGGTATCGCAAATATCTCGACCGCTGTTAACCTGAACCCGGACGGCGTGGGTCAGGTGCTGCTGTACCCGTTTTACACCGTCAATGGTGGCAACACGACCGCTCTGTCGGTCGTCAATACCACTGATCTGGGCAAGGCCGTTAAGGTCCGTTTCCTGGAAGCTATCAACTCCCGCGAAGTGCTCGACTTTAACCTGTACCTGTCGGCGTATGACGTGTGGACCGCTGCGGTCATCTCGTTGGACGCTGCTGGCCCGGGCAACATCACCACTCGTGACACCAGCTGTACGGTTCCGGGTATCGAAGCCGGTATCTTCCAGATTCCGGTCCTGCCAGGCACCACGCAGCGCTTCTTCCCGTTCCGTACCTCGTTCCTGAACGACGGTCTGGGTAGCAGCAATGCACGTACCCGCAGTGGTTACATCGAGCTGATTGAGATGGGCTCGATCGCCAACAATACCGGTTCGGGTCGCGCGCTGACCCACGGAACCAACGGTCGTCCGTCTAGCTGCCGTACCTTAGAAGAAGCTTGG
>CAZLSB010000089.1:0-6996 GCA_964561825.1 uncultured Xanthomonas sp.
TTTTTTGACTTTTAAGTCGTCTGACTCGTCCACCATTCGGTGACTACGCTACCGGGCCAGGATTATGCCGCTGCCGCAATCAAACGGGTCAACTGCGGCAGGCCAGCCAGCAACGCGGCAGGGCCTGGTTGCAGAATGATCGCGCTTTTCATTTCCGACACCGCGCCATTGCGCACGGCGGGAATCATGTCCCAGCCTGGGCGCGCGCAGACTTTGTCCGGTCGGAACTTTTTGCCGCACCAAGAGCCGACAATCAGATCAGGGGCGCGCCGAATGACTTCGCTGGCGTCCGCCAAAATCCGATCTTTAGCCAAGCTGCAAGCCGCTCGTTCCGGAAAAATGTCGTCACCGCCGGCAATGCGGATCAGTTCGCACACCCAGCGAATACCGGTGATCGGCGGCTCATCCCATTCTTCGAAATAAACGCGCGGGCGACGTGGCAATGCTGACGCTGCGGTTTGCGCTGTGCGGATCGCGCACTGCATTTCTTCGACCAGACTTTGAGCACGCGCGAGTGCGCCCACCATCGCGCCTAGGCGCAGTGTGTAAGCCAAGATTCCCTGCACGGATCGATGATTGCTGATCCAAACTTCCACGCCAGCGCGGATCAAATCACGGGCGATGTCGGCCTGGATATCAGAAAACCCAATGACCAGATCCGGCTGCAAATCGAGAATCTGATCGATTTTTGCCGACGTGAACGCCGACACCTTGGGCTTTTCGCGGCGCGCCTGCGGTGGCCTGACGGTGAACCCGGAGATACCGACAATGCGCGCCTGCTCGCCAATGAGGTAGAGAACCTCAGTGGGTTCCTCAGTCAGACACACGATCCGTTGCGGGTAAGCGTCCGTCATCGGAAGCGCATTTAGACCGAATTGACGCTGCGCCGCGAACTGCGACGCGGCGTGCTGCGTTCTTCGGCTTCGTCAGGCACACCCGGGGCGATCACCAGTGCGCGATCCCACTCTGGAACCGCGCCCAACAAATGCCAGTCGCTGGGCAGGTAACCACCCTGCAACAAATACTCTAACCACTTGTTGGCGAAGCTGTTCATTTGGCGCCGATATTGTGCGATCAAGCGTGCCGGCGTGCTGGGCGCAAATAGCCGCACCCGATGTGCATCGAATCGACAATGCGTGACTTCAGCCTGCCGCGCGTCGTGGTAAACGCGCCAATAGGATTCTGGATCCTCGGCGGGAATGGATTCTTTGAAGCGCAAACTGAGGCGTAACAAAGTGGTGTACGGCTGTTGTTCCAGCACATCCAACAGTAATGCGGGCTGACCATTCACTTCATTGAGATAACGGCCAGGAACCAGAGACCGCGCGTCTACCAAGCGCAACAAGCGCTCAAAATTGTCGGAGTAAAGACCCAACAACCATTCAAAAGCGTTTGGAATCGGTTTGAAAGTAGTCATCGTTCCTGGCTGTGCCTATCCATAGAAACCTCTGGGGTCGTATCGCTGCCCGCTCTGGGACCTTTGTCGTTGCCAGAGGTTCCCCAACCATCGCGCGACTGCTTGCAGCCCAGAACTGCAGCGGGCGCCTCTTCTCGGCGCCCGCCGGTCATTAGAACTTAGGCATCGCGCGGCAGGAAGAAGAACTCGCTGCCCTCATGCCCGGCGTGCCGCAACGCAGAGTATTGCGGGCGCTGTGGAAGACGTGCAATTGCCGAGCGCTGACCAACCAGTTCAGAAACTTCCTCGTACAGACGATAGCCTTCGGCTAGTCCATCGGTTTGTTTCAACGCCGTCAGGAAAGCCTGCGCAAAGATGGAATGGCCACTGCCGCCGTCGTCCAGCACGGGTTGCAAACCGCCAGAGGTGATCACCGTACGCGCCTTCACACGCGAGATAAACAGCAAATCTTCTTCCTTGGCATCCAGCGGGATTGGGCGAATTGCGTTACCGGACATGGTGCCCGAATAACAGGAATCGGCCACCACCAACACATGTTTCGCAGCCGATGCGCCGATGTAATCGTTTATCTGGTCATTGCCAATCCAACTTGCAGGATCATCCGTACGCCCGTCTACCGGTATCCAATAACCTTTGCCTTGCGCATCGACCTGCCCATGGCCAGCGTAGTAGATCAATAAGTTGTCGTTCTTTTTCATACCCATGGTGAGTTCGGCGAGTTTGGCGATAATCGCCTCGCGCCCCACATTGGTGAGTTTACTGACCTTAAATCCAAAGCGTTTTTGCAGTTGATCAGCCACTGCGTCGGCGTCTGCCGATGCGGTCTTGAGCGCTGGAAATGAACCGTAGGCGTCATTGCCAATGACCAGCGCGTAGTAGGCACCCAAATCATCACGCATACGGCGCTGGAACATCTTACTGGTGACCCGCTTGGCCGCCGCAGCACCACCGCGATCTCGGGTAATCAGGAAACTTTCGACCGAACTGATTCCATCTTCGGTGATCGCCTGAATTTCGACCGGGGTATCGCCAACGGCTAAATCGAGATCGATTTGAAACAGTCCGTCCGCATCCACTTTATCTTTGTAATCGCGATCGTTGATCTTCAGTGCCCGCAGGCTGCTAACCGGATAAACGCGACCGACCACCTGATAACTGGGCACCGCGGCGAGCAACGGGGCGGCGAGCACACCGCTTCGTGTGGTGACCAATTTTGGCGCAATGACCTGGATTTTCGGCGTGGTCCCTTTGGGCGCAGGACCGCGCAGAGACATATCGACACCCATTAAGTTGAGGTACTTGTCGGCTTCAGCGCGGGAGCTTTCTACCGCCTGTTCCTGCGACGCCATCTGGCGTTCCAAATCGGCTACACGGGCCAACGCGCGCTGACTGCGCTGTTGGTCGGCGGCAGCGGCCGCAATTTCGCCCCGCGCGGCTTTCAAGTTTTGGCGCGTCTGCGATAATTCTGATTCGCGCTGGCCAAGATCGACGCGCGCCTGATCCAGTTGTCCGCGCAGGCGTCCGACTTCTTCGCGCAACCGTTCAGTCTCTTCAGCGTCAGCTCGGCGCTTGGCCTGTTGGTCCTCGGTGACCAACTCCAAGGTGCCAACCGATGATCCAGAGGCTTTGCGATACCAATTCATCGCCATGGTCATGTCTTGCGGCACGCCTTTGCCACCCTCGTAGAGACCACCGAGGTTGATCATTGCCGTTGAACTGCCTTTTTCAGCGGCCTTTCGGTACCAGTCCACGGCTAGCGCGTAGTCCGATTCAACGCCCAAGCCCTTTTCGTAGATTTCGCCAACGTAATTCATCGCGTTGACGTCACCCTGCTGGGCTGCCGGCAGCCAAACTTTCAAAGCACTGGCGTAACTTGCGCGATCGTAAGCCACATATTCGCCGCCGCGAATCGCGCAATCTTTGGCGGTGGTGCGGATCGGCCGCCGCGCCGACAAGTAGGTGAAATTGCCGCCCATTTGGCGTACTTGGCCAGGCAGCAAACAGTCGACGATGTACAGCTCATCGACTGCAATGGCGCCCTGCGGCAGTTCGGTTTTTTTGGCCAGCACCATCGTGCTACCGAGCAGGCTCACTACGATGGCCGTGCCAACGGCCATGGTAAAGCGCTGCCAGCCGGAAAGGCCTTGCTTCGGCACTGCGCGTTCCGAGCTACGGGCAACGCTTGCCGTCGTGACGATTTGCTGCGGCATGTTCAAATCTCCTGTGCCGTGATACATCCAAAACATCAGCTGCCTGCTGGTCAGCCTTAGAACTCGAAACGTGCGCCAAAGTTCACCGTGGATTGATTTAGGCCATCAGTCCCGATGCTTTCACGCAGCTGCAAAAAGGCCTGTTTGCCATTAGCCAAAATGTAAACCAAGCCAAAGCCCACGCTGCCGTAACTCTTGTCCGGTGTTTCCGGACGCAAGCGGAAAAATTCACCCGGCTGCCCACCGACGTAACTTGCATCGATGACGGTGTCGTCACTGCCACTTTCCTGGTTCCAGACCAGATCGAATTGCGGCGTTAACACACCGTTGGCCAAGCTGATAACCCGACTCACTTGCAAACCCGCGCCAAAAACGAGGGACTTAACGGCTTGATCGCCATAACGCACGCCGAAAGCGCTACCTTCTTCGGCAAATCCGTCGACTGAGCTGCGCATATACCGCACAAACGCATTTGGCGTGAAAGTCCAAGCGCCTCTACTAATGTGGCGACCGAGACTCGATGCGAAGATCATCTGGCTGGCATCGGTATTGCCGGTCAGCACTTCATCCAAGGTAAAGCCCGTCAAATTAACGCGCAACTTTCGTGACTGGTCTAGGCTGACGCGGCCGTAACTTAATCGAGTATCGAAATAGGTGTTGTCATTGAGGTAATAGGCACTGTAACCAGTCAGGGTAAATCCATCAGTTTCCAGGCGACCAAGGTCGGTCAAATTGGAATCAAATCGGTTATAACCAAGCGCTGCACCCATGACCCAGCGCGCGCTGCGTCGATAATCAACACCGGCGGTGATTCCAACTGAATCGAAGTCTTGAACGACCTCGCGTTCCGTGGAGTTAATGCGTTGATCACCGCGAGTAATACTGCCGTTGACAAAGAAACCCCACGGACTGATAAGGTCACCCGTGCCACCAATCTGCGGCTCTTCATCGTTCTCAAACAGGCTCTGCAATAAGCCCACCGGAATAGCTTGACTGCCGTTAATGACGGTCAGTCCCGATGTGCTGAAGCCGCCACCGCCGCCGCCGCGTAGTTCTGCCATACGCGCGTCGATATTGAGGACCTGGGTATTGGCCAACTGATTGAGTGAAGCGTGCTGCGCTAGCACTTCTTCCGGATACAGCGACCGTAGTGCTTCATTGACCTGGTCATCGCGACCCGCCGCTGCGTCTCGGTAGAGGGCATCACAAAGCGTCGACACTTGGCCGGTGGAATTGTCGCAGAGGGCTACCACCGGTCCCACCGCATCGCCGGCGATGGTATCGCCTGCCGTGCCCGGCATCAGCGCGTCTTCACCTTCGCCGCCTTCTGGCGCTTCCACTGCCGTCGATTGTGATGCACGGTTATTGCTAGCGACCGGATCGGTCGTGCTCGATTCCACTGTGGCTTCGTTAGTGATGGAACCCCGAACCGAGGGCGCATCGACGGTCACCGTCACCACCAACTGTTGTCCGCTGGCCAGCGCCGAACTGGCGCGACAATCGATGACGCCGCCACCGGTGCAGGTCAAACCTGCTCCAGTCGCAGAGACGAACACCAAACCCGCCGGCAGCGGATCGCGAATGATCACATTGCTAGCGGAACTTGGCCCCAGGTTGCGCGCCGTCAGTGTGTAGGTGAAGCGCTCACCAAAGGTGACCGGATCTACGCTATCGGTCTTGCTGATGCTGAGATCGGCCGATTGCGGCGGGGGTGTCGCGATGGCAATGCTGACGGTGGCGGCGTTATTGGCTGCCACCGGATCGGTGGTACCGGACGCAACGCTCAGGCGCGAGACCAGCGCCGCATTCGCGGTGGCATTGGCCTGCCCTTGCAATTGCAGATCGACACTCGCACCCGCCGCCAACGACGCACCGCGACAATCCAAGCCACCAGCGATCACGGTGCAGGTGAACCCCGCACCCGACCCACTCTGCAGTGTCCAAGGACCGGAGACTGGCGCCAGGAAAACTACGTTCGCGGCTGCGCTCGGACCGACGTTGCGAATACGAGCTTGCACATCAACCCGCGCGCCGGGCGCCACGGAGGACGGCGCCGTTGCGGTCACTTCCAGATCCGCCGTTGCAGGCGGCGGTGGCGGATCACTAACGATCACCGAATCGGTGGCAAACAGCACTGCGACGCGATCCGCTTGCACCTGTGCCCGATTAACATAGGTGCCGGCGGTTCGTGGCTTTGCTTCCACGGTCACGACACTGCTGGTCGCGCGCGCCAAACCTGCGCGTCGGCACTCGACCCGTACGACTTGCGCGCTTGCGACCGTGCACACCCAGCCGTCACCGCGAGCGCTGACATTGTCACTGCCGAGGGGTAGATCGTCGATCAGAACTAAGTTGCTTGCATCGACTGGGCCGGTGTTGGCCACGGTTACATCGAAAACCGCAGTACTTCCAACTTGAATCGTGCTGGTCCGCGCGCGCTTGGT
This sequence comes from uncultured Xanthomonas sp., assembly GCA_964561825.1. Taxonomy (GTDB): domain Bacteria; phylum Pseudomonadota; class Gammaproteobacteria; order Xanthomonadales; family SZUA-5; genus JADKFD01. The sequence goes on from CAZLSB010000089.1 coordinate 6,072, forward strand.
CAACGACAGGCTCGGCGCACCACGAACAGTGGTGGATTGAGTAGCGGTTCCGCCGGCTGGCGTCTGCGTGGATTGCGAACGCGCCGAGTTGGTGAGCGTGCCGGCCGCCGTTGCTTTGACGCTTAAAGTGACCACGCTGCTGGCTCCAGCCGCCAACGGAGCCGGATTGGAACAACTCACTTCGGCCGGTGTTCCAGCGGCACTGCAGCTCCAACCCGCACCGGTGAAACTCAGGTAGGTCAAACCCGCTGGTAGCGTATCAATGATGCGCACCGCGTCCTGCGCGACGTTGCCGTTGTTGGTGACGGTCAACACATAGTCAAATGGCGTGTCCAGTTCCACCGGATCAACGCTGTCGGTCTTGGTCAAGCTCAAACCGGCGGTGCGACCGGTCACGGTCAAGGATGCAGAACTCGTGTTGTTGGCTTGGTTGGGATCAAGACTTGCACCACTGATCGACGTATTAATCGCCAAGGGCCCGCCCGCTGTGTTTGGTGCGGTCAGAGTCAGCGTTGCCACGCTGCCACTGCCTGGAGCGAAAGTCGATCGTTGGCAGTTGACAGCATGCGCCGTATTCGTGCAGACCCAGCCGCTGGCTTGTGTCACCTGACTGATCACCAATTCAGTGGCGATCTGTGTGTTGACGACCACCGTATTGGCAGCATCAGGACCCGCATTGCCAGCGCTTAGATTCACCGTCAAGCTGCTGCCGCCAATCACTGAAGCCGGAGCGGCCACCTGCACGCTGAGGTCTGCCGAGGGGCCGGTGATTCGCGTGGTCTCGGTAGCGTTGGCGGTCGCATTTTGCGCCGAGCGTGCCTGCGCCTGATTGGTTAACAAGGCTGGGGCTGCGGCCGACACGCGAAGGCTCACGGTGCTGCTCGCATTTGGCGCCAAGCTGGCAGCGCTGGCACAGCTCACCACT
>CAZLSB010000089.1:7096-14033 GCA_964561825.1 uncultured Xanthomonas sp.
GCGTAATCGAACGGGGTATTGACCTCCACCGGATCAACGCTGTCGGATTTTCTCAGACTCAAAGTAACTAGCTGCGGCGTGATGTTCACTGTCAACGCGCTGCTGTTGTTACTGCCATTCGAATCGGCGCTTGTTGAACCGATCGTTGCGGAAACCTGATTGGCTCCTGCTGCGGTTGCCAGCGCGGTCAAGGTGATCGCAGCGACGTTGCTGCTACCCGACGCAACTGCCAACGCGGCGCGCGCGCAATTCACCACCTGTCCCACCGTGGCGCAGGTCCAATCAGTGCCTGCATTGACCGTCGTGATGGAAAATCCGGCGGGGATTGTCGTGGCAACAGACAGACCGCTGGCCGCACCCGGGCCAGCATTACTGGCCGCTGCGTTGATCGTGATCTGCCCACCTGCGATGACCGACGTTGGGCCGCTCAGTTGTACACCGACGTCGGCCGTGACGACCGGCTCCTCGCCGATCTGCGTGCTTACATTAGCGCTGTTATTGTTTCCATTCGGATCTGTTTGCGACGCACTCACAGATGCTTGGTTGTCCGCTGTTCCCACTGCCACGGCACGTACATTGAGGGTCAAATTGGAATCTGCGCTGGCAGCCAATTCGCCGCTCAACTGACATACAACTGGCGGGCCAGCCTGACAAACCCAGTTGGCGCTGCTAGTGCCCAAGAACGCCACGTTCGCGGGCAAGACATCCGTCAAGCGCACCACCGTCGCCGCGGAAGGTCCGAGGTTGGTCACACGCAGCAGATAGGAAAAGTCATTGCCGCGAATCACCGCATTAGCGCTCGCGGTCATTTGCAATGACAGATCGGCAGCAGCGGCGGGCGGCGCAGTAACCGTTACTGCATCATTGGCAAGCACTGCTGGGTTGTTGCCAAACTGGACCTGCGCGCGATTGACATAGCGCCCGGCATTTGTCGGGCGCGCCTCAATGACCACGATGCTGCTGCTAGAAGCTGCGACGGTCGGCCTGGTGCAGTCTATGCGCGGACTCTGAATGGTGCAGACCCATCCGGTGCCGCTCGCGCTTACTGCATCTAAGCCGGCGGGCAGATCGTCCCTCAACAAGACGTCCGACGCATCAATCTGGCTAGGATTGCTGACCGTCAAATCAAATATCGCATTGCTTCCCAATTCGATCGATGCGTTGCGCGCACGTTTGGTTAATTCCAGGAAAGCCCCGCGGATAATAGTGGTGGTCTCGCTGGCTCGCACGCCGGACTGATTTAACTCGGTATTGACCAGCGCACTGTTGGTTACCGTTCCGGGCGTACTTGAACTTACTAGCAAGGCAACCGAAATACTTTCGTCCGGGCCCAATTCAGTGCCAGGGCTAATGCAATTCACCACAACTTGGGCTCCGCTGCTAGCAGTGCATTCCCAATCATCACTCTCATAACCCAGGTAACTCATATTCGCCGGCAGGGCATTGTCTATATTCAAACCTGACTGGGGGATATTGCCTAGATTTGTCACCGTTAAAAGATATGAGAACGGCGTATTGACGGTAACTGGATCAGCACTGTCCGACATGCTGAGTTGAAGGCCGACGTTACGGCCAATGACACTGACCCCCAGCGAACTGGAATTGTTGCCCGAATCGGGATCAAAACTTGAACCGCTGATCGTGGCCGTTTGCGCAAACGGTCCGCCCTGCGCTAGCGGGGCGGTAAGGACTAAACTGGCTGCGGTACTGTTGCCAACGGGCAGGGCTGGCCGCTGGCAATTGACGTTTTGTCCCGAAGCCAAACAAGACCAGCCGGCGCCTCCACTGACCACGCCCACGGTGAAACCATTGGCGATAGTGCCCGTCACCACCACATTGCCGGCAATATCAGGCCCTAAGTTTCGGGCCACTAAATCCACATCGAAGGATTCGCCGCCAATAACCTCCGTCGAGCCTAAGAATTCCACGCTTAAATCTGCATTAGCGCGAAAGCTTGCCGCCACGGTCGATTGGTTATTTGCCAGCTGCGGATCAGGATCGGCGCTACTGACGGTGGCACTGTTGGAAACAACGGTGCCATTGGGTGGAACGGTATTGTTATAAATAACTTGCAAATCAAGGGGCACCGCATTTTGACCGATACCTAAGCTGGGAGCGTAGTTACAGGTCACCGCGCCGCTGCAAGTCCATCCCGCACCGCTAACTGACTGCAATGCGATGCCCGCGGGCAAAATATCCGTGATCACTATTGAGTTGGCCGTTTGGTTGCTACTAGCCAAATTCTGCACCGACAGCCGATAAGTGAATCCGACATTACGCGGAATGGGCTGCGTGCCTACAACCGTCTTGTTGAGGGCTAAATCAACCGCGGGTATGCCAGCTGCAGTCACCGCGATGCTGGCGGTGTTGCCAGCGGGACTTGGGTCCGTAGCGCCCGAACTGGCGAGCAAACTAAGGGTCGCCGGTCCCACGGTAGGGCCGGCAACGCCATTGATCACAATCGGCGCTGCGGCGACACCGTTGGCGAGTGTTCCGCTCGGGCTACCGCCCAAATAATTGCAGCTGATCGTGCCGTTACCGTGGGTGCACGACCAAGAAGGGGGAATGCTGAAATTGCTGAACACAAAGGAGCCACCCAGAGTTCCAGTGACCTGCAGTGCCGGCGCATTGCCCGGTCCGGCGTTGGCCACATTGGCAGTGAAGCTGACCGGAGTGCCGAGCGATGCCGACGGCACACTGGGAGCCAAACTCAAGGTGAGATCGGCACTGCCAAACACCACTGCGGTAGTTTGCTGAATACTTGAATTGTCGCCAGGACTGAATTCGGATTCGTTGGCCGTCGCAGTTCCAGTGACTTGCACCGTTTGTGGTGACGCTGGCGCCATGAAGCGCAGAGACAACACTGCCGAACCGGGCGCAGGCATTGGCGACAAATAGAGACAACTAATGACAGAAGAAACCGAACAACTCCAGCCCGGCGTGGGTGTGGGTGTGGGTTCGAGGATCGGCGTCAGGGTATTCGAGAAGAACACCACCAGAGTCAGCCCGGTGGCACTGGCCGTCCCTTGATTCGCAACATTAAAAAAATAGGTGACCGGTTGGCCCACTAGCACCGGGTCAGGCAAGTCGCTTACCACCAACCGCAAGTCGGTCTGCAACCCGCGGCCAGACTGAGCAAGCGCTGGGGCTGCTGCGATGGCTAACCACACCATGCAAATCCACATCCAGGCGTGCGCCCGAGGGCCTCGAAGATTGGCAAATGTTTGTCGATCTAAGTTCACAAAGGTCTCCTAAAGCGTAGCGTCGTATCTAAGTCGCGCATTTCACGCTGATTGCGCGACAGTAGCAAGCTCATCCTTTTGAAGTCTTGACCAGGACGGGCTCTGACAAACATGCAAACGGGCTTGGGCTTGCCAACGGGACATCCCACATCGACGCAAAAACCTACTGTAAACGCTAGTTGAGCAAACCGCCGAGCCGCGCTCTACAATCGGAGTGATGCATTCACCCAGGAGTTAGGCATGTCCTCATTGTCCGCACAACGCAGACTCAACAGCGCGACACACCAGCGCGGTTGGCGACAACTCAGTCTGTGGATCCTGTTTTTCGGGCTCCTAGGTTTGCTGCCAGCTTGTAAAGACCCAACACCGACACCCACCCCGCTGAGTGCGGAGCAGCCCGCTCCCGACGCGTCTAACGTTTTTGAGGTGTTGTCGGTCACCGGCGAGGCGAGCGACGGGCGCCCGGCATTGACGTTGCGTTTTTCCAGGCCTTTGGCGGAAGCACAAGACCTGTCGCAGTTTCTGATCGTACGCGATGCGCAGGGCCAAGCCGTGGATGGGGCATGGGTCACCTCCGAAGGCGGCCGTCTAGCGCGATTCCCGCATGTCAAAGCACAGGAAAAGTTCAAGGTAGAAATTCGTCCCGGCGTGGTGGCAGCCGACGGCAGCACGCTTGCCGCGGGTTTAAGCCGCGACGTGGAATCGGTGGACCTGCCGCCCGCTGTCGGTTTTGCCAGCCAGGGCAGCGTGCTGCCCAGTCAAGGCACCGATGGCTTACCCATCATCAGCGTCAATATTACTGAGGTGGATGTCGAGTTTTTCCGGGTGCGCGCCAGCAGCTTGCCGCGTTTTCTAGCGGAATTTCAAAGTGGCGGGCGCCGCGGCTATTGGGGACTCAATGAGCTGAAAACCATGGCCGATTCTGTTTATCTGAATCGATTTGTTATTAATTCAGCGCCGAACGAACGCAAAACCACCCATTTACCGGTGCACCAGATCGACGAATTGGCTGCGCCGGGTTTGTATTTTGCACTATTGAAACCCACCGCCGAATTCGAGGGCGAATATCAGACAACGTATTTTGTGCGGAGCGATATTGGCCTGCATGTGCGAGTGCATCGTGATCACCTGTGGGTGGCGACGCGCTCGCTGGCCGACGGCGAACCCTTAAGTGGAGTTGAACTTTCGGTATTGGATGTCAATGGCGCTGTGGTCGCCAGCGGCAGTTCGGATAGCAATGGCACTGCCAACCTGGATTACCGCATTAATACCACTCATGTATTAATCGGCAAGCGCGGTGAACAAATCTCTTTGCTGGGATTCAGTCAGCCTGCATTAGATTTATCGGAATTTGCCGTGGATGGCAGCACTGCTGCGGATGTTAGTGTGTTCATGTGGTCGGGCCGCGATTTATATCGTCCAGGCGAACCGCTGCGGGTAGCGGCGTTATTACGTGATTTTGATGGTAAGCCGCTGCAGGGCACGCAGCCCCTGTTTGCGACGCTCAAACAGCCAGACGGTCGAGCCTACGCCAGTTCCCAACTGCGCCCGATGGACGGCGGTTATTATCTGTACGAACGCGCGATGAGCAGCGATGTGCCGACCGGCCGCTGGCGCCTGGAACTCAGCCCTGATCCCAGTGGGTCGAAAGCCGCGCACAGTTTTGATTTGCGCATTGAAGAGTTTCTGCCGGAGCGCATGAAACTGAACCTGGAGAGTAGCCAGACCCAGTTGGCAGCGGGCGACACCTTGGATTTCAGCGTAGATGGCGCTTATTTGTACGGTGCGCCAGCTGCGGGCAATCGTTTTACCGGTAAACTCAGTTATGCGATCGACACCAACCCGGTTGAAGGATTGAAGGGTTATGTATTTGGCGATCCGGTCAATCCACCGTCCAAAGAGCCGGTTGACGCAATCGATGTCAGTTTGGACGCCAACGGCAAACTGACTCAGTCTCTGCCACTAGAGCCCGGTGCGTTGGCGGGCCCGATCGCCGTTTCGCTCTATGGCAGTTTGTTTGAGAGCGGTGGTCGACCGGTATCGCGTATCTTGAAACGCACGATTTGGCCGGCCAATCAACTGGTGGGCGTGCGTCCATTATTTGATCCAGAGAATTTAAATAGCCAGCAGGAAGCCGCGTTTGAGGTGCTCAAGGTACAAGCCGACGGCACGCGCGTCGCTGCAACAGGCCTGCAAGCAAAACTGATTCGCGAAGACCGCGATTACACTTGGACCTACGACAGTTCCTTGGGCTGGCGGGTTGATTACACGCAGCGCTTTGTGGAAGTCGAACAGCGCGCGCTCGATTTACCTGGAGAAAACCCCGGCCGTATTGCTTTCAACGTGAACTGGGGACCGTATCGGCTCGACATTACTGACCCTGTCACCGGTTTGACCACCCGTTATCCATTCACCGCCGGCTGGAGTTACGCCGACGACAATCGGGGTGTGGATGCGCGCCCAGACAAAGTGAAAATAGCACTCGACAAAAACCAGTATCGCGCGGGCGAGCAACTCACTCTGACCTTGACGCCACCGCACGACGGCCCTGGTCTGCTGCTAGTGGAGACCGATCACCTGCTGCATAGCCAAGCCTTCGATGCGCGCGCTGGTATGCAAATCCGGCTGAATGTTGATGAAAGCTGGGAGCGCCACGATGTTTACATCACCGCATTGGTGTTCCGCCCGGGGACCGCAAGCGACAAGATCACGCCTTCGCGCGCGGTGGGCATCGTGCATGTGCCGATTGACCGCAGCGATCGCAGCATTGCCGTTGAGATCACCGCGCCAGAGCGCATGCGCCCCAACGAGGCCCTCAAGGTTGCGGTGTCGGCACCCAAACTAGCGGGCTTAAACGCCTATGTGACGGTCTCGGCGGTCGATCAGGGCATTCTCAACATCACCCAATTCCCGCTGCCCGATGCGGTCAAGTATTTCTTTGGCAAACGCCGCTACGCGGTGGAAGCCTTTGATTTGTATGGCCGTATCATCGAAGCGCTGGCCGGCGAGCGCGCGCGACTCAAATTTGGCGGCGATCTGGCAGTGCCCGGTTTGCCACAAGCGCGTCGACCCACCGCCAAGGTACTGACGGTCGATTTGTTCAGCGGCCAGGTCAAGCTAGACGCGGCTGGCAAAGCCAACATCAGCTTGGCAGTTCCTGATTTCAACGGCGCCTTGCGGGTGTCAGCACTGGTATTTGGGGAGGATCGCTACGGCTCGGCCAGCACTGAAACTTTGGTGCGCGCGCCGCTGATCGCCGAGGTCAGCACGCCGCGGGTCATGGCACCGGGCGACCTTGCGACCTTAACTTTGGATCTGCAAAACCTGTCTGGCAGCGCGCAGACCTTCGATGTGCGTTTCGATGCCGATATGCCGATTAGCATTTTGCAAGCGGCGCGCCAGGTCACTTTGGCCGACAACGCGCGCACCACGCTGCGTTTCCCGCTTATTGCGCTGGGCGATACCGGCGTCGGGCGCTTCCGATTGTCGGCCAACGGCACTGGCATCAAACTCAATCGCGAATGGGAAGTCACCGTGCGTTCGCCGTTTCCCAACGAGCGTCGCAGTCGCGTTGAACAATTGACCGGACCTGGCAGCGTTGACCTGGCGGCGTCCACACAAGGATTGCTCCCCGCAACGGTGCGCTCACGCGTGAGCGCATCCACCCGTGTGCCACTGCCACTGGGGCGCCTATT
>CAZLSB010000090.1:0-13952 GCA_964561825.1 uncultured Xanthomonas sp.
TGGGCGTCGCGCTATCAACCTCAGTGGCCGTATCGGCGCTGGTCGCTTTGTCCTTGTCGGCAATGATGTGCAGCAAGTTACTGGTGAAGAGTGACGGGCATCGCGGCTTGGCCTTGTGGGTGGACACGCTATTTCGCCGCATCGAAGCTGCTTATCGACGCATGCTGGAGGGCAGTGTTGAACGCTCTGGCCTGTTGGGCGTGGTGGTGCTCGCTGCCATCGGCGCAAGCGCTGCTTTGTACATCGCCACGCCGAAAGAACTGACGCCGCCGGAGGATCAGGGCTCGTTTTTTATCACCATCAATGGCCCGGAAGGCGCGGGTTATGACTACACCGTAGAACAAGCCTTACAAGTCGAAAAGCGCTTGATGAAGTTAATCGACGAGGGTTTGGCCGATCGGGTGATCGTGCGGGCCCCGCGTGGTTTTGGTGGGGCCACCAGCGAGGATATGCACACCGCACAAGCCTTGTTGTTCTTGAAACCCTGGGGCGAACGACCATCGGCATTCGTGATCCAGCAGCGCTTGCAGCAGGAACTCGATCAAATTCCCGGCGTGCGTTCGTTTGTGATCATGCGCAGCGGCCTATCGCGCGGCGGCCAACAGCCGGTGCAATTTGTGATTGGCGGCCCCGACTACAGCACGCTGGCCAATTGGCAGGAAAAAATGCTGGCCCGCGCCAGTCAGATCCCGGGTTTGATCGGCGTGGACAGCGATTACAAAGAAACCAGGCCGCAGTTACGCGTGGTGGTTGATCGACAGCGCGCTGCCGATTTGGGCGTGTCGGTGCAGGAAGTGGGCAGCACGCTGGAAACCATGTTCGGCTCGCGGCGCGTCACCACCTTCGAACGCGATGGCGAGGAATACGATGTAGTAATGCAGGCGGGTCGCGAAGACCGCTCTGATCCCAGCGATCTGACCAATCTCTATGTACGTTCCGAACGCAGCGGCGAACTGGTGCCGCTCGGTAACTTGGTCACCCTGCGCGAATTGGCCGACGCCGGCGAACTGGATCGCTTCAACCGCGTACGCTCAATCACCATTTCGGCACGTTTGGCGCCCGGTTATTCGCTGGGGCAAGCCTTGACCGATTTGGAAGCGATCGCGCGCGAGGAATTGCCCAATACCGCACAAATTGATTATCGCGGTGAATCACGTGATTACCAACAGGCCGGCACCACGGTGTTGCTGACCTTTGCTATGGCGATGTTGGTGGTGTTTTTGGTGCTGGCGGCACAGTTTGAGAGTTTTGTGCATCCCTTCGTGATCATGCTCACCGTGCCCTTGGCGGTGCTCGGTGCTTTGTTGGCGCTGTTTGGCTGGGGTCAGATCTCGCCGTTGTTGGGCGGTACTGGCCTAGGCGCCACGTTGAACTTGTACAGCCAGGTCGGCATTGTCATTTTGATTGGCATCGCCACCAAGAACGGCATTCTGATTGTCGAGTTCGCCAATCAATTGCGCGATGCCGGACAAAGCATACGAGACGCCGTCATCGACGCCGCCGTGCTGCGCTTGCGCCCGATTTTGATGACCAGTATTTCCACGGCGATCGGCGCGCTGCCGCTGGTGCTGGCGACCGGCGCGGGTTCCAGCAGCCGTTTCACGATCGGCCTGGTGATCGTCGCCGGCGTGTCCGTGTCTACCCTATTGACGCTGTTCGTGGTGCCGGCATTTTATCGATTGCTGGCGCGTTACACCCGCTCACCCGAGGAACTGACCCGCCGGATCGCCGATTTAGATCGCGTGACGCCGGCGGTGTGAGGCCGGCGAGAAGATCGGTGTGGTGCTGCAAATTGCGGGTGCGAACCAAACTGAGGTGGGCCGCCAAGCGACCGCCAGCTCGGGTCGGTTCACGGACAGGCCGCGGCGATCCAGCGGCCGTGCCTGGATTGCCACGGCACGCGCGCACAGTTGGAGGCTCATTGCCGCTTCTCGCGGCGCGTGCCTCGCAATGACGAATCAATGATTTACGATATCCGCCACCAACCAGAAACATCCCTACTCCATCGGCAACAGCAAACCCTGCTCGTGTGCGCAGTCGGTGGCAATCGTGTAACCGGCGTCGTGGTGGCGGTACACGCCCATTGCTGGGTCGTTCCATAGCACGCGGGCGATGCGGCGGTCGGCATCCAGGCTGCCATCACAAACGATGACGATGCCGGAATGTTGCGAATAGCCCATCCCGACACCACCGCCATGGTGCAGAGACACCCAGGTCGCGCCACCGGCGACCGCGCCCATCGCGTTCAACAGCGGCCAATCGGATACCGCGTCTGAGCCATCCAGCATCGCCTCAGTCTCGCGATTGGGCGACGCGACCGAGCCCGAATCCAAATGATCGCGGCCGATCACAAGCGGCGCTTTCAGCTCGCCATTCCGCACCATCTCATTGAAAGCCAGTCCCAAGCGATGCCGCTGGCCCAAACCCACCCAACAAATGCGCGCCGGCAAACCTTGAAAGGCAATGCGCTGCTGCGCCATATCCAGCCAGTGATGCAGATGGGCGTCGTCAGGGATCAGTTCTTTGACCTTGGCATCGGTCTTGCGAATGTCTTCTGGATCGCCGGACAGCGCCACCCACCGGAAGGGGCCGATGCCGCGGCAAAACAACGGCCGCACATAGGCGGGCACAAAGCCAGGAAAATCAAAGGCCTGTGCCAAGCCTTCGTCTTTGGCCATTTGGCGAATGTTGTTGCCGTAGTCAAAGGTCGGAATTCCTTGCGCGTGGAAGGCCAACATGGCTGCTACGTGCTCACGCATCGACGCTTTGGCGGCACGCGCGGTCGCTTGCGGATCGGCTTTGCGACGCGTAAACCACTGGTCGACACTCCAGCCGATCGGCAAATAGCCATTGACTGGATCGTGGGCGCTGGTTTGATCGGTGACTGCGTCCGGCTTAACGCCGCGGCGCACCAGTTCGGGCAAGATTTCCGCGGCATTGCCAAGCAAACCGACGCTGACCGCGCGGCCAGCGGCGGTGTGTGTGGCAATGCGGGCCAGCGCGTCGTCTAAATCTGATGCTTGTTCATCCAGGTAGCGGGTGCGCAAACGCATGTCGATACGACTTTGTTGGCACTCAATATTCAACGAACAGGCGCCGGCCATCGCCGCCGCCAGTGGCTGGGCGCCACCCATTCCGCCCAAACCTGCAGTCAGGATCCAGCGACCAGTAAGCTGACCGCCAAAATGCTGGCGGCCCATTTCGACGAAGGTTTCGTAGGTGCCCTGCACGATGCCCTGCGAGCCGATGTAAATCCACGAGCCAGCGGTCATCTGGCCGTACATCATCAAACCTTTGCGATCCAGCTCGTGAAAATGCTCCCACGTCGCCCAATGCGGCACCAGATTGGAATTGGCCAGCAATACCCGCGGCGCGTCGCTGTGGGTGCGCAACACACCGACCGGCTTACCCGACTGGATCAGCAGCGTTTCATCGTCATTAAGCGTGGTCAGCGCCCGCACAATGGCGTCAAAACTCTCCCAATCACGCGCCGCGCGGCCAATTCCGCCATACACCACCAGTTCTGCCGGATTTTCGGCGACTTCCGGATCAAGATTGTTCATCAACATGCGCAGCGGCGCTTCGGTCAGCCAGCTCTTGCAAGAAATGACGCTGCCGCGCGCGGCGCGGACGATTCGAGTGTGGTCGATACGGGTGCTCATCAAAAGTCGCTCGCGGCGGAACAAGCCGGCGATGATAGGCGGGCAGACAGCAGTTTCCGTATGCTGTCCGCACTAACAATCTTTGTGACGCTTATCCTAGCAGCCTCAGTTGGACGGGGTAGAGTGTGCGGTTATGGTGTGCAGGCATAAGCGCAATGAGGGTGAAGGCTGGCAAGCTTGCGCGGCATGCCGCGCGCCAGCTTCAACGCATGCAAGCTGTGCTTGCAGGCCGGGGTGAATGGTTGTTCCATTCCAACGAGTTGCAGCGCAGCCATGCGCCGCCAGAACCGTGCAATCTGCCCCGTAGCGCACTCACCCAACTGGTGAGCGAGTCAATCTGCTGAAATTCCACAACAATCATCGAGCTACGCCACTCGAAAGCGGTCAACTGAGGTTTCTAGGATCATCGTGAATGACATTGTGACGGAAGACAGCGCGCTGGTGATCGAGGGTCTGCGCAAGACGTTTGGCAAACAGACCGTGCTTGATTATTTGGACTGGAGCTTGCCGGCTGGCCGCGTGATCGGTCTGTTGGGGCGTAATGGCGCGGGCAAATCCACGCTGATTCGCTGTGCCTTGGGTTTGTCGCCTATTGATGACGGCACGGTGCGTTTGTTTGGCGAGGACGTGAAACAGCTCAAACCAGAAACCCTGCATCGGATTGGCTACGTACCGCAGAGTTTTGATCTGTTTCCGTGGATGAAAGTGCGTCAATACCTGGATTTTCATGCGGCGTTTTATGCGCGCTGGAATCGCGAACTGTGCGATGGATTGCTCGGCCGCTGGGAAGTCGATGCGGCTAAAAAAATCGGCGAATTGTCGCAGGGCCAAAGGCAAAAACTGGCGATCATTCGCGCCATCGCGCCTGATCCGGATTTACTGCTGCTAGATGAGCCGGTGGCGAGCCTTGATCCGCAAACGCGCCGGCTGTTTCTGGACGAATTGCTACGCTTGACCCGCCGGCCCGGCAAAACCGTGGTGTTTTCCACCCACATCACCACCGATTTGGAACGTGCTGATGCCGAAATCGCGCTGCTCAAATCGGGTCGCATCCAGTTTTCTTGTGATCTTGCCAGCCTCAAAGCGCGCGTCCTTCGCGTCGATTTGATCGATGCGCTGCCGCCAGCCGATTGGCGGCACCCGGGCATTGTGCGGCAGGTGATTAGCGATGGCGCGGCGTATTGGATTGTGGATGGACTAGACGAGGCCAGCGTGACGGAGTTTGCGGCGCGCTTTGGCGCACGCGCGGTGGCAGCATCGCTGTCGCTGGAAGACATCTTCATCGAGCTCGGCTAGTGGCCGCCATCAGCAAACGCGCGGTGCACTGGCGCTCGGTCAGCACGGTGATTCGCTTGCCCTGGCAGCGCTATCCATTGGCATCGCTAATAATGGGGCTGCTGATGGTGGGCGGCTGGAGCCTGCTGCTGTTTTTCAGCAATCCCAAAGTCATTTATGGCGCCTTGGGAGCGCACGCTTACGCGCTGCTGTTTGTCGGCATGTTGAGCGCCATGGTCTGGACTTCCGTCTGTAGGCCCGAAACGCAAACGCTGCCGGGCTTTAAGCGCGTGTTGGCCAGTGTTTGGGCGATCTATGCTTTGTTATTTGTCGTTCTGCCGGGGGCGATGGCCTACGCCTACGGCCTAGACGGCTGGTTGGTCGCCTCTGCATTGTTGGCCTTGTTGGCAACTTCAACGGCCACCGGATCCGGCGTTAAATGGGCTGGCCTAATTTGGTTAGCACCGATGTTATTGGGTATCTGGCCCGATTTTGCCAAAGAGATTTGGCGCACGCTGACGACCTCAGTGTTGGCGCCGGTATTGCTGGTAACGGTCTCGGTGCTGATTGCCCGCGTGGTGTGGCGACGATTGTTGATCGTCAGTGACGGCGCGCCAACGCTATCCCCGGCCGATATCAATGCCTCTGACTTAAGCTCAGCGGCCGATGCCGCGCGCATCCGGCAAGCCGGTGGGTTGGCCATCTGGATGCAAAAGGTGCAGCACGACGCGTCAGCGCGCGCCTTCGATAGCATCCTTGGGCGACTGCAGCAGCAACGGCCGGGTGCCGACCGACGCATGTTAGGCATGGTGCTGTTACCCAATGCGCATTGGCGCGGCATTGCGCTAGAACTGCTGATCGCGGCCGTTTTCGTTGGAATTTTGGTGTTAGTCATAGCCTCGCAGCGCGGCGGTCCGCCACCGGCGGGCATGGCGGCCACTTATATCGGCATGCTCACCGCGCTACGTTTTCAGCAGCTGCACCGCGCGACCATGATGCTCAGACCCAGTTTAGTCGATGTGTATTTCGCCGCCGCGCCGTCATCACAATTGGCGTTTACCGCAGCGATTGCAGCCGCCTTGCGTGGCGCATTGTTGCCAGCGACGCTATTTGGCTTGCTCTTGCTGGGCATCGTTTCTCTGATGTACCCGGCTGAGCAGCGTCTGGCGATGATCGTCGGCGGTGGCGTGGGCGTTTACGCTGGCAGCTTGGCAAGCTTGGGCGTGGTGCTGATGCTGCTCGATTCGGAACGACCGCGGGTGATCTTGGGCCTGGTGGTGCTGGGCATGGTAGGCGCCATCCCAACCTCGTTGTGCGTCGCCGCGGCCAGCGCCTCGCCCGCCGCAGGCGCGGTGGTCGCCGCGTTGGTGTTGGTTGCGGCTTTTGGCTTTCACCAGCGCGCTTACCAATACGCAACCCGGTGGCCAATTCGCTTTGATGCGCCGTAGCACGGGCGGATTTCAAACCCGCCCGTGCTACGGCTGCAACAAGTTTGCCAACAACAACAACGCGACCACCAATAACCACCCAGCAAACACGCGCTTGAGGCGTTCGACCGGCCAGCGGTGCGCTAGGCTGGCACCGAGTGGCGCGGTGAGCACGCTGAGCGAACCAATCGCCAGCGCCAATTTTAGATCGACCAAACCAATCGCCCAACGCGACAAGCCTGCTACGCTGTCAGCGCAGGCATAACCGATCGTTCCAGCCAATGCGATGGGCAGCCCCGCTGCTGCGGAAGTCGCGATGGCGGTGCGCAATGGCGCGCCTAATCGATACAACAACGGCACCGTAAGCGAGCCGCCACCGATGCCCACCGCCGCCGATACGGCGCCAATCAGCAACCCACCCGGCGCCAGCCAGCGCCCACGCAGTGCTTGCGCGTCGCCTGCTGGCTCGCTGCGTGGTTTAGCGATCTGCCACGCCGCAAACAGACAAAACAAGGCCACAAATAAGGTCAATGCCGGCCGCGAGATGCCTGCCACCAGCACCGCGCCCACGCCACTGCCGATCAACAATCCGGGTGTCAGCCACGCCAGGGCCCTTACATTGACCGCGCCGCGTCGATAGTGCGCCCAGGCGCTGGCGCTGGCAGTCACACTGATACTGGCCAACGAGGTCGCCACCGCCACATGCAACGCATCGTCGCGTGGCACACCCAGGCTAGGTAACCAGAAAAGCAGGGCCGGCACCACGATCAACCCGCCGCCAATGCCAAGCAAACCCGCCATCACGCCGGCGATCGCACCAATGAACATCAATGTCAGCGTTTCGAGCAAACCGGTTTCCTATTCAGCTTAATTGTCAGGAATATCATCCAAGCCCTTGTAGACTGCCGATAAATATCTATCCAACGGCGGAGCAACATGGTGTTGCGTTTGTTCTTTTTGTTATTTCTGTGCGTAGCCACGTCGTTAAGCGCCGCCGATTTGGCAGCGCAGCGTGCGCAGTTTCAAGCCGCGTGGCGCATCGCGCAGACCGGCGCCGATGCGACGGCGCGGGTTCGCAACCTGGAAGACTATCCGCTTTACCCGTATCTAGGTTATGAGCGCTTGCGCCGAATTCCAGGTAAGGCCGCTTTCAAAGACATCGAAGCCTACCTGAACCAGTACGGCGATAGCCTGCCGGGTCAGCGCTTGCGCGCTTTGGTGCTGGAAACCTATGGCCGAGCGAGTCGCGATGCGGAGTTCTTGCAACTGTACGTGGAGGCGCAGGCGTCTGTGGATTTGCGCTGCCACGCGTTTAGCGCGCGCCGCAAGCAGGATCAAAAGGCCGATTTAACCGCACAAGCGCTGGCCGTGTTTGAGGCGCTGGATCGTGATCGCGTTGATTGCCGCCCGCTATTGACCTACCTGCGTGGTGCCAAACAGTTGACTGCCGAACGCGTTTTGTCGCGTATCGATCGCGCTATTGCCGGCGGCCAAACTGGGTTGGCGCAAGTATTGAGTCATGAGTTGCCTAAAGATCGGCAAGCCGCGGTAAAACGACGCATTTTGGCGCGCGCCGAACCGGCGGTGGCGTTGAACCAAGCGGCCAAGTGGCCGGCCGATGCCGATAGCGCGACGGCCGTTTCCATTGCGCTGGCGCAAATTGCCCGTAAAAGCGCGCTGACCGCAGAAGCTCGCTATCAGGCGCTGGGGCGCAGGATTGCGTTTTCGCCCGCCGACCACGCCCGCGCGCAAGTCGAGATCGCCCGCTATGCGGCGGTTGAACGCCTGCCGGAGGCGGCAGCGCTGCTGGCTCGCGTGCCGACTGAGGCTTTCGATGACAATCTGCGCGAGTGGCAAGTGCGTTATGCGCTGCGCCGCCTCGAATACGCGCAAGCGCTGATCGCTTTGGATGGCATGACAGCCGCGCTGTTGGCGCAAAGTCGTTGGCGTTACGCGCGTGGCCGGGTCTTGGAACTGCTCGGTCGCAAGACGGAAGCCACTGCCGACTACACGGCCGCCGCCAAGGAGGCCACCTTTCACGGCTTTCTCGCCGCTGACCGTCTGGGCGCGGCCTATGCAATTTGCCCAGCGGACGGGCTTCTCAACACGGAACGCGCGCTTGAACCTTTGAGTCTCGGTGGCATCCGACGTGCACTGGAGTGGCAGGCCTTAGGCGAAATCGACCGCGCCCGCGCCGAGTGGTTCTGGCAATTGCCGCAACTGTCTCCCGAATTGCGTCGCGAAGCCGGCCTGATCGCCAGCCGCGAGGGGCTGCATGAATGGGCGATATTCACGCTGAATACCGACGCATTGTTGCGCCAATACGAGGCGCGTTTCCCGTTATTGCACAGCAAAGCCGTCGCCAAAGAAGCCAAACGCACGGGGTTGGCCGAACAGTGGGTGTTTGGCTTGATTCGCGCCGAAAGCGCTTGGAACGCCAACGCGCGCTCGCCGGTCGGCGCCCGCGGTTTGATGCAACTGATGCCGGCAACCGCCGCTGCGGTCGCCAAATCATTGGGCGTGCGGGTGGATCCGCTGAATGATCCTGAGCACAATATCCAGCTCGGCACCACCTATCTCAGCCGCCGCGTGGCGGATTTGGACGGCAACGCGGTACTTGCCACTGGTGCTTACAACGCCGGCATCGGCGCGGTGAAACGCTGGATCGAAGCGCCATTGCCGCCGTGGGATTTGTGGATCGAAACCGTGCCGTACAAAGAAACGCGCGAGTACATTGCCCGCGTGCTGGCATTTTCGGTGCTTTACGACTGGCGCATCGACGGCAGCCCGACCCGGCTATCGAGCCTGATTCCAGGCATGAGCACGCGCGTGGAGTCAGCGCCGGTGGCCTGTCCAGGCGCTTGAGCCAGGCCGTCGCAGAGCGGAGCTTGCTCGCCAATATTTGGAAAAACAGCGGAGCAAGCCCCGCTCTACGAAATCAAAAACAACGGGACAAAGCAACAGCAGCGCAGCAGCAGCAGTGTCCTAACTTTGCCGCTTCATCGACTGGAAGAACTCGTCGTTGGACTTGGTGCTCTTCATCTTGTCGAGCAAAAATTCCATCGCCGCGGTTTCATCCATGGAATGCAGCAGCTTGCGCAAGATCCAGATCTTCTGCAATTGTTCCACACCTAGTAACAACTCTTCGCGACGGGTGCCGGATCGATTGATGTTGATCGCCGGATAGACGCGCTTTTCGGCGATTCGGCGCTCCAAGTGCACTTCCATATTGCCGGTGCCCTTGAATTCCTCGTAAATGACCTCGTCCATCTTGGATCCGGTTTCCACCAGTGCGGTGCCCAGAATCGTCAAGCTGCCACCTTCTTCGACTTTGCGGGCGGCGCCAAAAAAGCGCTTTGGCCGTTGCAATGCATTGGCGTCGACACCGCCGCTTAGCACCTTGCCGGAGGACGGCACCACGGTGTTGTAAGCGCGCGCCAATCGGGTGATCGAGTCGAGCAGGATGATCACATCGCGTTTATGCTCGACTAGGCGTTTGGCGCGCTCGATGACCATTTCTGCGACTTGCACATGGCGCGCGGCAGGCTCATCGAAAGTAGAGCTGATCACTTCGCCGGTGCGCACCATGCGCTGCATTTCGGTCACTTCTTCCGGACGCTCATCAATCAGCAATACGATCAGATGACTTTCCGGGTGGTTGGCCATCAGCGCTTGCGCGACGTTCTGCAACATCATCGTTTTGCCGGCTTTGGGCGGCGAGACGATCAAACCACGCTGACCCTTGCCGACCGGAGACATCAGGTCCATCACGCGGCCAGTGATATCTTCGGCGGATCCGTTACCGCGCTCTAAGTTGAAGCGCTCGGTTGGGTAATACGGCGTCAGGTTCTCAAACAGCACCTGATTCTTTTTCGATTCGGGTGGCTCGTCGTTAATGTCGTCGACTTTGAGCAACGCAAAATAACGTTCGCCTTCCTTCGGCGGGCGCACCTTGCCGCGAATGTAGTCGCCGGTGCGCAAATTGAATCGGCGAATCTGGCTGGGACTGATGTAAACATCGTCCGGGCCGGCCAGAAAAGAACAGTCCGGCGCGCGAAGAAATCCAAAACCGTCCTGCAGGATTTCCAATACGCCCTCACCCGAAATCGATTCCCCGGATTTGGCGTGCGCTTTCAAGATTGCGAAAATCACATCTTGTTTGCGGGCTCTGGCGACGCCTTCGATTTGCATCGTGTCGGCAATTTCCAGGAGTTCTTCAACGGTCTTGCGCTTTAGTTCGGTCAAATGCATAGGATGATTAGCTACGAGGCGCCTTCGAGCTGGGCGTTTGGGGTGGGATGCAAGCGTGCGCAGGAAGCGCGATTAGGCATTCAGCAAAGACGCGGGGCGTCAGTCGATTTGCCTAGCGAAGAGCACTCAAGCCAAGCAGGCGAGCGCGATGGGTCGGGAAGTTAGCATGCTTACCGCGGCGCGGTCTAGCTTGGAAGTGAGTGAGCGCACGCCTGCTTGGCCGGCATACCGGTGGGCGTTCGCAAACGCCCGGCAGCTGTGCCGCCGGGCCGGCCACTTACCCGCAATCAAATCGCCTTCGCGACAAATTGCGCAAGCTGGCTTTTGCTGATTGCGCCGATCTGCGTGGAATGCACTTGGCCATTCTTGAACAACATGAAGGTCGGCAAACCGCGCACACGATATTGGTTGGCAATCGCCGGATTGGCTTCGACGTTGACCTTGGCAATCACCAATTTCCCGCTGAGTTCGGCAGCCAGTTCTTTGAGCAAGGGATCCATGCGTTTGCAGGGTTCGCACCATTCCGCCCAAAAATCGACCAACACGGGTGTCTCCGATCGCAGAACGGCGGCGTCGAAATCGTTGTTACCCAATTGGGAAATCGCGTCAGTCACTGCGCTTACTCCAGCTAAACAGCGGTGTATTGGGATAAACTCGCGCCCGCTAGTGGGCTTCGTTTACGGTTTGCCCTACGGGCGTCGGGCGCGAAGCGCCGCAGATACGGGTGCAGTGTGGTGACTCTGGCCTCCGTTTTCAACCCATTGCGTTCTATTCATTGGCCCTGTATGGAGCAAAGAGATAGACACAAAGTGTTGATTGAAAAGGACTTCATTGCCGTTGCAAGACAGTTTGCAAATAGGCGACTTTGCTGCACCACGCGCCGCGCACTGTATGCGGGCGGGCGGCGGCCTCACGATATGGACAGCACGGATAGATGACCGAGCGCACTCTGACTGATATCGATTTTGACAGCTTGGGTTTACATCCCACCTTGTCTCAAGGCCTGCATGACGCAGGTTTCACGCGTCTGACGCCCATTCAAGCCTTAACCCTGCCCGATACCCTGCAGCATTTTGATGTTGCAGGTCAGGCGCAGACCGGCACCGGAAAGACCGCGGCGTTTTTAGTGACGCTGATGCAGCGCCTGCTGACGCGCCCCGCCAAAGCCGATCGCCGGCTACAGGATCCGCGCTCGGTGATCCTCGCGCCGACCCGTGAACTGGCAATTCAAATTCACAAGGATGCGATGCAACTGGGTGGCCTGACCGGCTTGCGCATCGGCCTGGTTTACGGCGGCGTGGATTACGACAAACAACGCGCCCAGTTTGCCGAAGGCTGCGATGTGCTGATCGGCACGCCAGGTCGGCTGATGGACTATCTGAAACAACATGTTTTCAGCCTGCGCTCCGTTGAGGTGGTGGTGCTCGACGAAGCGGATCGCATGTTCGATTTGGGTTTCATCAAGGATATCCGTTACTTGCTGCGCAAAATGCCGCCGCCGACTGAACGTCAGGGGCTGTTGTTTTCAGCAACGCTGTCGCATCGCGTGTTGGAACTCGCCTACGAGCACATGAATAGTCCGAAAGCGCTAAAGGTCGAAACGGACTCAGTGACCACGGCGCGCGTCAAACAGCGTGTGTACTTCCCGGCCAGCGACGAAAAACTGCCGCTGTTGCTGGGTTTGATGGCGCGCATGGAGGCGCCACGTAGCATCGTGTTTGTAAACACCAAGTTCGCCGCTGAACAAGTCCACGCGCGCTTGGAAAAACACGGCATTCCCAGCGCGATTTTGTCGGGCGATGTGCCGCAACAGAAGCGCCAGGCCCTGCTCGGTCGCTTTCAGCGCAGTGAGGTGGCGGTGCTGGTGGCCACCGATGTCGCCGCGCGCGGCTTGCACATTCCCGACGTAAGTCATGTGTTCAACTACGATCTGCCGCAGGATTCTGAAGATTACGTACACCGCATCGGCCGCACCGCGCGTTTTGGCGCCAGCGGTGATGCGATCAGTTTTGCCTGCGAGCGTTACGCGATCAGTTTGCCGGACATCGAGACCTTTATCGGCCAGCGCATCCCGGTGGAGCCCATTACCAACGAATTGCTCGCCGATGTCGCGCCCTTGCGCATGAGTCGGCCGCGCGACGCGGGCGATCGTGGCAAACCGCGCAGTGCTGGCCCCGGTCGCACAGGAAGCGGTGCGCGTAGTGGCAGTGGCTCACGCAGCGGCGCAGCTGGCACCCACAGCCGCGTTGCACGCCCAGCGCGCCAGCCCAGCGCGCCTACTGAGGCAACGGATACGCCGCCCGCGCCCAGCGCGTCCACACCTACGGAGGGTTGATCATGCGTAGCGCGACATTGCCTCGTCTTACCCAGAGCCGCTGGCTACCGGGCTTAGTAATGGCCGGGGCGCTGGCATGGATCGTCATGAGTTTGGTGAATTCGCTGTGGAATTGGCTGACTCCACCGGCCGAAGTGCTGTTGTCCGATGTGGTCAGTGTCGCGCTGACCAGTCAAAGCCAGGGTATCCCGTTGGCGCAGTTTCGCCTATTTGGTAATGCCGTCGATCCAGCTGCGGCGGCGTACGCCGATGCGCCAGATACGGCGCTACGCTTGACCTTGAAAGGCACCAGCTCGCATCACGAACAAGGTTTGGCGCGCGCGGTAATCGCCGACGAGCAAGCAGAAAAAGTCTACAAAGTGGGCGACGAGTTCCCCCATGGCGTGCGCATTCAGGCGATCTATCCGGATCGCGTGGTGCTCAACGCGGCGGGCAAGATCGAAGTGCTGCGCTTGCGCCAGGAAGGTAACTCGGCGGGCGCCGCGGCTGGCATTGCGCGCGCTGCGCCACTGCCTTCGCCAGTGGCGCCCGGCGCCAATGGTTTGATCGGCCTGAATGCGCCGCCGGTCTCGGCACCGGGTAGTGTTAATCCGATGGCGGTGGTGAGCGCTCCGGTCGACTGGGAAGCGGTGCGCCAACAAGCGATTGCTGATCCCAATAGTCTGGCCAAGGCATTTAGCGTATTGCCGGTGATGGTGAATGGCAAACTGGCGGGCGTGCGTCTGAGCTCGAATACCTACGGCGTGCAACTAGCGCAAGCCGGATTACTGCCTGATGACATCGTCACGGCGGTCAATGGCAGTGTCTTGAATAGTATAGAGGCAGGCTACGCGGCGCTCGCGTCCTTGAAAACGGCCGGTGCGGTGACGTTAACCGTCAACCGCAATGGTGCTGAGAAAACCCTACCAGCGATACGCATGCCGCGCTAATTCGTGCAGAATTGCGCGCTAAGGGCTCGTAAGGAAATAACTTGGACTTTTGGCCGTCGGATTGGGATGCGAT
>CAZLSB010000091.1:0-13768 GCA_964561825.1 uncultured Xanthomonas sp.
GCGGCCTGAAAAAAATGCATTAAAATCATTTGCTTGCGGTATGTTTGGTGAGAGCTACCTGCTGCGGATTTATCCGGTCAATCAATCCCCAGCTTTTTCAACCGGTAACGCAAGGCTCGAAAGGTGATCCCCAACTTCTTTGCAGCGGCGGTTTTGTTGTAGCGGCATTCTTCAAGCGCCTTGTTGATTGCCTCGCGTTCCAAGGTGTCGATGTAGTTTTCCAGTCCCACGCGTTGTGCGACTGGAACGGCACTGGCGATTGAGGAACCAGCCACCGCAGGCGCGGCTTCTACGTTACCCGGTGCCCGTGGTGCCAGCTGCAGATCTTCGGCACGAATCATATCGCCATCACTGAGCGCGACCGCCCGTTCCAAAATGTTCTCCAGTTCGCGAACATTGCCGAGAAAATCGTACTGCTGCAGCGCCAGCAATGCATCGGGCGCCAATTTGGGCCGGGAAATCGACCATTCCGGCGCTAGTTTGTCGAGATAACGCTCAGCCAACGGCGCGATGTCCTCGCGCCGATCACGCAACGGCGGCATGCGCAGTTCAATCACATTGATTCGGTAGAACAAGTCCTGGCGGAATTCACTGGTGTCGACCAAGCGCGCTAGATCCTTGTGCGTAGCGCTGACAATGCGCACATCGACCGGAATTTCGCTGCGCGCACCAATCGCCCGTACCGACTTTTCTTGAATCACGCGCAATAGCTTGACTTGCATGTGTTGCGGTAATTCGGCGATCTCATCCAGAAACAGCGTGCCGCCGTGCGCGGCTTGAATCAGCCCATCTTTGTCACCATGTGCCCCAGTGAAGCTGCCTTTTTTGTGGCCGAAAAACTCACTTTCCATCAGTTCAGTCGGGATGGCCCCGCAATTGACCGGCACAAAGGGTCCAGCGCTGCGCGGGCCCTGTTCGTGTATTGACCGCGCGGCCAATTCTTTGCCGACGCCTGACTCACCGGAAATCAACACCGGCGCCTGGCTGCGCGCTAGTTTTTGGATGGTGGCACGCACACGTTGCATGGATGCCGAATCACCAAATAAGCGAGGCTCCGCGGCGCCACCGGGGTGCCGCTCGGCGCGCAACTTGAGTGCCGTTTTGACCAGATTGCGCAGCACGTTCAAATCGACCGGCTTTGATACACAGTCAAAAGCACCCGCGCGCAGTGCCTGCACCGCTGCCTCGGCATTGCCGTAGGCGGTGATCATCGCCACTGGCGTATCCGGGTGCTGGCGCGACATTTGTTCGATGAATTCGTGACCATTGCCGTCGGGCAGACGCATATCGGTGAAGCACAAATCAAAATTGTGCTTACCAAGCAGGGCCTTAGCCTCAGCCAAGCTGGCCGCCGCATGCACGACCAAGCCTAAGCGAGTCAATGTGAGCGTTAACAGTTCCCGGATATCAGCCTCGTCATCGAGGATGAGTGCGTTACCCTTCTCCATACAAGCAGCTCCACAAAAGTCCGTGCGAGGATAACGCGACGGCAGGGCCTAGTAGTCCGTTTCACCAAAACAATGCCATGAAACGGCGTCTTTTTCCGCATGGCGGCGTTGCTCGTCGTTGCCATAGTGCCCACTATGACGCCTCCTCGCGCCTTGCCCTGGGGAAAAACCCGTCCGTTTCATTCAACACGGTTTTGATGAAACGGACTACTAGCAGCCTGTCGGACTTTGCGCGTGAGATGCGTTGTGTGGCGCAACGGATGGCTGCAAGGCGGGGCGCGCAGCCATGGCTCTTCCACTGGCAAGGGTCGCAACGCCACAGACGTTCAACCCGAAGGGCCGGAAGCGCTTTTGGCATAGCGCAGACTCGAATGTAGAGCTCAAGCCTGCAAAATCAATTCGAGAATGAGTAGAAATGATCGCCAAAAGGACTTCCGGCGCACTCGCGGGGAAAGTCCGACAGTGCTAGCTAGGTGGCGAAGGTCTACTCAACCACGCGTATTAAGCGTGCAAAGGGGTCTGCATTGGCGCTTGATCGCCACTCTGCCACCGGCTGGTAGCGCAGTCCGTTGACAGTCATCGGGTAATTTGCGCCACCGGCATGCGAGCCGTCCCAAACATCAATGGCCAGCGCGTACGAACAGGCTTTGCTGGTCCATGCAAATGGCACTGGACTATCCAAAATTACCCGCGCGCTGCGCAGCTTCAGCAAATTTGGCCAAGTGGCCAAAACACAGTCTGTAGCCGGCACGAGTCGATCAAGCTCACCGGCCACCTGTAGCACGCGAGCTAGATGATCAACCGCTTGCGGGGCCGTAGCAGCGC
This sequence comes from uncultured Xanthomonas sp., assembly GCA_964561825.1. Classification (GTDB taxonomy): domain Bacteria; phylum Pseudomonadota; class Gammaproteobacteria; order Xanthomonadales; family SZUA-5; genus JADKFD01. The sequence goes on from CAZLSB010000091.1 coordinate 2,274, forward strand.
CGCGCTGACTGGCCATCGCACTGCGTAAATAAGGTCGGTGGGATTCAGGGACTCGCCGGTGGCCGCCATCCAACAGCGGCAAAATTGCGCACGCCCACACCAGTGCCAACGCCAGCAGGGCCAACAAACGGGCCGCCCAACGCGGTGGGTAAGGCCTTTGACTCTCTAAGGCGGGCTCGGGGGCCGCGGGTTGTTGCGACTTGGCCCAAGGCAATAGCGCATACAAAACAACCAAGGGCGCCAACGGTGCGACCAAGCGGTCAAAGTGCAGTGGAAATGGCCACGCCACCAATACGCAAAAAAGGATCAGCGTCACCGCACCCATCAACTCAGCCCGCAAGCTGGCGCCTAGCGCCTGCGCCAAGGCTGCTAGCAATAACACCGACCCTATTCCGGCGCGCAGCAAATCAGGCAATGCTGCAGGGGTCAATGAACTGGCTAGATGGGCCCATTGCGTCCAGGCCAATTTCAATACACCGGGTGGCAACTGGGCAAACTGTTGCCACGTCCACCCCAGATAGCTGTCTGCCGCGCTTCCGTGCATCCCTTGATAGAGCTTCCACAAGACCAGCGGTGCGATCGCAATGCTCATGCCCAAGAGCCAATGTCGCCGAGACGGAACCCGTGTCCACATCCACCAAGCCAAAGCCACCAACAAGGGATAACCCAAACTGCGAGTCAGACACAGCAGACCGAAAAGCAGTGCAATCCACACGAAACTCCAGCGACGCAGGGCCAATGGATCAGCCAACCGGCACGCCAATAACAACAGGGCGACAAACAGAGGTTCTGAAATCAGATCAAATGACCACGGATAGAGCCAGGGCAGCGTCAGGCTATAAGCACAGGCAGCCATGGCCAGTGGCGGCTTGAGATAGCGCCAATACAAAGCCACCATGCTGAGCAAAGCCAGTAGGACACTGACAAACTGGCCGATGTTGGCGGCGCGCAGCCCAGAAGCATCGGTGTTTGGACCAAACATCGACAAAAAAGCCGGATAGCCAGGCGGGAACCTCGTTTCGCTCAAAATCGACCAGCCATGCGCCGCGGTCGGATCGCCACTGCCAAGGTGCAGGGCCTGCGCCATCCAGAAGTACACTAGCGAATCGGTCATGCTGAGCCCAATCATCGACCAGGGATAGCCGACCAACGCGAAGCCGATCAGCCAACAAGCACAACTGGCTAACAGGGCTAGCAGCACCGCCCGATCAACAGCATCTGAGCTGGGGCTTACTGCGTTCCTTGCTGTCACACCGTTTGCTTCCGCCATCAGTTCAGCCTCAAGGATTGGGTTTGCTGTCAGAAACAACTGGTTCATCGTCAAATCGGGCACACTCGCTCAGACCGCAACGCCGAAGCACGCGGAAAGCAATAACTTGCGCAGTTTCTGGGAAATTACTCCAGCCAAAAAGTCTAGCGGCGTTGCTCTCATCAATGGAACCTCTCGCAATAAACGGCGCTGTGTTCGGCAAACTGGCAACAACAATATGCGGCGCCTGGGCATGCTCTCCAGTAATTCGGTAGCCACCGGGTTCGCGAGCCAGCGTAATGATCTCAGCGATGGCAAGGAGCTGAAAAAAGCCTTTATCCAAACCCCCGTAATTGTTAGGCAAAAACGGCTTTGTTCGTATTACCAAACCGTTAGTGAGCAGCCAAATATCACCCAGCATTACTCGATTAGCAGTTACTTCCAGAGTGCTCTTGATTTGCCAATAGCGATCTTCCGGGAAACCAAATAAAGATACGATCGAACCAGGCGAGATATGCGAAATTCGATGGTATCGATCGCCAAAATAAGCCTGCCCTTCCGGGGAAACGAAACTGAGCGGCCCGCCCATGATCAGGCGTGCGGGGAGTGTCCCGTTGCTAGGCAAGGGCGCAAGAAAATCGAGCATAGCTTGCCGGTAATAAGGTTCGCGCAAACGTAAGGCTTCAGGTAATGCCAATCCTACGCCCATCAATAGCAAAGAAACAACGAATGACCGATAAACCCCGCGCCGGAGCAAAATCTCGCGGACAACCGGCACCATTAACACAGCATTGAATGGCGCGAGAAAAGCGAGATAACGAACTTCCTTGTAGGGCGTCAAATGCAACATCAATAAGATGAATAGCCAAACCAGCGCCAGCAAACGCATAAAAGAAGACCCGCGCAGCAGCGCAAAAAATACACCTGGCAGTACCAATAGCACCGCCAGGATGCCGTAGGCCCAGAGATTGCGCAAATAAATCCACGGGTAAAAGACCTGCCAGCCGCCGCCTTCGACCTGGTAATTCTCATTAATTGCCTCGATTTGCAACCAAGGCCGCAACAAAAACGCTTCATGGCCGTAAGGCCCTTTCAGCACCAGGGCATAAACAATCCAAGTAAGCGCGCCACTCAGCATCGCCGCAGCCAACAGTCCGCACGCCGCACGCCACTTGTTTCTGTCCGCAGCTTGAGCGAGCAGCAAAATCGCTAAGGCCATGACGATACCAATCCAGACCAAGGCATAGGTCTGCTTGGTTAGGGCCAAACCCGCACCTAACACCACCAACATGCACCAGCGGCGCATGGTTGGCGAATGTAGTTGCTGATCCGCCAAAAACACCATCCACAAAGCGAAAACGCCCGGAAAGATGTCCAAGTTCAAGAACGGGGCATAACTAAAAAAGACCGGGGTCGCGATCGCCGCGACATAGGCAATTAATGTGGACAGGTCCCGGCCCTGGATACGGGTCAACAAGATCCAGCACGCAACCAAGTAGCCCAAGTGAAACAAGGCCATCAATGAGTGCGCAATGCGCACATCCAAAGGGTGCATGCCGAGCGCTTGACTGAGCAGCTGAGCGGGCATCAATACGAAGGCCATCAAGGGGCCGCGATTCAGGAAATAGACGTCTGTGTCACCCAAAAAATAGAGGGCGTTGGTCAAACCAGCGTAGCCGTCATCGAAGTCGATATTGACTTGAATCAAACTCCAGGCGAGCCAAGTACCGATCAAAAATAGGACCAGCCGGAATAGCCAGTTGATCTGCTTTGACGTCAACATTGGCGAACTTTCCATTGGCCTGCCTTGCAATATGCCGCAAGGCGCGACACGCGTTGTGGTGGATCATATCAACGGCAGAATCTGGCGGCACTTGAGCACGTGTGGCTGATCATTGGCGGCGCCGAGGCGGATGCGCGTCGCAAATTTGCGCAGTTGGCAGCCATGAGCGTGGCGGGCAACTCAAAACCGCAGCCAGCATCAGGCCAGCGGCTGTGCGCCACATCCGGGGGTCCGCATTTTGAGCCAACACTAACAAGGGCACGATGACGACGATGCAAATCCAGACCAGGGCAAAGCTCTGCTTGATTAAGGCCAGCACAGCGCCCATCAGGACCATCGCCTACCAACGACCAAGCGACGGGATTCGAAGTTGCGCATCCGCCAAGTACACCATCCACAAAGCCAGAAATCCCGGAAAGATGTCGTGGCTCAAAAAGGGCGCGTAGCTGAAAAAGACCGGAGTAGCCAGTGCAGCGGTGTAGCCCACGAGGGTGCTCAGGTCACGGCCATGTAAACGCACCAATATCACCCAGGTGCCAATCAGATAAGCCAAGTACAGAATTGCCATGAATGCATGCGCAACTCGCACGTCCATGGGGTGCAGACCCAGCGCACTTTTCAAAATCTCCGCAGGCATCAGGAGTATGGCCAGCAATGGCGCACGGTTTGAGTAGTAGTGCTCACTCTGTCCAAGATGGAAACAGGCGTTAGTCAACGTCGCGTATCCATCATCAAGGTCGATGTTGACCTGAATCACACTCCAGGCGAGCCATGCACCCATCAGGAACAGCAGCGCCCCGAACAGCGCGTTTACACTATTCGGGTTCATTTTCTGTGGGATGCGCATCGGCCAGATGTTCCGCAACAGTGCGCTTGCGGCACGTTGGAAAGCATAACAAGTGTAGCCGCAGCACAGAGCGCTACGCGGATTCCGGCGGTGGTGGCAGCCGTGGCAACACTGGTTTTTCAGCTACGCGACAAGTGCGGCATCAAAACGCCTGCCGTTAAGCCACCAAATCGCGCTGCGGTACCGCCAGTTGACATCTGAAACAACTGCCCCCGCCTGGCACGTTAACGTATTCGATGCTGCCTTGGTTGGCGCCGAGCAACTGTTTGCAAATGTACAGGCCTAGACCAGTGCCGTCAGCGCGGGTGGTGAAAAAAGGCTCGAAGAGTTGCCGTTGTAGGGCCACTGGAATGCCGGGGCCGCGATCAATGATTTCGATCAGCGCGCCTTGGCTGGGATTGGGCTGGCGGATGCGCAGCGTGACGTCGGCGGGCTGATCGGGCTGGCGGCCATGGTGAATGGCGTTACGCAGCAAATTCCACACCGCTTGAGTCAGCTGCGAAGGATCGACCAAGGCGCGCGCGCCACGCTGGTCGACGACCAAACGCAGCTGATCTTGACCTAGCGGTTGCGCCTGTTTGAAATCGTTTATGAGTCCATGACCCCACGGCGACAGATTCACGCATTCTGGACGCGAGCGTTCGCGGCGCGATAGCTGCAGCACGTTTTCAACGATGCCATTCACGCGACCACAGTGATTCATGATGATTTCAATAAGACGCCGGTCGGTATCCGGCATGTCTTCGGATTCGGCCAACAATTGCGCAGCGTGGCTGATCGCACCGAGCGGATTGCGTACTTCATGCGCAATGCTGGCCGACAAGCGGCCCAACGACGCCAACGTCAATTCCTCGGCGCGTCGATAGACCATGCTCTCGTCTTCCAGAAAACACAGCGTGGCGGCATCGTCTTCACCGCCCAAGCGGGTAAAACGCGGCACCACGGCCGGCACGCCTAGGGCAATCTGGATCGGCACATTATTGTGTTTGCCGGTGGTCAACCAGTAACGCCAGCGGTCGTAAAGGTCCGCAGACAGCTTGCGAATGGTGGTTTCACTGCTCGGCGGCGTGCCCAGCAAGTACCAACCTGACTCGTTGAAGCGCCGCACCTCACCTTGGCCATCCAGGACCAAGATGCCGGTGCGCATTCGTTGAATAATCAACTCATTGATTTGCGCCAGATTGGCGATATCTACGCCTTGCCGCTCGGCGAGTTCCTGACTTTCCCGGGTCATCCGGCCCAGCCAATAGAAAATCGCCACGGTCAAGAAAAACGCGGTTCCCAACAACGCCGCTTGCGCCAAACTGCGGCCGCTGGAGCGTTCGACAGCGAGCGAATAGAAGGATTCGGACAACAAGGTGCAGCAGGCCACTGCGGCCGAGAAAAACGCCAAGCGGCCCGGCAATAACAGCGCCGCCATCGCAACGGTAATGAGCAGCAAAACGCCAACGCCGCTCGATAAACCGTCGAAAACGAACAGTAACAAGCCGCCCATCACCAAATCACAGCTCACCCCTAGCAAGGTCAGCCGCGTAATGCCCAAGCGGCGTGCTTCCGTGGTGGCAAAAATGGCGCCCGCAGCGAGCGCGTAGATGAGCACGCCGACTTGACCCGCGCGCAGCAGGGTCCCGGTCAAATTGAAATACTGAGGCCCAAGCGTAGAGAGCAGCAGCAGACCAAAGGTCAACGACACCAACAATCGATACAAATTGAACAAACGCAGCTCGTACCAACGCAACTCTTCCGGTGAAGGCGGCGTATCGTGGCGGCTGATACTGGAAAAGCGCATGAGTTTTTGCGCAAATGGAGTGCGATCTGAACTATAGCACCGCGATTTTGCTCGTCAGAACGTGCTTGTGCAGGCATGCTCGGCGCCGCGCCAGCATTTCGTGCTGCGCAAGCGCAGAAAATCGCGTATCGCTACTTGGCGCGGCGCGGTGCTTTCATCACAATACGCGCCACTTTGGGCAGGGCACGCGCCTATGCCAAATGCTCCGCCCACGCGCGCTTTTGATCAGGAGACAGGATGAACTTCCACGAGTACCAAGCGAGGGAACTGTTCGCACAGTTCGGGATACCGGTGCCGCAGGGCGCGATAGCCAGCACCCCCGACGCCGCCGTTGAAGCGGCCCGCCAGATGGGCGGTGACCAGTGGGTGGTGAAGGCACAGATCCACGCCGGCGGCCGCGGCAAAGCCGGTGGCGTCAAAGTGGTCAAAACGCTGACCCAGGTGCGAGATGCCGCGGCCAAGATGCTCGGCACGCAGATGACCACCTACCAGAGCGCCGGGCGCGCCTTGCCAGTCAATGTGGTGTTGGTCAGCGAGGCCACGGACATCAGCAAAGAGTTGTACATAAGCATGCTGGTCGACCGCACCACGCGCGCGGTGACTTTCATTGCCTCGCCGATGGGTGGTGTCGATATTGAGCATGTCGCCAAGGAACATCCGGAGAAGATGTTCACCGTTGAGGTGAATTTCATGCAGGGTTTGCAGGCGTTTGAGTGCCGCAAACTGGGCTTCGCGATGGGCTTAGGCGCCAAGCAAACCGCGCAACTGGCGAAGATCATGTTGGCGATGTTCCAGTTGTACTACCAACTGGATATGAGCCTGATTGAACTGAATCCGCTGGTCATCAATAGTGCGGGCGATTTGGTCGCGCTGGACGGCAAGCTGAATGCAGACGATAACGCCTTGTTCCGCCAGCCCAAGCTGGAAGCAATGCGCGACGTCACGCAAGATGATGCTTTGGAAGCAGAAGCTGCCAAGCATGATCTGAATTATGTAGCGCTGGACGGCAATATCGCCTGCATGGTGAATGGCGCCGGTTTGGCGATGGCCACCATGGATGTGATCAAGCTGTACGGTGGTCAGCCAGCCAACTTCCTAGACGTCGGCGGTGGTGCAACCACTGAGCGCGTGACCGAAGCCTTCAAGCTGATCCTGGGTAATGACAAAGTCAAAGCGATTTTGGTCAATATCTTCGGCGGCATTGTGCGCTGCGATTTAATCGCCGAAGGCATTATCGCCGCGGTCAAAGAAGTAGGCATTAATATTCCGGTTGTGGTCCGCCTCGAAGGTACCAATGTCGAGAGAGGTCGCGATCTATTGAAAGCGAGCAATTTGTCGTTGATTCCGGCCAGTGATTTGGCGGATGGCGCACAGAAAGCAGTTGCGGCATCCCAGGGCTGAGCGCACGTCGAGGAGCAGACATGGCTGTTTTGGTCAACAAGAAGACGCGGGTGATCTGTCAGGGTTTTACTGGCACGCAGGGCACCTTTCATTCCGAGCAAGCGCTCGAATACGGCACCAAATTGGTCGGCGGCGTTACGCCGGGCAAAGCTGGCAAAGATCACATCGGCTTGCCGGTATTTAATACGGTGCAAGACGCAGTCGAAGAGACTGGCGCCGAAGCAAGCATGATTTTTGTGCCACCGCCATTTGCCGCAGACGCCATTTTGGAAGCGGCCGATGCTGGCATTAAAGTAATCGTGGCCATTACCGAAGGAATTCCGGCACTCGACATGTTGCGCGTTAAACATGTGCTGATGACCTATTACCCAGGGACGTATCTGATTGGTCCCAATTGTCCGGGCATTATCACGCCGGGCGAATGTAAGATCGGCATTATGCCGGGCTTTATTCATATGCCGGGCAAAGTGGGCATTGTGTCGCGTTCTGGCACGCTGACCTATGAAGCGGTCTATCAAACCACCAAGGTGGGCTTGGGTCAGAGTACTTGCATCGGTATTGGCGGCGACCCCATTCAGGGCATGAATTTCGTCGATTGCCTGCGTTTGTTCCAAGACGATCCGCAGACCGAAGGCATCATCATGGTCGGCGAGATTGGCGGTAGTGCGGAAGAAGAGGCGGCCGAATTCATTGCTGAATTCGTGACCAAGCCAGTGGTTGCTTATATCGCGGGTGTCGCTGCGCCGCCCGGTAAACGCATGGGCCACGCTGGCGCGATTATCGCGGGCGGCAAAGGCACGGCGGCGGCCAAGTTTGAAGCGCTAGACCGCGCTGGCGCGACCACCGTGCGTTCGCCCACCGAACTGGGCGAAGCCATTTTAAAGCGCATGACGGGTGTGAAGCCGCAAAAGGCCAGTAAGAGCGCGGCTAAAGCTGAAGCTGCCAAAGCCGATGCGCCGGTAGTGGCCGATGCAGACAAGAAACCTGCGGCCAAAAAGGCGGCCGCCCAGCCAGCCCCGCAGAATGCAGGGCCGGCTGAGGTGGTTGAACCGAAGCTGGAAATAGTTGCGGCGGAAAAGCCAGCAAAGGCGTCAAAAGAGGATGCCGCGGCCGGTGCAGAACCGGTCAAAACAACTCGGCCGTATAAAAAGAGGGCAACCGCGCTTGTAACCGAAACCGTTGCTGAGGCGCCGGCTGCAAGCGACACAAATGCGGCGGACGTGCCAGAGCCAAAGCCGGCCAAAAAAGCCAAAAAAGCTTGATGCAGTGCGGCGATCTAAAGCCGCAAACGGGTGTGGTGCGCCGTAAATGACGGTTTTACATGCGGCGCACTCCACCCACCCTATCGGGCGCTGAGCATTCGGCGCTTCGGCGCCGAAACGGGGTGGAGGTCAGCCGCCCCCATTCTTCACCCGCATTGAGTGTAGCCGTGTATCGCATCGCCTTAGCGCAGTTCGATTTCTCGGTTGGCGCGGTGCAAGCCAATCGCCAACAGATACAGCGCTTGCGCGATCAGGCCGCCGCCTGCGCTGCGGATCTGTTGTTGACACCGGAATTGGCCTTGTCCGGTTACCCGCCTGAAGATTTGTTGTTCCGCCTGGGCTTTCAGGGGCGCGTGGACGCGGAACTCGCGCAGCTCGCCGCCCAGCAGCATCCTACCGACCTGCTGATCGGCCATCCCGCGCGTAGTGCTGGCGCTTTGTACAACTGCGCCAGTTGGCTGGCGTCCGGAAGCACGTTGGCCTGTGCGCGCAAACAACGCTTGCCGAATTACACGGTATTTGATGAAAAACGCTATTTCACCGAAAGCAGCGGCTCCTGCGTGGTGGAGCGTGGCGGTCTGCGCTTTGGCATTTTGATTTGCGAAGATGCGTGGTTTCCGGAACCCGCCGCTGCGGCATTAGCGGCCGGCGCACAATTGTTATTGGTGCTAAATGCATCGCCGTATAATCAGGGCAAACGGGCCGATCGCGAACAGGTGTTGTGCAAACGGGCCATCGAGACCGGCCTGCCATTGATTTATTGCAATTTAATTGGCGGTCAAGACGATCTATTGTTCGACGGTCAGAGCATGCTGTTTGCAGCGAACGGCACGCTGCAGGCATTAGCGCCTGCCTTCACCGAGCACCTATTGCTGGTTGACATCACCCGCAGTGCATCAGGCTTGGCCTTAACGGCCGTCGATTGGCCGGCTTTGCCACATCAGGCGCCAGAAGCGGAGGTTTATCAAGCACTGGTGCGGGCGACCGGTGATTATGTACGCAAGAACGGTTTCAAACACGTGTTATTGGGTTTATCGGGCGGCATAGATTCAGCGTTAACATTGGCGATTGCGGTAGACGCATTGGGCGCCGATCGTGTTTTAGCGGTGTTATTGCCTTCGCGTTTTACGTCGGAACTCAGCAATCATGAGGCCTTCGCACAGGCGCACACGCAGGGCGTGCGGGCCGAGTTGCTGCCGATTGAAGGTCCATTTAGCGCATTTATCGATACCTTGGCGCCATTATTTTCCGGTCGCGCAGCAGATACCACTGAGGAGAATCTGCAGGCACGCTGTCGTGGTGTCATGCTAATGGCTATTAGCAATAAATTTGGCGGATTATTGTTGACCACGGGTAATAAAAGCGAAATGGCGGTGGGTTATGCCACCATTTATGGCGATATGTGCGGTGGTTTTGCGCCGCTTAAAGATATTTACAAAACCCAAGTGTATGCGTTGGCACGCTGGCGTAATACGCAGTCTGCGGTGATTCCAAACGCCGTCATTGACCGCGCGCCATCGGCGGAACTGCGCGAAAACCAGACTGATCAAGATTCTTTGCCAGCGTATGCGGTGCTTGACGACATTTTGCGACGCTTCATCGAACTCGATGAACCCCGCGCAGTGATCAGCGCGGCTGGGCACGACCCGGCGGTGGTCGAACGCGTGACCGCACTGGTGTTGCGCAACGAATACAAACGACGGCAATCCGCACCGGGCCCGCGCGTCACCGCACGCTCATTTGGCCGCGATCGCCGTTTTCCGATCAGTTCGGGCTACAAATAGCCGCAAAATCGCCGGCTTTCAGGCTTATCCTGGACAGGCAACTAACCTGGGGGTGATTCGTGCTGCGCTCGTTCCTTGCTGTTCCGCTTCTCCTGCTGGCGACTGCCGCGCCAGCGGTCGATTTGCCCTATGTGAATTGGGAAAATCACCCTATCCATGCGCTGGATCTCAGTCCGGATCGCTCCATTCTTGCGGTTGCGCACACCGCCGATCAGCGCGTGCAGTTTTTCGACGTGTCCGAGGCTACGCCGCAGTTGATCGGTCATGTCGTGGTCGGCGTGGATCCGGTGTCGGTGCGTTTTCGCAATGACAGCGAGTTGTGGGTGGTCAACCACGTGTCCGATTCGGTCAGCATTGTCGATGTGCGCACGCGTAGGGTCAGGGCTACGCTAACCACCGCCGATGAACCTTTTGATGTGGTGTTTGCCGGCGGACGCGCCTTTGTCAGCTGCTCGCAAGCCAATCAGGTGCTGGTCTATCAGCCGGACAACTTGACGCTGGCGCCCCTGGTGGTGTCGATTAACGGCGAAGATCCGCGCGCGCTGGCCGTCAGTTTGGACGGTCGTAGCGTGCTTGCGGCGATTTTTGAATCGGGCAACGCAACCACCATCCTCACCGGCGGTTTGCTCGGCAATCAGCCGGGTTTGCCGAACGTGGTCAGCGATCCGCGCGGGCCGTATAGAGGGGTAAATCCCCCGCCGAATGCCGGCAATAGCTTTGATCCGCCGCTCAACGCCAGTGCGACACCGCCGCGGGTCGGGCTGATCGTGCGCCGTGATGCCGCTGGTCGCTGGCGCGATGACAATATCGGCGATTGGACGCAGTTTGTGAGCGGTCCTTTAGCCAATGCATCGGGTCGACGCGTGGGTTGGGATCTGGGTGATCGCGATCTGGCGATCATTGATGTCGACAGCTTAGCGGTGCGTTACGTCACCGGTTTGATGAACATCGGCATGGCGCTGGCGGTTAATCCAGCCAGCGGCGAAGCCACGCTGGTGGGCACCGAGGCCTTCAACGAGGTGCGTTTTGAGCCCAAATTGAACGGCAAGTTTGTGCGCGCGCACTTGGCCAGGGTGAACATTGCGCCCGCTGGCAGTAAGGTGATCAGCGACTTGAACCCCCATTTAAGCTACCAACAAAGCACGCTGCCAGCAGAGCAACGCAATCGCAGCATTGGCGATCCGCGTGCGATCGTCTGGCGCGCCGATGGCCAACGCGCTTGGGTTGCAGGATTGGGTTCCAACAACGTCATCCGCATCGATGCCAACGGCGCACGTGTCGGCACGCCGATTGCGGTAGGCGAAGGGCCGGCCGGTTTGGCGCTGGATCAGGCGCGCGGGCGCTTGTACGTGTGGAATCATTTTGCGGCGTCCTTGTCGG
>CAZLSB010000092.1:0-13750 GCA_964561825.1 uncultured Xanthomonas sp.
TCCTTGTCGCCCAAAGAGATGATCTGCCATCGACAGGTAGTTTGACAGAGGGGGCTCGCGAGGAAAGTCCGACAGGCTGCTAGGAGCAACTGAGGCGCTTGATGACGTCGTATGCTCAGCCCCCTCTCAGGCTGCGGAGCAAAGCATGGACCCCTTCCTACAAGCGGCGATAGATGAAGCACAACTGGGCGTGGACGAAGGTGGAATCCCGATTGGCTCGGTACTGGTGCACGATGGCCGCATCATTGGTCGTGGGCATAATCGTCGCGTGCAACGCGGCAGCACCGTGTTGCACGGCGAAATGGATGCGCTGGAGAACGCCGGACGCCTGTCCGCGAAGGTGTATCGCGAATGCACCCTCTACACGACCTTGTCGCCGTGCCCGATGTGCAGCGGCGCCATCCTGCTATACGGCATTCCACGTGTGGTAGTGGGTGAAAACCGCAGCTTTATCGGCGAAGAAGCGCTATTGCGCAGTCGCGGCGTTGATGTCCAAGTGTTGGATAATTCGCGTTGTATCGAGTTGATGCGCGACTTCATGCGGGCCCGCCCGGAGCTTTGGAATGAGGATATTGGCGAATAGCTCCCTACACCACACTAGAATCGCGCGATTCTTTCATCCACATTGAGGTTTACATTTATGGGTGTTCCTACCCTCGACATTCGTCGTTTTGACACAGACCGTGCTGCCTTTGTTGGCGAATTAGGTGATGCATATCGTGAATTTGGATTTTGCTGCATTAGCGGTCACGGTATATCGGCGGAGTTGATTGATAACGCTTATGCGGCCTTTGCCACTTTTTTCGCGCTGGACGATGCGAAAAAACGTCGCTACCACATTCAAGGCGCCGGTGGCGCGCGTGGCTACACGCCATTTATGGTGGAAACCGCTAAAGATGCCAATCACCCGGATTTGAAAGAATTCTGGCATATTGGTCGAGAAATACCGCGCGACTCGCCTTATGCGGCGGTCATGCCCGAGAATATTTGGCCCGACGAAGTTCCCCAGTTCAAATCTTTAGGCTACGATCTCTATCAGGCGCTAGATCAGCTTGGATCACGCGTGCTGCAGGCTTTAGCGCTGCACATGGGATTGCCTGAGCATTATTTTGACAATAAGATCAACAACGGCAACTCGATTCTACGGCCCATTCATTACCCGCCACTGCTGGAGGGCGAGGTGCCAAACGAAAGGGCTGGGGCGCACGAAGATATTAACTTCATCACTTTGTTAGTCGGCGCTAGCGCTGAGGGTTTGCAGGTTTTGACCAAGCAGGGACAATGGTTGCCGATTACCACGCAAGGTGATGCCATTGTGGTTAATATCGGCGATATGTTGCAGCGCTTGACCAATCACATCTATCCATCGACCAGCCATCGGGTAGTCAACCCGCCAGGCGACAAAGCCCGAGAACCGCGTTATTCGGTGCCGTTTTTTCTGCACCCCAATCCTGACTTTTTGATCGAGGTATTGCCCCAATGTATCAGCGCAGAGAATCCCAGCCGTTACCCGCAGCCGATTACGGCAAACGATTATTTGTTGGAACGACTGCGTGAGATTCGGTTGATTTAGCCGCCCGCAATTCGCTATACGCCGCCAAGGCCGCAAGTCGGCTGAGTTTCAGGTCGACGATGGGTTTGGGATATGCGCGTACGCCGCCCGTCATCCAAGGTTGGTGGATGACTGCGGCTGGCAAGTGGGCTAGTTCTGGGACATAGCGACGCACATAGGTACCGAGTGGATCGAAGCGTTCGCCCTGGGTTACTGGGTTGAAAATGCGAAAGTACGGCGCCGCATCGGCGCCGCTGCCGGCGGTCCATTGCCAGCCTTGCGTGTTGTTGGCCAAGTCGGCATCCACCAGCGTGTCCCAAAACCAGCGCGCACCGTGTAACCAGTGGTAACGCAAGTTTTTGGTCAATAGCGAAGCGACGATCATGCGCACGCGGTTGTGCATCCAACCGGTGCTCCATAATTCGCGCATGCCGGCATCGACAATCGGAATGCCGGTTTGCCCACGTTGCCAAGCGCTGAGTTTGACGGCGTCCAGTTCTGCCCAGGAAAACTGGGAAAAACTGCTTTGCAGTGGTTCTTCACTGGTATGTGGGAAGTGGTAAAGCAAATGGTGGCCAAAATCGCGCCAGCCCAGCTCACGCAGATAAGGCTCGGCCAATTCGCGCTGCGCAGGGGAGGCATCTTTGAGCAAACGATGCGCGATCTGGCGCGGGCTAATCTCGCCAAAGTGCAAATGCGCCGACAAGCGCGACGTACCGGGACGATCCGGTAAATTGCGTCCAGCCGCATAGCTTTCCAGTGCCGAGTCGATGAAAGTGTTGAGCAGTTCCTGCGCGCCTGCTTCGCCGGGCGTCCATTCCTCGCGCAGGCCTAAGTCCCAAGCAATCTTCGGCAATAACTGCAGCGCGTCCAGCTGTAGTCCACGCAGCGTGTGGGCGGGCAAGGCACTTGGGCTGGGTAAAGGCTCAGGGAGTGGGAAACGCGTTCGCAACGTGCGCCAAAATGGCGTGAAAACCCGATACGGTTGAGCGCTGCCGTTGCGGATCTCCCAAGGCTCAGCGATCAAGTGGCCGGCGCAACTTTCCGCATGGATGCCGCGTGCGCGCAAGTGCGCTTTTATAGTCGCGTCGCGGCGCGTCAGCACAGGATCGTACAGTCGATTCCAAAAAACCGCCTGCGCACCCGTTTCGCCCAACAAACGATCGAGTTCGATCGCGCTATCGCCGCGGCGCAGCAGCAGCGCACTGCCCAGCTTGCGCAGCTGCGCATCAAGCGCCGCCAAACTGTGATGCAACCACCAACGGGTTGCGGCACCCGGTTGCCACGGCGCTTCTTCATCCTGCGCATCAATGTACACCGGGATCGGCACATAGCCGGCGTGCAGCGCGGCACCCAGTGCTGCGTTGTCAGCGAGGCGCAAATCACGTCGAAACCAGACCAAGGCGCTGCGCATAACGCTTAGGTGCGGACCAAAGGCCGTACGGCACTGAAACCACCGTCCAGGTGAATCACTTGGCCGGTGATCCAGCGGGCGTCCGAACTCAACAACCAAGCCGCAACGGCGGCGCCGTCGCTGGCGTCACCATAGGTGCCAAGTGGGTATTGGGCCGCGATATTTTGCTGACTGCGTTCATTGCTGAGCATCTTTTCGGTCATCGGTGTGCGCATCAAACCCGGCGCAACCGCGTTGATACGCACGCCCAAGTGCGAAAAGTCAGCCGCCGCTGCGCGCACCAGCGCTTCGATGGCGCCTTTGGCGGTGGCGATCGCCGTGTGGTTGCTGACGCCGATGCCGGCGACTACCGAGCTAAACAACACGATGTCGCCGCCGCGTTTGGCGGCGGTTAGTGCCTTGGTATAACCCTGCACGGTAAAAAACGCGGTGTCGACATTGGCGGTCATGCAGAGTCGAAAGGCGTCGGCGGTGACCCGACCGAGGGGCGCGATCAAGGTATTGCCAGCGCAATTGACCAGCGCATCCGGCAATGTGCCTATGCCATCGGCGGTCAGCGCCAACGCGGCCTCGACGCCACCGGGCGTGGACACATCCGCCTGCACCACCAAATCACCATCGGCAGCCACTAAGCTCGATACGTCGCGACTGACCAAAACAAGGCGCCAGCCGGTGCTGCGCAAACGCGTCGCCAAGGCGCGTGCCACGCCGCCACTCGCCCCGGTAATTAATGCTGTTTTCATATTGCAGCGCTCTCTTGAAAGGCGCAAAGACTACGAGGGCAACAGTTTCCAGCGAGTGAAGCTAAGCTACAGCCAACCTGCCTTCTTCAAACGCAGGTACAGCCCCAGGCACATCAATACCGTTGCTGCCACCATGGTGTGATAACCGTAATGCCATTCAAGCTCCGGCATGTACTTGAAATTCATACCATAAATTGCGCCTACGGTGGTTGGAATGGCAAGAATTGCGGCCCAACCGGCGAGTCGTTTGGTCACTTCATTCTGGCCCACCGACACCATCGCCAGATTGACCTGCAGCGCCGCGGAAATCATCTCGCCCAGCGTACTGGTCGCCTCGCTCATGCGCACCGCGTGGTCGAACACGTCACGGAAATACACCCGCACTTCTTCATGGATCAGCCCGGGGAAAAAGCGCTTGAGCTGATTGAGGATGTCGTGCATGGGCGTGACCGCTAGCCGCAAAGTCACCAATTCGCGCTTTAGGTAGTACAGGTGTTCGATAGTGTCGCGATCAAAGCGCTCGCTAAAAATGCGCTGTTCCAATTCTTTTAGCGCTGATTCAAAGCTGCTGACGATCGGAAAATAGTTGTCGACAATGAAGTCGAGCACGGCATAAAGACCAAAGCTGGGGCCAAAGGCCATCATCTCGGGTGTTTGCTCACACACACTCCGTGCCCGCGCATAACTCAGTGAAGCGCCATGCCGCACGGTGATCAGAAAACGTCGACCCAGAAAAATATGGGTTTCGCCAAATTGGACTTTGCCGTCGACAAATTGCGAGGTGTGCACGACGATGAATAAAGTGTCGTCGTAAATTTCGATCTTGGGCCGCTGGTGCGCATGCTGCGCATCTTCAATGGCGAGATCGTGCAAGCAAAATTCTTCTTGGATTTTCAACAAAAGCGCTTCGTCTGGCTCATGCAAGCCGAGCCAAATGAAAGTCTCCGGCTGCGCCAACACATCGCTGATTTCATCTAGCGTGGTGTCATACAGGCGCTTGCCGTTGGTGGAATACGCAACGCAATTGACCACCGGACTCACATTGGGCCCCGCTACCACTGAAGGCAACGGTAGGGCAGCATCATTCGGTACGGCCATGCACACCTCAACTCGATCACCGGCGCGCGGATGATGCGCCGCGCTGCGGTCATGGACAATCAATGCGAGGGTCTAACTGGTTTGCGCGCTGCTCGCCGCAAGCGGCCCGCTCGGCATACAGCGACGCGCCAAAACGTGTCGTAAGGCGAGCACCATGGGCCCCAGCAACAACAGCCACTCCACATTGGACTGGTCGAAGCTTTTGAATACCTTGGCCAGCGCGCCGCAGACAACTCCCGCCAAAGCCAGCCAGCCGCCTAACTGGGCGGCGCGCGCAACCCAGCCACTGACCTGATCGCGGCGTGTCAACAGTAGCCAAGCCGGCAAACTGAGCCACCAAAATGGGGAAAGCAAAAACAGGTTTTCGTTGCGCCAAGCCGCCGCGTGGTCGGTGGCCAACCACAAACCGACGAGCAATACGCCGGCTGCGCCGAGCGAAAATGACAGTGATCCACCAATCACCGCCAGTGGCAAACGCGCCACTCCGCCGTGCTCGGCCAGACGCGCAAGGCCTATGAGTAAACCGGCCAATAGGATGCCAGCGGCGGCAAAGGCAGGGCGCAGGTCGGCGGCTTGCGGCAAAATCTGCTTGGCCGAAGCACCCATCGGCAACTGCTGCTCACTCAATAGCGCGGCGTGTCCGTCGGCCAGTTTGAGGTCCTGCAACTGGCGCTGCAACTCGGCGGGAATAAAAGCTTCCTGCCAAATCGACAACGGGCGATCAACCGCTTGTCCCAGCGCGATATCCGTACCCAGGTACAACCAAGCCAATCCTTGCGCGTAGGCACGCGTGAAGCGCCGATAGGTCATGCCGTGCGAGCGATGTTCGGTGGCGCGTTTTAATGCACCGTCCAGCGCCAGATCCAGCGCGTCGCGCACTTTGGTCGAGCAGTTAACTGTGTAGTAGTCGTAACGGTAGTCGCGATTTTCCGGCAACACATGTTGCCTTAGGTGCGAAGACAAAGCCTGCGCACCCGCCGCGGACACGCGCAATTGCTGCATCCACACGCGACGACCGTCGGCTAGATAACTTTCAATGTCTCGCTCAGCGTCCAGCGCCACGGCTTGGTACAACATGCGGCCACGCAGGAAACGCAGCAGAAAATCCTGCTGCGCAAAATCGAAGTAACCAAAGTTATAGCTGGTGCTGCGCTGCAGTTGCGGCTCACGCAGCACGATAGCGTTATGTCCAAAACGTTGCCAATACAGCGCGCCGGGTTCGACGGTCATGAGCCAAACCTGCGGCGGCGCTGCGTCTGTCGTTTGCGCCAGTGCGCCGCCGCCGAACCACAGCGCGACGCAGCAAGCGCGCAGCAAACGCCAGAGGTTCATGCGCCGCCAGGGCGCACGCGCAACAAATGTACGCGGCGGTCGTCGGCCTTCGCCACCTCGAACAAAAATCCACCAATCTCGACCGATTCGCCATGTTCGGGCAAATGGCCAAAGGCTTGGGTCACCAAGCCGCCCACCGTATCGGCCGATTCGGTGTCAAAACTGACCCGAAAATGCGCGTTGAAGTCTTCAACTGGGGTGAGCGCCTGCACCGCGAATGCGCCGTCAGCTTGTGGCGTGATCTGCACCTCGGGTTTGTCTTCGGCATCGTGCTCATCGTCAATATCGCCAACGATTTGCTCCAATACATCTTCAATGGTGATCAAGCCCGCGACACCGCCGTATTCGTCAACCACGACGGCCATGTGGGTGCGGTTATTACGAAACTCTTTAAGTAAAACATTGAGTTTTTTGGATTCAGGGATCAGTGTCATCGGACGCAGCATCAAGCGTAGGTCCAGCTCTTGATGGCCATTGGCGTAATGGCGCAGCAGATCCTTGGCCAGCAGCAGACCCAAAACTTGGTCTTTGTCCTCGCCATGCACCGGAAAGCGCGAATGGCCGGACTCGGTGACAATGCGCAGCACATCTTTTAGTGAGGCGTTGACCGCCAGCCACACCATTTGTGCGCGCGGCACCATGACGTCTGCCACTTGTTCGTCTGAAACACTCAGCGCGCCTTCGAGCATCGCCAAAGTGTCAGCGTCGACCAAGCCGTTTTCTCTGGCGTGGCGCAACTCTTCGATTAACTCTTCGCGGTTGCGCGGCTCGCCTGAGAAAGCTTGACCCAATCGCTCAAGCCAGGATCGTTGCACGGAACCGCTACTACTCGGGGAATCCTCGTTCATCTAAACAAGCAACAAGCCCAACTAGGGCGGGACGTTAAGTGTAGCCGATGATGACGACAGTTTGGATTGCACCGGGCAAAGAGCTTGCTGCGCATTTGCACACGACATTGCCGGAACTCGCTCTAGTATTCGGTTTTTTAACGCAGCGTCGAACGCATGTCCTTTGTTCTGATTTTGTACTACAGCCGCCACGGCAGCACTGCGCAGTTGGCGCGCAAAATTGCCTCTGGC
The DNA here is from genome assembly GCA_964561825.1 of uncultured Xanthomonas sp. Lineage (GTDB taxonomy): Bacteria > Pseudomonadota > Gammaproteobacteria > Xanthomonadales > SZUA-5 > JADKFD01. The sequence goes on from CAZLSB010000092.1 coordinate 7,219, forward strand.
GTGGAGTCGGTAGACGGCATGCAGGCGCGTCTGCGCACGGTGCCGGAAGTCGTGCCCGTGGCCGGGGCGGTAGCTGCACCCGAGGTGCCAGACGACGGTCCGCCATTCGCCACCCTGGATGATCTGGCGCAATGTCGCGGCTTGATCTTAGGGAGTCCGACGCGCTTTGGAAATATGGCGGCGCCACTGAAGTATTTCCTCGATAACACAGCGGCTTTGTGGATGAGTGGCTCCTTGGTCGGCAAACCGGCGGCGGTTTTCACGTCGACCAGTTCGCCGCACGGCGGGCAAGAGAGCACCTTGCTAAGCATGATGTTGCCGCTGTTGCATCACGGCATGGTGTTGCTGGGTTTACCCTATTCGGAGACGGCGCTAGGCCGCACCACCGGCGGCGGATCGCCGTATGGTGCTGGACATTTGGCCCGAGCCCAGCGCGACGTGCAGTTGAGTGACGATGAAAAAGCCCTGGCGCGTGAACTGGGGCGTCGAGTTGCTGACATCGCGCAGCGCTTGGATCGCACATGAACGCCTTGCGCTGGTGTGCGGCATCCTTGGTCGCCTTGCTGTTGAACAAAGTACTTTGGCTGAATGCCGGTGACGCGCTGGATGGCGGCGTTGCGGCGAGCCTTGCGATCGCGCTGCTACCGTTTTTGCCTTTTGCCGCTGCGCTGGCGTTTAAATTGCGCGGTGTTTGGATTTATGCCGGCATAGGCGTGTGGATCTACTTCTGCCATGGCGCCATGGAAGCAGTCGTCAGTCCTGATCAGCGGGTCTGGGCGCTGCTGGAAGTCGCCTTATCGACGCTATATTTCGTGGCACTGGCGTGGCGTATTCGCGCGGAGAAACAAGCTCGGCGCGATGTGCCGAGTTAGTCCGATTGGCTTGGCGGATCGGCTATAGACCTTTCCGCCAAGCAATCGCTTCAGCCGCCGGTGACCTGTCGTTGTTCGCCCACCCAGCGCGCGAAGTCGAAATCAAACTGCGCGGTCGGCGCGCCAATACTCAGGCTTTCAGCGTAATCGACACCAACTGATTGCAGTTGTTGAATCTGCTCGCGACTGTCGATGCCGCTTGCGATCACACTCATGCCGCCCTGATGTGCTCGACGGATCAGCGCACTCAATACCTCAGCAGCGCGATCGCCACCCGCCGCTTGCGTCGATAATTCAGGTGAAAGACGCAGAAAGTCGATAGGCACACCGCGTAATCGATGAACCAAGCTCATATCTCGACCGACATCCTTTAACCCGACGCGAATGGCCAACGGCTTCAAGTGTTGACAAAACGCCACCAAGGCATCCATGCGTTCGGCCAACAACGCCGCGGGTAAGGTGAGTGCGACACCGGTACCGGACTGGCGTCGATCACGCAACAGGTGCTCCAGGTATTCGGTAAAGCCGCCGTCGTCGACCACCGACGGCGATAGTTCGACCACCAAACGCACTTGTCGACCACGCTTGAGCAGATCGGCGCGCACGGTGAGCGCCTCGGCCACGATGAATCGATCAAATTCAGCATTGCAACCGGCTTCGCGTGCGACGCGCATCAAATCAGCTTGGCTCGCTGCGGGTTGGCCAACACCACTGGTGCGCCAGTTCAGCAATAACTCGAACTGACCGGCAACCCGGCCGCGCAGCGGAATCAACGGTGTGCCGCGAATTTCTAGATGTTGGCCAAAGCGGCGGCTCTCCAGCAAACCACGCAACTGGGCGTCGCGTTCGGCCGGAATCAAGCTGGCACTACTGGCTTCAAACCACATGCTGCGGTCGCCACCCAGATGCATCGCGGCCAGCGCCGCGGCCTCTGCATTGTGCACGGCGACATCGGCCGATTCGCCCTCCAAATTGGCCAAGCCTAAATTGGCTTTGAGCGGTACCTCATGGTCACCGATCTGAATGCTGCGCCGTCCCAAACTCTCGCGCAGGCGCTCGGCACTGGCCAAGGCGTCAGCGCGGTCACCGCGGCGCAGCAGCACCAGATAGCGGCAGTCTTGATAAAGCGCCGGCATATCCTCGCTGCGCAAATTCTCTTTAAGCGCTTGTCCTACCACGACATCCAGGCGGCTCTGACCGGAGATGCCCAATTGTTTTCGTAAGGCTTCGTGTTCGTCCAGGATGATGTAAAGCACGATTGCACCAGCTTGCCCGCGCGCCGCTTCCGCTCGTTCAATAAACTCCCGACGTGGGTACAAGCCAGTCGAATCATCACGAATGACGCCACGTTTGGCGGTAAAACGCTTGCTGCGTTTCAGGCGCGCTTCGATCACACTGACCAAATGTCGCGGTTTCACCGGTTTGAGCAGATATTCGTCGGCGCCGCCGGCAATGGCTTGTTCTCGCATGGCCAATTCGCGCGAGCTGGCCACCATGACCACGGGAATCTCGCTGGTGGCCGGATCGTCACGCAAGCCATACACCACCCGCATCGATTCGCCACCGCGCATATCGGCGTCAATCACGGCTACTTGTGGTTTAAAGCTGTCGATGGTGGTTAGTGCGTCAGCGGCGGTTTGCGCCAATCGTACGGTGTAGCCGCCATCCTTCAGCCAAGTTGCTTCTCGATGGCCGCGCTCGCGATCGGCGTCGACCAGCAACACCCGGCTGGATGATCCGACGGCGAGTGCTTCGCTGGTCATCGCGACCAACATCGCCAGCGGGTCGAGTGGCGGCTCGAAATACTTCACGCCGTGGCGCAGCGCCATCAAGCGCCGTCCTAAATCTTGGCGCGGTGTCACCACCGCGAATGCCGGCTCTCGATGACTTTCCTGCAGTTCCGCTACTGCGAGAGCGGCGGCGCGCAATTGCGGAATGGCGTTGGCGGATGCCGAGCCCACAACGATCGCGCGCGGGATCATGTCGGCTAATCGATTCAGCGCTGCATCCACGCGCGTGAAGCTGGACACCCCATAACCATGTTCCGCAAATGCGGGTGCCAAGTCGATACCGAATTCACTGGCATCGCCAATCAGCACGATGTGATTGTCATCGACGGGCCGCCGCAGTTGCGCCGTCTTTTGCGGCGCAGCGCGTTCGGCAATCGGCAGCTGTGTGGGTCGCGGCAGTGCAGTGACGGACGCTTCCGGCGCTATTTTGAGCAATTCGGGCGGCGCGTCCGATATGGGCGCGATGGATTGCGCCGTCGCGTTGACCATCTGCAAGGACAGCACCGTGCTCGCCAGCGTGCTCACCAATGCCGACAAGGTGCGCAGCTGATCGGTGTTTGGCGTCAACGAGGTATCGACGAACACCCGAATGAAGGTTTCCAGTTCGCCGGCGCGCCGCGACAGCGATAAACGCAAACGTTCGCAAGCACGTACCAGTTGTTTGGCCGCCAACTGCAACCCGCGGCCATGAGCGGCGTTCCAACGCCCGGCATTGAGCTTTTCCCACGCCACGACCAAGCTGGTGGCATGTTGTCGCAACTCTTCATGCGCGCGATCTAGGTAGGCGTCAGCGCTTTCTGGCTGCTGTTTTGCGCTTTGACTCATGCGCTGTCTCCCATTCCCTGGTGACCAAATGCTTAAGAGTAGGCCCGGCATTTTTCACCGGATTGTTCAATTGTGCTCTGTTTTGCAATGGGTTTGTGTGTTCGCCATCAGCTTACCGACGTTCCGCTGTGGGCTGTTTTTCCCACAACTTCACCTTAAGCAAGCATGAACTAAGCAGCCGTGAATTTCTGCCCAATTGAGTAAAACAGTGCCGCGAACTTCACTTTCCCAGTCCTGCGATTAACATTCGCAGTTTCTATTGCAGGCCAAAAGCGCGGGCGGCGCGGAAACCAGATGGGCTGCTAAGCTATTGCCGTCCCGCACCGCGGACGACAATCTAAGGAGCAGCCTGCATGCCCAAAATACTCCCGCGCTCGCGTTTTGGCGGCTACATACCGGCCATCATTGCGCTACTGGTGCTGGTCGCCACGCTGCTCTTCAACCTTTTTACCTATACAGCATTGGCTTCCCATCCAGGCGTTGGGAAGGGCTTTCGTGATGCCATTAAGAATGACTCGCCGGTGATCGCGTTGTATGTGTGGGCAGGCGATGTTTTGCGCGGCCTACCCGGTCTTGATGCCGTTGGCGACCGCACCGCAGCCGATGCCGCAGCTCCTATTGAAGAGCGCATGAAGGCCGTGCCGGCAGCATCAGGCGCAATCTTTTTCGGCGCATCACAAAGCTTTGCGCAGAGTTCCATGCAACGCGCCAACCAAGCCATGCCCTTCCTCATGGTGATCGCCGGCGTCTTGTGGTGGCGTCGACCACGACCCGTGCATTTGCGGCCGCGACTGCGCGCGTGAGCAAAATTGGACCATTCTGGTCACTTTGGCAGGCTCAGAAGTCGAGTATATGATCTATTCATATGTCATTCAGCCGACGACTTTTTGTGCGGTGCAGCAAATGGTTTCTCAGGAAACGTATTCCTGAACAGTGTTTGAACGGGCGGTTTTAGACTCGTTCAGTTTTCTTAAGAGCCTTCCGCTTTAGACAATTTGCTGCACTGCACCACGTCTGACGCAGCGCGTCGTTTTGTGACCAATTGACGTAGGTCAGCATGATGCTTACTGTCCGCATGCTCGTTGCGGCGTTGAGTCCTTCCTGGGGAGGCTTTGGACTCCGCCGACCGAGTGTTCAAACTGCCAGCACCGCCACAGATGCGAATCGCTGGTTCCTATTTCATCTTTTCGGGGGTTGTCTACATGCGTAGAGTCGGTGCAGGTCTGGGGTTTGCAATTGCGATGGTGCTGTCGGCGTCGGGTTCAGCGGCTGAACTCCGCCAAGTTTCAAAGCCCATTGACGCACAGTACATCGTGGTCCTGAAGCAGGACGCAGTAAGGTTCGGAGCCGATCAGCGTTCCAACCGTCCTGAAGTTCTGGCGGTCGCTATTGACATCTCAGCGGCAAACAATCTCCAGTTCATCCGTCATTACGAACATGTGCTGCCGGGCTTTGTGGTGCGCGCTGATTCGCGTCAACTGCAACGGCTGCTGGCTGACTCCCGCGTGGATTATGTCGAGCAAGATGGTGTGATGGAGGCCAGCGCCACGCAGAACGGCGCAACCTGGGGCTTAGATCGCGTCGATCAACGCAATTTGCCGCTCAACAGCACCTATATCTATGACACCACCGCCAGCAACGTGCACGCTTACATTGTTGACACTGGCGTACTTGGAAGCCACGCGGAGTTCAGCGGTCGCATGGGCAACGGCTATACCGCCATTACCGATGCCAACGGCACCAGCGATTGCAACGGCCACGGCACGCACGTGGCTGGCACGGTCGGCGGCACCACCTATGGTGTGGCCAAGCAGGCCATCATCCACCCGGTGCGCGTGCTCGGCTGCACCGGTTCAGGCACCAACTCCGGCGTCATCGCCGGTATGGACTGGGTGGTTGCCAACCACGTTAAGCCGGCAGTTGCCAATATGAGCTTAGGCGGCGGCGCGTCTACCGCAACTGACGACGCCATCCAACGCATGCATGCCGCAGGCGTGACCGTGGTAGTTGCCGCTGGCAACGACAACGCCAATGCCTGTAACTACTCGCCTGCTCGTGCAGTGAACGCGATTACGGTCGGTTCGACCACCAACACCGACGCACGTTCCTCGTTCTCGAATTTCGGCACCTGTTTGGACATTTTTGCGCCTGGCTCCAACATCTTGTCGGCGTGGTTCACCGGCACCAGCGCGAGCAACACCATCAGCGGCACATCGATGGCGGCGCCGCATGTTGCGGGTGTCGCGGCGCTCTACTTGGCCAACAATCCGGCAGCCACCCCGGCGCAAGTGGCTACCGCGCTGTTTAACAACTCCACCTTGGGCAAAGTCACCAGCCCCGGTACGGGTTCGGTCAACCGCACGCTGCATTCGCTGTTCGGTGCAGTACCGCCGGCCAATGTCGCGCCAACGGCCAACTTCACCTTCGCCGTCAGCGCTTTGTCGGCCACCTTCACCGACTCTTCAACAGACAGTGACGGCAGCATTGCCTCGCGCAGCTGGAACTTCGGTGATGGCACCACGTCAACTGCGACCAGCCCGAGCAAAACCTACGCTGCGGCGGGTACTTACACAGTGACCTTGACGGTGACTGACAACGGCGGCCTGAGCAATACCACCACCCGTTCGGTTACGGTTGCCAGCGGCGGCGGTGGCGGCGGCGTGGTTGCATTGGCCAACGGTGCTGGCGTAGCGAGCTCGACCAATTCGACCAGCGCAAACAGCAACTGGAAGGATTTCACCGTCGCTATCCCAAGCGGTGCGACCAATCTGACCATCGCCACCAGCGGCGCTGCTGGAGATTTGGATCTGCACGTCAAGTTCGGTGTGCAAGCCACGCTAACGGTGTATGACTGCCGGCCGTATGGTTCTAGCGGCAACGAAAGCTGCCCGTTTGCAACGCCAAGTGCCGGCACCTACTTCGCCCGCGTGTATGGTTATGCAACCGGCACGCAGAACTTCACGATCACCGCATCGTGGACGGTCGGCGGCGGCGGTGGCACGGTGGTCGAACGCCTGAGCAACGGCAACTTCGACACCATCACCA
>CAZLSB010000093.1:0-2043 GCA_964561825.1 uncultured Xanthomonas sp.
GCGGGCGCGGGCGTAGAGACCTTTGACGTCGCGTTGTTCGCAGATTTCGATGGGTGTATCGACAAATATCTCGATGAACTCGCCATTTGCGAAGCGGCTGCGGGCCAATTCACGTTCGGATTGGTAGGGCGAAATGAAGCTCACCAATACAATTAGTCCGGCATCGGTCATCAGTTTGGCGACCTCGGCGACGCGGCGGATATTCTCCACGCGGTCTTCGGGTGTGAAGCCTAAATCTTTATTGAGGCCGTGGCGGACATTATCACCGTCCAGCATATAGGTGTGGTGGCCCAGTGCATGCAAGCGGCGTTCGACGAGATTGGCGATCGTTGATTTGCCGGAGCCAGATAAGCCCGTGAACCATACGCAGCGCGGTTCTTGGCCTTTGATTAAGGCGCGCGCGGCGCGGTCTACACTTAACTGCTGCCAATGCACATTACTGGCGCGGCGCAATGCAAAACTCAAAGTGCCACAACCGACGGTGGCATTAGTTTGCCGGTCGATTAAGATGAACGCGCCGAGCGCACGATTATCGGCGTACGCTTCAAAAGCGATCGGTTCGTGCAGATTCAAGTTACAAAAGCCGACCTCGTTCAGCACTAAACGTTTAGCGGCCAGATGCTCTTGACTATTCACGTCGACTTTGTGTTTGATTTCGGTTATTTGCACGCCCACCGTGCGAGTGCCGTGTTTCAACCAGTAGGATCTGCCCGGCAGCAAGGGTGTATCACCCATCCAGATCAGGTGAGCGGCAAATTGGTCTGCAACTTCACAGGGTTGGCTGGCCTGCGCAATCACATCGCCTCGGCTAATATCGATTTCGTCAGTCAGCGTCAATGTGATGGCTTGCCCGGCATGGGCGATATCTAAATCGCCATCTTGGGTAACGATTCGCGCGATTTGCGAACGCCGGCCTGAAGGCAATGCCACGATTTGCGCGCCGGGGCGAATGTGCCCGGCGACCACCGTTCCAGAGAAACCGCGAAACTGCGAATCCGGTCGGTTAACCCATTGCACGGGCATACGAAAGTGGTCCGACTCGCGGCTGTCGATATTGGCGTTTTCCAAAACGCTAAGCAAACTTGGTCCTTGGTACCAGCCCATGTGCGCCGAAGCGGACATCATGTTGTCGCCGTCACGCGCGGAAATAGGTACGCAGTTGACCGTGCTGATGCCTAATTGAATCGCTAAAGCACGATATTCGGCGACGATGGCGTCAAATACGCTTTGCTGATAACCAACCAAATCCATCTTGTTGACCGCCAGCAACACTTGGCGCACGCCGAACTGCGCAACGATGTAACTGTGCCTGCGCGTTTGGGTCAACACGCCCTTGCGCGCATCGACCAATACCACGGCCAAATCCGCAGTTGACGCGCCGGTCGCCATATTGCGCGTGTATTGCTCGTGGCCTGGGCAATCGGCAACGATGAATTTGCGTAGGTCGGTGCTGAAATAACGGTAGGCAACGTCGATGGTGATGCCTTGTTCGCGTTCGGCGCTCAAGCCATCCACCAATAATGCAAAATCGATCGCGTCGCCCTGGGTGCCATGGCGCCGGCTATCGCGCTCTAATGCAGCCAATTGATCGTCAAATAACTGCTGACTGTCGTGCAGTAATCGGCCGATCAATGTGCTTTTGCCATCGTCTACGCTGCCGCAGGTAATAAAACGCAGCAGGGATTTGTGTTCGTGTTGCGCCAAATAGGCGGCAATATCGTCCGAGTGGCCCATCAGAAATAACCCTCTTGTTTCTTCTTTTCCATCGACGCGGATGGGTCCTGGTCGATAACCCGGCCTTGGCGTTCTGAGCTGCGCGCAACCAACATCTCGGCAATGACGGCTTCCAGGGTGCTGGCGGCAGATTCAATTGCGCCGGTCAACGGGTAACAACCCAGTGTTCGAAAGCGTACCTGTCGATATTCGGGCGTTTCACCCGGCGCGAGCGGAAAGCGCTCGTCGTCGAGCATGATCAACGCGCCATCGCGTTCGACGATGGGCCGGTGTTTGGCGAAGTAGAGCGACAATACTTCGATTTTTTCG
>CAZLSB010000093.1:2053-13699 GCA_964561825.1 uncultured Xanthomonas sp.
GGTAGATGTACAGCCAGATGTCCAACTCGGTCCAGTTCGACAGCGGAAACACCCGCACGCTTTCGCCCTTGTGGACGCGCGTGTTGTACAGATTCCAGAGTTCTGGGCGCTGATTTTTTGGGTCCCAGCGGTGCTCGGCGTTGCGGAAGGAAAAGACGCGTTCTTTAGCGCGCGACTTTTCTTCGTCGCGACGGGCGCCGCCAATGGCCGCGTCGTAACGATACAGATCCAGTGCCTGGCGTAGCGCCTGGGTTTTCATGATGTCGGTGTGCACGGTGGCACCGTGGGTGAACGGGGAAACGCCCAAACGTTGGCCTTCCGCGTTGATATGCACCTTGATATCGATGCCATAACGCTCGGGCAAGCTGTCGCGAAAGGCGATCATCTCGCGGAACTTCCAGGTGGTGTCGATGTGCAACAACGGAATCGGTGGACGACCCGGATAGAAGGCTTTACGCAACAAATGCAGCAAGACCGCGCTGTCTTTGCCGATCGAATAGAGCATCACCGGGTTGCTAAATTCGGCCGCCACTTCGCGAAAAATCTGGATGCTCTCAGCTTCGAGGCGATCAAGGTGCGTTAGCTTGAATGGGTCAATCATTGGCTGGTCTTGGTGAGCCCGCAAAGCCGCTCCCAGCAGCGTTAAGCGCTCGGGGAATGGGTCTGTGCAGAAGTCGCGTCAGCCGCCTTGGTGGCGTTGCGACTTTAAGTGATAGGGATTGTGATTAGACGTCTAGACGTACAGACGTCTACAATACCAGGAAATTCTAGAACGCCAATAGTTGCCCGGCGCAGATCACCACGTCGGCCTTGCGCAGCGCAAATAGGCCCACGGTGACCACGCCCGGAATCTGATTCAGATCGCGTTCCATCTGTTCCGGATGGACCAAACGCATGCCGTGGACGTCAAGAATGAGGTTGCCGTTGTCGGTGGTGCAGTTCTCGCGCAAAGCGGGATGGCCGCCAAGTTTGACAATCTGTCGTGCGACAAAACTGCGCGCCATCGGAATGACTTCAACAGGCAGAGGAAAATTGCCAAGTAATTCAACGCGCTTGCTCTGATCAATCAAGCACACAAACTTACGACTGGCGCTGGCGATGACTTTTTCACGGGTGAGCGCGCCGCCACCGCCTTTGATTAAGCGAAAGTGCGCATCGCATTCATCGGCGCCGTCAATGTAAACCGCCAAATCACCGGTACTGTTGAGATCGAGGATTCGAATGCCGTGTTGTTTGAGCAGCGTGGTGCTGGCTTCAGAGCTGGAAACCGCGCCTTCGATATCGTGCTTGCGTTTGGCCAGCAAAGGGATGAAGTGATTGATGGTTGACCCAGTACCCACACCGATCACGGCGCCATCTTCGACATAGCGCAGCGCCGCTTGCGCGGAAAGCCGTTTTTGTTCGTCTGCGGTCATTGCCTGCATCCATGCTGATTGGAAGGCTGCAGTCTAGCGGTGTCTGGTGGGGATGGTATTTGAGCGTGCTTTCTGGACTACCCGGTTGTTTGAGCTCCGGGCGCATTGCGCCCGGAGTTGTTATAGACCTACCCGCTGCAACGCTTAGCGCAAATCGCAGAAACAATAGGCGTAAGTTGCCATCGGGCGTTTTTCCCAGCCTTGCAGGATGGCCATGTCGCGGCTGATTTCGCCGCTTAATTGCGGCTGCATCCAGGCGGGTACCAATGCACTGGCAACGCTGGTTTTGACGAAAGCGTGGGCGCGCGCGTTGAGGCTGGCCATAAATTGCTCAAAGCCGGTCAGGTCCTTTTCGACGTAAACCAACTGGTAGTCGTCACCGAGTTTGGCGCGTTCGGCGGCGTTGGCAATGGCATCTTTCAGGCCGCCAATTTGATCGATCAAACCGCGTTCTAGCGCTTGGTTACCGCTCCAAACGCGACCTTGTGCGACGCTGTCGATTTCTTCGGGGGTTTTGCCGCGGCTGGTGGCAACTTTGCCGATGAAATCGGCATAGCCGGCGTTAATGACCGATTGCAGCAAGTCACCCACGCGCGGATCAAGCGGACGGCGCGGGTCCAGTGCGCCGGCTAGCCAAGTGGTGGTGGTGCCCGCGGTGTGCAGGCCCAAGGATTCCATCGTTTTGCTGGCGTCCGGGAATAGTCCAAAAATGCCGATGGAGCCGGTGATCGTGGTGGGTTCGGCGTAAATGGCGTCCGACGTCATGGAGATCCAATAACCGCCTGATGCCGCCAGATCACCCATTGAAACCACTACCGGCTTGCCAGCGGCGCGGGTGAGTTCCAGTTCGCGGCGAATCAACTCAGACGCAAAACCACTGCCACCTGGTGAATCGACGCGCAGCACCACGGCTTTGATATTTTTGTCTTCACGCGCTTTGCGCACCAATTCGCTGGTGCTCTTGCCGCCAATCGTGCCTTGCGGATGCTGACCGTCGAGGATTTCGCCGGCCGCCACAATGACGCCTATTTGCGCGCTATCGCCAATGGCGGTCGGTGCCGGGAATCGCTTCAGGTACTCATTAAAGTGCACCTGCCGGAAGGTTTCTTTGTCGTCATCTTTGCTGCCCGATGCGATCAACATGGTGCGCAGTTCGTCGGCGGTTTTCAGGCCATCTACTAACTTCTCATTGATGGCCAGTTGCGCCAGATCGCCGTTGACGGCGGCGACGCGTTGCGGCAATTCGTCAATCATCGCGCGCAGATTGGCACTCTCCAACTTGCGTGCCTTGGCGACGTCATCAACAAATACGGTCCACACATCTTCCAACCAAAATTTGTCGGCTTCGCGGGCAGCATCGGAAGGGCCGTCGAACAGGTAGGGCTCAACGGCACTCTTAAAGGTACCGACGCGGAAGACGTGCATCGTCAGTCCGATTTTGTCGAGCGCTGACCGATAGTAGTTGCGATAGCGGCCTAAGCCTTCCAGCAGCACCATGCCTTCTGGGTGGATGTAAATCTCATCGGTATGGGCGGCGAGGTAATAACCGGTCTGGTCCATCATCTCGCTGTAGGCGATGATTTTTTTGCCGCTTTTTTTGAATTCGTCGATGGCGCGGCCCAGTTCACGCAAAGAACTAACGCCGGTGCCACTGAAACTGTCGAGTTTGAGCAAAACTTGCGTGATGTGTTCGTCTTTGGCAGCTTCTTCAAGCACCGTCAGTACGTCGCGCAATTGGGTCTCTGGTACTTCTTCGCCAAGCGCCTTGGACAGTGCAACATCGGCCGGGCTGCCTGAATATTGTTCGACGACCTCGCCTTTGGGTTCTAAGACCAAGGTGGTGTCTTTTTTTAGTGCCTTGTCGCCACCGCTGAAAATGGCCGAGACCAGCAAAATCAGCAGCACCAGGAACACCAGGTTCACCACCAAGCGTCGAGTGAAATTCAACCCATTCCATAATCCGCCAAAGAAGCGGCGCAGGAAACCGGGGCGTTTTTCGACCATTTGACTCTCCTAAGCATTGCAGTGTGCGGACCGACCGCGCGGATAGTCGCGATAATACGGATTTGTTGCACCGAACCGATGGCCCGTAGGTCATGTGAAGGAGCTGCGAATCACGCTGCGATCGCGCGATTGCGACCTTCGCGTTTGGCGCGGTAGAGCGCAGCGTCGGCACGTTGGATGGCCAAGTTGACAGCGTCGTCCTGCGCACCGTTTTGCGGGTCACACAGGGTGTAGCCGATCGAACAGCGCACCTCAATCCACTGTTGATCGACGGCGATTGGCTTCGATGAAACTACATTCAGCGTGGTGGCGGCGCGCGCATGCTGTTGTTCCGTGCCAAGGCGGAAGATCAGCAGAAATTCTTCGCCACCCCAGCGGATCAGCTCAGATGCCTTGGCGTCCACGGTGCGCAATCGTTGTGCGACTTCCACCAACACCGAATCACCCCCGGCATGGCCGTAAACATCATTGATTTGTTTGAAAAAATCGATGTCGATCAGCAAGAACAGTAGCCCACCTTGCTCAGCGCTGCGCAGCCATTGGCCAACGTTACTGTAGAAGTAACGACGATTCCACGCGCCGGTCAATGGGTCGGTGTTGGAGGCCAAAGCCAAGGCTTGCGTGCGTTCGGCCACCAGAGATTCAAGTCGCGCAGAGCGCTGCGCGAGCGCCCGCGCGCGAAACCGCCCGGCGCCAAGTCCGGTCGCCAATAGCGCCAGCGCCGCGCTCAGCAACGCAAGTGGGTGCTGCCACCAGGGAGCGGCGATATGAAAAGGAAACTCGACCGGCCCGTGACGTTTTCCGGCAGCATCCAGGGCTTCAACCTGGAATCGATAGTCGCCAGCCGGAATACGCGGATAGCGACGATCGCCATCGGCGGCCCATTCGCTGGGTTGCGCCTCCAAACCAATCAATTGGGTGCGATAACGGATGCGATGTTCGTGTCGAAATGACAGCAGTCGCGGTCTGAACTCAAGTTCGCCGTGCAATGCAGGTAAGCGTGCAGCGGCGTTCAATGTCGCGTTTTCGTACCCCACGTCCAAGCGTAGCGGCGCCTCTCGTGGTGCGCTTTCGCGCGTATTGGGATCGTAAACCACCAGACCATCGGCGTTAGCTGCCCAAACGCGGCCGCTGGCATCGACGTACGCATCGCGATTGAACTCCAGCGCTGGTAAACCGTCATCCAGTCCAAAGCGTCGATAGCCGGTTAAATCCGCTGGATTGTCGAAACGACGCACGCCGTCGTAGCCAAACAGATACACCCGACCTTGCTGGTCTTGGCTAATTTCGTAGACGGTTTTCGAGTTGCCGCTGGCTTCGCCAATGGGCTCGCACTGAGCAATGACGCCCTGCCAACGCAAACGCATTGCGCCCTTGCGGGTTCCCAACCAGATGTCGCCATCCCGAAGCGGCTCAATGTCGTAAATCGTGCTGTCGCTTGCGCAACTGTCAGACAGCTTTTCGACGTCTTTACCATCGGTTAGCAAAACTCCTTTACCCGTACCAATTAAAACGCGCGCTTGCTCACCTGGACGCTCGATCAGCGCCATTGAGCGCACAGCGATATCGCTATATTCCGATTGGTCGGCGAACAAACGGCGTACGCGCCCATCGACAATCGCTGCTAGTCCATGTGCCGTACCTACCCATACTTCGTCGTTGACCAGCAGCAAATGTTCGGCCGACGCGCCCGGCAAGCCGTCACGCTCCGTGTCGATTTCGTGCCATTGCCCGGCCTGCTGGTAAAGCACGCCGCGACTGGTCGCGTACCATTGCCGTGCTTGGTTATCGCGCAGTACGTCATACACCACCCGTTGCGCATAGGGCGGCGGTAACAGTGGCAGCCAACGTCCATCTTGCCAGCGCACAGGGCCGCCGAGTGTGCCGGCCCAGAGCGTTGTTTGTTGGTCATCCAACTGGGTCTGGCCGACGCCAACGACTACCCGCTGCGGCAGGCCATGGCGCTCGTCAAAGTTACGCCAGCGGCCAGATTCCAAGCGCAATACGCCGCCGGACGCGCTGCCTAGCCAGACAATCGCCTCATCCGCGTCGCCGCCGATCAATAGACTCTGCAGGTAGCTGTCGGGTAGGCCGTCGGTTAAACCATAAATTCGGAAGCCATCGTCCGGGCCAAACTGCGCCAGCCCGCCGCCCCAGAGTGCCGCCATGATGCTGCCATCGGGCAGCATGCCCAAGTCAAATACGCCACCGAGCGGCCCCTGGCCGGTCTGGGTCCAGCGGGTCATTGTGTGGCCGTCCCAGCGCGCCAAACCGCGCCCTGAACCGATCCACAAGCGCTCATCGCGATCTAATAGCAGCGCTCGTATCGCTTCGTTGGGTAGTCCATGGCGGCGGGTCAGATGCGTTGCACTGCGCTGCAAATGGCCTTGTTTATCCAGATCGAAGCGATATAAGCCATCCACGTTGGTGCCAACCCACAGCGCGCCGCCAGCCGTTTCCAGCACCTCAGCCACTTCCAGATCTTCACTACCGACGATGGCTGTGCAAACCTGCGGTACGCAATGCAGCAGGCCGCGCGGGGTTCCCACCCAGACGCCGCCGCGTGCCGCTCCAGCGATCGCCTCAATGGCGGGTAGGCGCTCGGCGTTTTGGTTTAGCACCTCCCGCGATTGCCCATTTTGATAGGCATGGAGGCCAGATTCGTCAGTGCCGATCCACAATCGTTCGTTGTCAGCCCACAGGTGGGTGACCCAATTATTCGTCGAAATGCCGAGCGGAAGGTTGATAAAACTCCGGCCGTCCCAACGCGCTGCCCCATCTTGGGTACCCGCATACACATAACCGTCGCGATCTTGAGCAAGCGCAAAAACGGTCATCTGCGGCAGGCCCGACGACGAACCAATCTGACGCAGCCCCAGCACGTCGGCGCTGCCACGATCATCAGCGATTGGACCCTCCACAATCGGATTCGGTGCCTCTACGGGTTGAGCAAGGGCGCAATTGGCAAGCAGTAGCGCCGCGGCAAGAACTGCGTTGATCCGGGCCGTTGGCGTCGCTTTGGCTGTGCTCATGGAGGTGATGATATCGCCCGCGAGCGCAGCTTGCGGGTGCGAGGCTGGCTGCGCGCCATGGCGCGCGGGCTAGCCGGCTTCACCCACCGCCTATGGCTTGGACTATCTCTAGGTGGTCTTCGGCGCTCAGTTCGGTGCTGGCATGTTGGCTGCGTGGCACGATTTCGCCGTTGCGTTCGATGGCGACTCGGCGTTCGCCGTGGCCGGCGGCTTGTAATAGCTGGGTGATGGTAGTGCCGCGGGCTATTTGATGTGTTTCGCCGTTCAAGCGGATGCGGATGCTATTACTCACGGGGGCGCTCAATCAGGCTTCGGTGCGATTGCGGCCGGCGCGTTTTGCGGCGTACAGTTTCTCATCGGCGCGCTGCAGTAACTCGCTTGGGCTGCCGTCGACAGCCGGTTGCGCGGTTGCCACACCGCGGCTGATGGTGACCACCGCTGCGGTGCTGGAATCGGCATGCGCAATGCCCAACTCGACAACTGCCCGGCCCAGGTCGTCGGCTTTGGCGCGCGCGCCGTCCATCGGTGTTTCCGGCAACAAACAGACGAATTCTTCGCCGCCGTAGCGTGCCAACAAGTCGGCCGGGCGGCCGAGTCTGGCGGCCATCGCGGTGGCTACTGCGCGCAGGCAATCGTCGCCGGCTTGATGGCCGTACCGATCATTAAACGATTTGAAATTATCAATATCCAACAAGATCAGTGACATGGGCAGTTTGTTGCGCCGGCAACGCAGCCATTCAACTTGCAGTCTTTCGTCAAACCAGCGTCGATTGGCAACGCCGGTCAGGCCGTCGTTAAAGGCCATCGAGCGCAACAGATCGGCCTGCCGTTTCAGGGAAATATGGGTACGAACGCGGGCGCGCACCACCGGTGGATTGACCGGTTTGGTGATGAAATCGACCGCACCGACTTCCAGGCCCTGGGTTTCGTCTTCGGTGCTATCGCGCGCGGTGACAAAAATCACCGGCACATCACGCGTCGCCGAGTCTGCTTTCAAGCGTTTGCAGACTTCAAAGCCATCAATTCCGGGCATCACCACGTCTAATAACACCAAATCGGGCGGACGCCGTTGGCACAGCGCGATGGCCTGTAAACCGTCCGTGGCCATGGCGACATCGTATTCGCCCTTCAAAACCTGATAGAGCGTCTGGATATTGGTGGGCTGATCGTCAACGACCAGAATCCGAGGTAGATCGGTGGCGGCACGGTCGGTCATGTGGAAAAGTCCCAAAGTTTCATCCGTGCGTCTCTGCACTGGTTTTATCCAGTGCTTCTAGTGCAACCTCGACCCGGCTGCAAGCATCCAGCGCGGTTGGAAAATCCAATCGTCTCAGGGCCTCGTCGACCGCCAACAACGGCCCAAGCAGCGTAAAGGTCGCTAACTCGCGCAGCTCAGTGTAATGGTCAAGTGCGGCCATATTGCTGTCCACCAAAGCCAATACCAACGCTTCTAGTACCCGCTCAAACGCCGCGCGTTCAAACTCGGCGAGCGGCACCGCCGAATTCTCCGCGGGCGCCAGCTGTTCGGCGGCGCCCCGTAGCGCGAGGATAGCCTGATCGAGTGCCTCGACCAGCCGATCGCTGATAGCTTGCACTTCATGCTCATCACTTTGCCGTTTGAGCGCACGTTCCAATTGCGAGGAAATTGCTGATAACGCTTCGGCGCCCAGCGTGGCGGCCACACCTTTGAGCGTATGCGCGGTGCGCGCGGCTTCCAGACGATCGCCTTGGCGCAAGGCCTCGCGCAGGTGGCGTACGGAATCGCCTTGCTCTTGGGCAAACATGCGCGCCATCTGCGCATACAGCGTGCGGTGCCCTGACAAGCGTGCCAGTGCCTGCTCCAGCGCCAATACCGGCGGTTCATCGGTAGGGCTGGAGGATTTGCGGCTGGGCGCGGGCTCTACCGGCGTCACGCTGGCGCCGGGACGCGCGTGGCGCAAAATGGTCGCCACCAGCGTTTGCACGTCGATCGGTTTGGCCAAGTGATCGTTCATGCCGGCCCTGCGGCTCTGCGCGCGATCTTCCGGGCTGGCATTCGCCGTCATCGCGATGATCGGCAAGCTCGCCAATCCCAGCGTATTGCGAATGCTTTGGGTGGCTTCATAGCCATCCATCTGCGGCATCTGAATGTCCATCAACACGACATCAAAAGCGGCCGGATTTGCAGTCAGCCGCGCGATGGCCTCAGGTCCATCACAGGACACTTCGACGAGTGCACCTTCCCCGGCAAGAATCTCGCGAGCCACGTGCCGATTGATAGGATGGTCTTCGACCAACAACACACTCAAGCCGTGTAGACGTGCGCTGGCATCTGGGCCGCGCACAATTACCGGTGCCGCATCCGGCGGGCCAGGCGCTAAGGCCAATTGCAGACGCACTTGGAACTCACTGCCGCTGCCGGGCGTACTTACAACGCTCAGTGCGCCGCCCATCAAGTTGATGAGCCATTGGGTAATCGGCAAACCCAAACCCGTGCCACCAAAGCGGCGCTTAGACGAAGCGTCCACTTGATAGAAGGGCTCAAATGCTCGACTCAGTTGCGCGGTATCGATACCGATACCGGTGTCGCGCACGGTAAAACGCAAATCGGCTTGGCGCTCAATCAAAGTCCCACTTGCCTGGACAGTGACCATGCCCTGTTCGGTAAATTTGACCGCGTTGCCGACCAAATTCAACAATACCTGGCGCAGACGTGCCGGATCGCCGAGCAGTTCCATCGGCGTATTTGGCGCTACGCTGAGTTCAAAACTCAGGCCTTTCTCGCGCGCTGCTGGCGCAAAGATCAACGCAATTTCATCTAATACTTCGCGCAGCGCAAACGGACGTTGTTCGATCAAAATACGACCGGCTTCAAGTTTCGAGTAATCGAGTAAATCATCCAGAATGGCCAATAGGGTGCGCGCCGCGCTATCGATCTTCTGCGATTGATCGCGCTGGATAGGTGTTAACTCGGTCTTTTGCAGCAAATAAGTCAGGCCGAGAATTGCCGTCATTGGCGTGCGTATTTCATGGCTCATATTGGCCAAGAACTCACTGCGCGCGCGATTGGCGCGTTCTGCCAGCGCCGCGCTTTCGCGCAGTTCCGTCGCCGCGCGTTTGCGTTCGGTGATATCGCGGACAATCCAATACAGTGCCGGACGCCCACCAAACTCGATGGTTTGCGCTAACACTTGGACGTCACGCACGCTGTTGTTATGCGTGCGATAGCGCGTTTCAAATTCCACCCGGCCTTCAGCCAATACGCGCGCAATATTGCGCACGCTATCCATGGCCGCCGCGTTGGCCTCGTGCTCGCGCACGCGCAAGCGGCCAAACTCCTCGCTGCCATAGCCGAGCAGCCGGGCCGCCGCTGGATTGAAGGCGAGCGGTTTTTCGCTGTCCAGATCAATGATGAGTACGCCGTCCGGCGATAGGTCAAACAGGGTTCGATACAGTCGATCGGCTGGGCTGCGCGCTTCTTCTGCGTCGCTGGGTTCGGCCAAGGCAAGCAGCGCGCCAGAAATCTCGTCGCCTTCGCGGGTCGGCGTGATGGTGGCGCGCGCTTGCCGGCCGCTGAGTTCGCAGGCGCCCTCAAAACGCGGCAGTGCTGCGCTGATTACCGCGCTGATCGGATCAGGCGCCGCTACATCGCGTGACGGCCAGCGCAGCAACTCGCGCAAATCGCGACCCAATAAATCGCCTGGCGTGGTATCGAGGTAACGCGCGAACGCCGCGTTGGCAAACCGCACGCGCGCTTGCTCATCGATGCCCGCCAAACCTTCGTCCACACCTTGCAGCAGGCGCTGGTGCACGCCACGCAAGCGCTTCATTTCATTGCGGCGCAGCGTTGCGATGACGCCCGCCAGCACCGCGACGATGGCGACCAGCAGCCAAAGCAGCAAGCCAAATTTCGCCTGTCTGCCCCACGCGGCAAACACGGCAGCCTGGGTACGTGTCACTTGCACGGACCACGGGCGATCCAAATGGGTGTGCATCACCGCAGTCTCAGCCGTGAGCAACGCGGCGCCGCTGGAATCCGCAACCGGCGAGTTGGGCCAAGTCAATACCGGTTGGCCATCGGCGTCGATGAGCTGGATCGCTGCGCCCTCACCGTGCATGGCGATCAGCGCCGGGCTGAAAAAATCGCTGGCCAGCAGGGCGGCGACCACGCCAACAAACTCGCCTTGGGCGCCCCGTCGTGCGCGCGCTGCGATACGGCCATCGAACTGCAATGGAGGTGCTGGACTGGCTGTGAATAATTGTGGCTCGCTTTCCGCATCGGCGCGCGCCGCGCCCACCCACGGTTCCCTGGACAGATCAGCGCCGTTGTCCGGTACCCGACTACTGGCAATAACACGTCCATCGGCGTCGATCGCCAATACGGCAACAACGCCAGACTCCAGGCCAGACACCGCGTTGACGATCGCTTGTGCCTCGCCAGGATTACTGTCGAGCGCCGAAGCTAGGCGTGCCAACAATTGCGCCGCCACCGCCAAACGCTGCGCACTGCCTTGCGCCACCAGCGTGGCTGCGGCCGCCAAGCGTTCACGCTCGTGCGTGGCGGACTCATGAAACTGACGGCGTAAATCTAAACCCAGACCCACACCGATCACCAATAAGGCAATTGCCAGCAAAGGCCAAGGCGACCACTGAGCGAGGCGCAGTCGCTGTGCAAAAGTTTCCTGTTTAGACGGGTTGCTCATAGGTGCATCCTACCCGTGCACAAGCCACTGGCGATACGCGCATTGTTGAGTAGAATGCACGGCCAATGCGGGTGTAGTTCAATGGTAGAACTGCAGCTTCCCAAGCTGCTAGCGTGGGTTCGATTCCCATCACCCGCTCCACCTGTGCTGGCGTCGGGTAAAAGCTGAAAAAACTACACAAGCCGGCGCAGTTACGGGCGCTTTTGTGCCAAAAGGTGCGTCGGGGGTTTGAGATAATCTGAGTGGCGCGGAAAAGTGTCAGTGCACAGCGCCGACCCACCAGAACCGGCTTATGCGCGGTTCGATCTGTGATCGAACGCCTCGTGATGTGAAATCTGTCCGTCGAAAAAACGTCAAATGGGCGTTAATCCTAAGCCGGTGGAGCGGGAACCAAACACACAAAAGTCTTCGCATGATTTGTCAAGACTGAACTGGTTAGTGACTAGCGGCCTGTCGGGCTTTCCTCGCGAGTGCGCCGGAAGTCCTTTTGGCGATCGTTTTCTACTCATTCTC
>CAZLSB010000094.1:0-1828 GCA_964561825.1 uncultured Xanthomonas sp.
AATCCGTCGGCGCTCCAGTGGCTAGAAGCCCACCACTAATGATAATCTATTTTATCATTAGTCAAGTTTAGGCCCTTCGATGCCACCAGCGACCGCAAGTGCGCTAAGCGCGCCGATCCTTAGCTCAGCCATCGAAGCGGGGCAGGGTAGGGCGCAGTCGTTGGCGCAGCTCTCGCCGGAGCGTGAGTGGCTCGCGCTGTTTCAGAGTCCACACTCGCGGCGGGCCTATGCCACCGATGTACGGGATTTTTTTGCGCTGTACGGCATTGAATCTATGCAGCAGCTCCAAAGTATGGGTCGCACCCATGTGCTCGGCTGGCGCGCGCAGCTGCAGCAAGGTGGCGCCAGTCCGGCGACGCAACGGCGCAAGCTGGCGGCGCTGGCGTCGTTGTTTCGTCATCTGGGTGAGCGTGGTGTTGTCAGTCACAACCCGGTGCAAGACGTGCGCCGACCACCGGTCACTTCCTACGAAGGCCAAACGCCAGCGTTGTCGGACCAACAAGCGCGCGAACTGTTGGACGCGCCGGCTGCCAGCAGCAGCAAAGGCCTGCGCGATCGCGCGATTTTGGCCATATTGCTGTACCAGGCTTTGCGGCGTTCTGAGTTGTGTGCGCTGAACATCGGCGACTTGCAGATGCATCGCGGTCAATGGCGTTTGCGGGTGCAAGGCAAGGGCGGTCGCTTGCGAATGCTGCCGATGCATCCGTTGGCACTTGAGCGCCTGCGTTGCTACTTTGACGCTAGCGCGCCACGCGGCGCAGCAAGCCCGATGTTTGTCGCGTTGAGCAATCCGCGCGGGGACGGGCGCATCAGTGCGCAAGGCGTGTACACCAACGTGGTGCGCAAATACGGCGAGGCACTGGGTTTGGCAACGATGCCGTGGTTCGGGCCGCATGTGATGCGCACTACCGCAGCGACCCAGGCGCTAGAGCAGGGTGCGGATTTGGCCGCGGTGCAACATTGGCTAGGCCACGCCAGCATCCAGACCACGCGCGGTTACGATCGCCGCGAACACGCGCTGATGGCGCCGACCTTGGGTTTGCGCTATGGGTGAGAAGTGACGGCATGCGGCCCCAGGCCTTCAGTCCTCACCCTCTGCGAACAGATGCCGGAAGTAGCGTTCCGGCGCATTTAAAAAGTCGCGGGTGAGGCGCACGTGTTCGCACTGTCGAGCGTCGATCGGATGGATACCGTCATCATCCACTTTCAACACACTTGCACCCGGATAACAGAGCAAGATGGGCGAATGCGTGGCGATAATGAATTGCGCGTTACGCAGACGATCCATTTGATACAAAAGCGCCAAAAAACTCAGTTGGCGTTCCGGTGATAACGCGGCTTCAGGCTCATCCAGCAAATAAACGCCATCTTCAAAACGACCTTCGAATAAGGCCAGAAAAGCCTCACCATGCGAGCGCAGGTGCAGCGATTTATCGCCATATTGGGAAAACCGCGCGCCGACCGACTCCATGTAGTCAATCCACTGGTGAAAGGTTTCCGCGCGCAGAAAAAAGCCATCGGACACGCGTTGTCGCCAGCCCAAATGCAGAGTTCGGCCGAGCGCATATCCATCGGCGTCTTCAGCAAATGAGCGATCACGATCACCGCCACGCGAGTTAAATCCACATGCCCAGGCGATGGCTTCTAGCAAGCTTGATTTGCCCGCACCATTTTCGCCGACCAACATGGTGACCGAACTGCCCAACCGTAGTGGTAGGCCGCGAGCGATGGCTGGCAGATTAAACGGATGTACGTTTGCATCGGCAATGCGATCGACATGGATGCCGATGTCAACTAGAAACGGACTGCCGGTGACGCCGGTGCGCGG
>CAZLSB010000094.1:1928-13671 GCA_964561825.1 uncultured Xanthomonas sp.
CCATTCGAGCAATCCAAGCATTTCGACCGTCCACTGCGATGTTGTGCCTTCTTATACAAGGCGGCGGAAGCACTTGACCATGGCTACCTATTGACTGTGCAGCTACGGGCGCTCACCGGCAAAGCGTTTCACCTGCGCGCCAGTGACCCGACCGATTTGTGCGTTTTCGTGCACCCAAAGTTCGGTTTCGCGCTCAATTCGAATGTCGCCAAGCACACTGGCACTGGCGCCGATGGTCACCCGGGTGGCTTTATCGTTACCCCAGCAAAAGCCCCAACAACTGGATTTGCGAATAAGCAAATCGCCGTTGATGCGGCTATTACCCATCAACTCAACGTCCCCGGTACTGGTGGCGAGGTCGTCGCTCACTTCGCTGTCCAGCAAGCGGATATCGCCACTGCCGGTATCAATCTTGCCACCAACTTTGCTGCCCACCAATTCGACGCTGCCACTGCCCGTGTCGATATCGCCCCGCACCGCTGAGCCGGCGCCTAAACTGACTGCGCCACTGCCGGTGTCGATTCGACCATCAACGACCACGCGTTCTGCGCCGCGCACATTGCCACTGCCCGTATCAATGTCCTCGGTACGTGCGCCGTCGCCCAGTCGCACACTGCCGCTACCGGTATCGATATCCGCGACCTGCGCGTCGGCCCCAATACGCACCTCGCCGCTGCCCGTATCGATACGACCCGCGGAAGCCCCGGCGCCTAGCTCGATTGAGCCGCTGCCGGTGTCAATATTGCCAGCGACGGCGCCGCCGTCTAGCTCCACATCACCGCTGGACGTATCGATGATGCCTACGGCGACACCGGCTGGAACCCGAACCGCGCGACTGCCCGTATCGGCGTTTTCGCCGGGGCCAAGCACTTTGTCTGCGGCAAGGCTAAGGGTGCTAAAGCACAGTAAAGCAACGAGGACTGAGCAGCGGGGCAGGGTGCGCATGATGGATTCGCCGAAGTGAGGAGAACCGACATGAAGCAGGCTTCGTGCCACACCAGAAGCGTTGATTTTGCGATGTGGAAATAACAGGTTCAAGCAACGCTGAGTCGAATCAACCAGTTTCTGGCGGGTTGTGCCAAATATTCATTGAGTGTCGAGAACCGTTCATGCCGATGCTCGGCATGAACGGCTTGCACCGGTGATTACTGGGTACAGGTCAAGCCCGCCGGAGTCGCCAGGCGCGTCAGTGGGATGGACCCACTTCCGTATGCCGTTGGGCCCTGGTAACTGAAGCTCAGGTTGCTACAGCTTTGGAACGACATTTCTACCCGCCCCCACGTTTGCGCAGTGACCTTGCTGGGGTTATAGCCGGGACCGAAAATACCGCCCTCAAACTGCTGAACGTTGTCGATGATAATGCGGTTATTTGTTACCAAACGAGGCACACCAGCCACAGAGGTTTCCGATCCACACCGTAGGTATACCAGTACATTGCTACCTGCGGAGTTGTGCCAGCGAGCACCTCCAAAACCACGCCTTCAAAGTTACGCGCCGCGTTGTAGTAGGTGCCACTCATGCCAGGAACAATCGGAATTGCGCTGGCTTGGCAAATCGTAGAAAGATAACTGCCAGTGGCGCGGGCCGTGGCAGTAGCCGTCCTGGCAATGAGTTCAATGGTCCGTGTGCCACTGCTGGTGCTGGTCGGCTGCCATCGAACAACATATTGATTGGCTAGCAGATTGCCGATGCTCTGCAAAATTGCCTGTGAGTTGGCGGAAGTGGCGCCGCCGTTGTGAAAGATGCCGCCCGTTTGCTGCGCCAAGCTGGATAGTACGGCAGTGTCTGCAGAACCAAAGCCGATCGCGAAAACCGGCACACCCGCCGCCCGTTAGATTGATACTTGCGGCGCCGGTATTGCCGGCACCATCGAAAAGACTGTCGCGAGCTTAAATTTTCGCCCAAGGTGGGTAAGTGCAAGATTTGTATGGAAATGCTTTGGCTACAGACCTTGCATCATCCCTCAGTCGCCCGACGGATAAATCTCCCAAAGCTGCGCCGGTAGTTCAGCAAACGCGGTGCGGTAACGGAGTATATCGGCGGTCTCTGCGCTGACATCGCGAATTTGAATGCCGATGATTTGAACGCGGTGGGCGCGGGCGATATCGCCATAAATCTCTGGATCTGCTTCGCCGGAGTCGCCAATCAGCAAGAATCGGCGTTCTGGAAAATCCGCCAATAAACCCTGGATGGTTTCCATTTTATGGGCTCTGGAATCGCTGGGGTGCGCAATCAAATCCACCAATGACGTGGATTCGCGCAAATGCACACTGCCAGCGGGGAAACCCGAGTCGCGCAGAAAGGGCCTGAGCAATGGATATAATTGCATCGGGGCCGAGGATACATAATGAAAAACGGTGCCAGGTTGTTTGGCTAAACGTGTATAGCGCTGCGCCATGCCAGGCACCGCGACAAACGGACGCAAAAAGGTGTTGAGTAACAAAGCGCGACGATCGCGCACCTGCGAAATCTTGATGGTGTCGTCGATATCGGAAATCACCGATACCCCGCGCGTTGGTACCAGCAAAGCGCGCCCGCGAAACTGACGGGCATCGCCTGTTGGCATTTGCACCGAAAAACGCAGCCATTGCTGCTGCGCTGCTTTGGCATCCGCGGGCATAACAATTCGCGCGCTGCTGCGTCCCGCAAAGTTGGTGCGTGGCAGCGCGTATGCGCTACAGCAGAGGTCGGACATGCTGATCCGCAGGTCCTTGAAACTCTGCGAATCCACCCGAAATAGCTGGGTGCTTGCCTTGAAGCGCTGCCGATCGGTGATGGAAAGGTTTTTTAACTTTAGCCGCAAGTGCTTGGCAAATACACCATTCAGCCCGGGGCGAACTTCGATTTCATACACCCACGCTTCAATGCGCGCCTCAATGCGACCGTCATCAAGGAGACGCGCTGTGCTAGGCACAAACATCACCTGCTCGTCAGCCCGCAGGGCACGGGACCACGCCGCGCTAGGCAGGGTCAAAGTGCTAAACAAGGCAAGCAGCAGCGCAAGGCAAAGGCGGGAGGCGCGACGCATCTAGCAACCCTAATCGAAGCAGACCTGCGATGGTACGCGCGAAGCCACGCGGGCAGCGGCCGAAGCGCTCGCGTAACATCGCGCCCGTCTCCACCCAACTACAAAGGCTCCACTTTGATCGACAACGCTGAGGTGTCACCGCCAGACGATGTGGTGATCGCTGCCACCAAGCATTGGTTGGAGCAGATCGTCATTGGACTCAACCTGTGTCCATTCGCCCGAGCGTCCTACGTCAAACAGCGGGTGCGCTTGCGTGTCAGCGCGGCCACCACGGAGGATGAGTTAGTCGCCGATTTGGCCGAAGAACTCGGTTTTCTGGCGGCAGCGGATATGGATGACACCGAAACTACGCTTTTGATCCACCCGCAGATGTGCGGGGATTTCCTGGATTTCAACGATTTTCTCGACATTGCCGATGCCACCGTGCAGGCACTCGGTCTGGAAGGCGAATTGCAGGTGGCCAGTTTCCACCCAGATTACCAATTTGCGGATGCGGCGCCCGATGCAATCGAAAATTGCACCAATCGATCGCCATACCCAACGCTGCATTTGCTGCGCGAATCTAGTATTGATCGTGCGGTAGAATCCGTCGACGACACCGACGATATTTATCGTCGCAATATTGAAACGCTGCGCGAATTGGGTTGGGAAGGACTACGCGCTAAACAACGGCAGGCTTGTCATGCGCATTAATAAACACATGAGCGAAACCGGTTATTGCTCACGCCGCGAGGCCGACGAGCTCATCGAGCAGTTACGAGTCACCGTCAATGGCGAAATCGCCCATTTGGGTGTCGAGGTCGCCGACGGCGATGAAGTGCGTATCGACGGTGCGTTCCTGCAGGCGCGCACTAAGAAAAAGGGCCGCAAGCACGTTTACATCGCGCTTAATAAACCCACTGGCGTGACTTGTACCACGGAGGAATCGGTATCTGGCAATATTGTCGACTTTGTTGGCCATGAACAGCGCATTTTCCCCATTGGGCGATTAGACAAAGATTCCGATGGCCTAATCTTGTTGACCAGCAATGGCGATATTGTCAATGACATTCTACGCGCCGAAAACCACCACGAGAAGGAATATTTGGTGGGGCTGAATAAACCGGTCACGCCGGATTTTCTGTCTGCCATGGCGAAAGGCGTGGTGATTCACGGCAAACAAACCCTGCCGTGTCGCACTGCGCGTATCGCCAAATTTGGTTTCCGGATTGTATTAACGCAGGGGTTGAATCGACAAATTCGGTTGATGTCAGCCGCGTTTGGTTATCGAGTCACTGAATTGCGACGCATTCGGATTGATAATATAAAACTCGGTGCGTTGAAAATAGGTCAATGGCGGAATTTAACCGATAGCGAACTGAAGGGTTTATTGCCGGGGCGCTTTGAGTGGTGAGTTACACCAAGGCCTGGAAATCAAAATCCAAACTGGGACTATAAGCGCGCAGTAAATCACATTGGATATAGTCGGCGCCGATATCCCAGAGTTTGGCGATGGTTTGACGGTCTGGCACGTCTTCGATTTCAATCGGAACGCCGCTGTCACGGACATGGGCCAACAAAGACGTAAATGCCAAGGACGGCTGCAGCGCCAAATCAGTATCCAGTTTGACGGCATCGACATTCACTTGTTGCAAGAGTCGCAGCGCTTCTTTTTGCAAGCCAAAGTTGCGCAGGCAGGTGTGTACGCCGAGTTTGCGCAGGCGCTCCAGCACCGTGCGCACCTGGCTCAAATGCTCGATGACGTCGTCGGTTTCCAACTCGACGGTCAACGAAGCGTCGCTTGTCGAGCGGCTTTTGCATTCGGACTCCAGCCAAGTGACAAAACCTGGATCGATAATGCTGGCCAGATCAATCTCTACCTGCAAACGCAGCTTGCGTCCCCGCGCGCGATGGCTGGCGACGGCATCCAGAGCCAGGCGCAATGCCAGCCGGTCCAGAGTGGCCAAACTACCGACGCGGCGCGCGACGTCAACCACTTCATTGCGCGACACTTGTGCGGGTTGTCCCGCCGCAACACGCAAGCGCAAGCGTTGTTGCCATTGATCGGCGACCGCACCACGCACCAGCACCAGCGGCTGGTATTCGACCACGCACAAGGCCGCATCGGGTTGCAGCACCGCGCGCATGCGTGCCGGCTCCGCTGACGGCGTGAGTTCGGCGGCGTTGCTGGGCGCATGGACAGGCTCGTCGCTGGTGGTTGCGGCGACCCGACGGCGCGCCCAGCCGGTTAGCGCGTGATCGATCCACAGTTGCGGGTCGCCATCGGCCATGGTGATTTGCACGCGCGCGCTGACCCGCATTTGCCCACGCGACACCACCACCGGCCGCACATCGATGCCGTGGCGTAGGCTTTGCGCCAGTTGATGCAGCTCGGCGACATCAGTGCGGGCGACCAGCACCAGAAAATGCAGCTCATGCCAGGGGCCGAATGCGTCGCCGGGACGCAGGCGTGCGGCAATGCGACCGGCGATGGCTTGTTCTATTTCGCAGCGCAGCAGGGTGGGCAGTTTGGGTGCCAGCGTGTCGCTTTGGTCCAATCCAACGCTCAGCAAAGCGGCTGGCCGATCATTCAGATCGCGAATACGCAGCGCTAAAACGCTGCGCGCCAACGGCCCGGTGGGTGCCTCCGCGGGACTGCTGAGCACCTGGCGGCGCAGTATGCGGGCGCGCTTCGCGCGGCCCACCACCACGTCAATCAAATGCCCAGGGCGAATGGGTTTGGTCAAAAACTCGTCCGCGCCGATATTGATCGCGGTGACCCGTTTGCCCACATCCTGTTCGCCAGAAATAAAGACGATTGGCACCAACAAGGTACCCGGCATTTCGCGCACTCGAGCGGTGAATGCCATGCCATCCATTTCTGGCATGTAGAGGTCGATCAAGATCAAATCGGGTCGAAAGGTCTGCACCAGATCGAGTGCCTCGCGCGAGGTCGCAGCCACCTTGGTACTCAGGCCGCGGCGGCGCAGCACCGTATCGCAAAACAGCACTTGGCTGCGGTCGTCGTCAACGATCAGCACCCGCAGTGGTTCGGTGGAACTCAGCGATTTCTGCAGATCGGAAATTTTGCGCACCACGCCAGCGGCGTCGGCGTTCGACATAAACGCGTCAGCGCTGCCGGTCATGCTCAGCAATTGTTCGGCCAGCGCGGCGGCCTGCGTCACGACCAGCAGCGGTGGCGTGGGGCCGGGCCGCCGACTCTGATCGAGCGCATCGACGATTTCGCCCAAATGGGACAACAATCCAGAATCCACCACCACCGCGACTAAGGGCTCGCCTTGCGTTGCTGCGGCAATCGCTTCGACGTTCTCGGCTATGCGTGGCCGCCAGCCATGTTGCTGCAAGGCGCTGTCTAGCCCCTGGATCTCGTGCCCCAAGGCGCGAACGTACAACACCGAGGGTTGCTCCAAAGCCTCGCGCGCCATCAGTTCCGTTAGCTCGGCGGCCGCCTGACTCAAACGCTCCAGATAATTGGCCATCCGCCCGCGCTGCACAATGTTCGGCGCGGTGGCCGTATCAACCAAAAAACCCAAATAGGCGGCGGCGTCGCGGGTCACGACGCTGGCATTTTCGACATGAAAACGCGCCGCCGACTCGCTGATCTCATTGAGCGAAAGAATGATCGGCGCCATCGCATCAATGTCCCACGCGCCATTCATCAGCGCGCGCCACTGGCCGAGCACTTGCAGAATGCGCTCACGCAACATGAGGCGAATGGTGGTGCTGCCTGAATTAGCCATGATCAACTCTGGACGTTTAGCCGTGCACTGTCCCACACGCTCAAGCTTGAGGCAACGAAGTTCGGATGAGCGTAGCGGAACGGGCCTGCAGCGGGCTATTGGCGCTTTTGTAGAGCGGCAGCTAGCTTGCGGTAAAACCGTGCGAGACTTTAGCGCCCGACCATGGATTGCCAGAATGCTGACGAGCTTGCTGCTGGCCGCCGCGCTGCAAGCGCTGCCCCCTTGTGAACTGCCTGATCTCGATCGGCCCTATAACAACGTGCCGCGTGAGTATGTGGCAAGCACGCTGGATAACGGGGTGATCAGCGTTTCGATGGCAGACCCAATGGCTGATGCAGGGCAGCGCTTGCCCGGCATTCCGGGCGAGGCGCCGCCTAGTCGCGCTCATTCCGCCGCCAGTGCTTGGTTATGGTCAGAGGCTAGCGATTGGTTGTTGGTGCCGAAAGCTTTTGTCGTCAGCCGCGCGGCGGTCGGTGTGGATGGCAGTTGGGTGATCGAATTGCATCACCCGAGCACTGTGCAGCAGCGCTTGCGTTTTAGTAGCACCGGCCAATGTGTAGGCTGCGCGTACAGCCAAGGCGCCGCCTATTTTGAGTCCTACGCCCGTTATGCGCGCGACAATGAGTTTGAGTTTTGTCGTGGCCTGGAATGGCCCATTGTGCGTGGGGCCGCTAGCGACACCCAGGTGCGATTTCATTACCGCAATGCAGGCGATCGGCGGCACGATGCAGTGGCGCGAATTGGCCTCGACGACATTCACTATTCGCAATTAGTCGTCAGCGGCTTACGACCCGTATTGCGCGACGAAATGTTGGATGCATTTTCGCCGTGAATTCCGAAACCAGGTCTTCAAACGGTCAAGGTCAACAGTTGATACAAACCGCCAAACAGCGTGCGCTGATGTACTTTCTCTGGCGCGATATCCGCGGGCAACCAAGTATGGATCGGCTGGCGCCACAGATCCATTGCAAACGGTTCTAACGTACGCAGCACCGCTTGCATCGGCCAATACAAAGGATTCCACGGGCTGGGTCGGTGATAATCGACGATGACCAGTTGGCCGCCGGGTTTGAGCATACGGCGCGCCTGTGCCAGCGTGGCACGGCGTACGTCTTCCGGCATTTCGTGGAGCAGGAAAAATAATAAAACCCGGTCATAACTGGCGGACGGCATCGGCAAATCGGCACTATTGGCGTGGATTAATCCGATTCGCGCATCTTTACCCAGTTTGCGCTGCGCATTAGCCAACTGCACGGGAAGAATATCCACAATATCGAGCTTAGCGTCGGGCGCCAACCGCTGTTGAATTCTTGCGGTCAAATCGCCATAAACACAGGCCACTTGCAAGGTGTGACCGGTTAATTCGTTGCCCAGCGCATCCAACGCGGCATCGCGTAGTCGCGAGAAATTACCCCACAAAATTAGATTAACCAGCCATTGGCGCTCGAAAATCTGCACGGCCTTCGGGTGCACATAGGCCCACCAGTAGGTTTCTTCGAGATAACTGGGGACCGCCAGCGCCGCAGCTGGCATTTCCTGCTTCAACATAAGACTTATCTCGCGGTGCAAACGATGTCGTTCATGCCGAGTATGAGACTGATCGCCAGGTCACCATCTTGTTGTCGATCAAGCTTGTGGTTGTCGATCTGATCGGTATGGTTGGGAACTCGCTGTGGCAACTGGGGTCAGGATCAGCCTCCACTTTTGCTTTTGGATTTGCCATGACTGTCTGTCACCGATGGATTTTGGCACTCGCGTTGCCGGTATTGGCAGCGCTGGCGCCGCCGCTCGCGCACGCGAACGAGCCGGGTGAATCTGCATTACAGGCTGAGCACCTAGATGTCTTGCTGCACAAAATCGAACCGCATCGTTTATTGCTGGTGGGGGAGATCCATGGCACCCGCGAAACGCCAGCGCTGATCGCCACGCTGGCGCAACACATGGCCAGCTCCGAACGGCTGTTGATGGTGGGTTTAGAAATACCGCGCGATGAACAAACGCGCTTGCAGCGCTTTTTGGACAGTGCCGGCACGGCTGAAGATCGCAGTCAATTGCTGGAAGGCGCGTTTTGGCAGCGTGAGTACCAGGATGGTCGCAGCAGCGTAGCGATGCTCGAACTGATCGAGGCCCTGCGCAGCTTGGCGTTGAAGACGCCCATTCAGGTGCTCGCTTTTGACATCAAGGCAGAACAACAAAACGATGGCGCGGCACGTGATCGGTTGATGGCCAAACGGATTCGCAAAGCGCTGGAGGCGCAGCCGCAAGCACGCGCCTTGATCCTGGCCGGCAATTTTCACACGCGCATTCAGGACAGCGCACCCTGGGATCCCAAACACCGGTTTATGGGCCATTACTTGATCGATTTGAATCCCTACAGCATTGAAATCATGGGCATTACCGGCAGCGCATGGATCTGCACCGGGCCGCAGGTGAGCGATTGCAAAGCGCGCGATATGCCGAGCAATCCGATGCACGCTGAATTGGAACTAGGCGACGAAGTCAACGAGCGTGGCCATCACGGTAAGTGGTGGTTGCCAACCAGCAGCGCGTCACCACCCGCGCGCGGATCGTAGGAAAGGTTGGGTTGTTGGGTACTGGTACGTGGTTGGTGACGGCGGAGCTCGCTCCGCTCTACACCACCAGCCAATAGCCAACAGCACTCGCCAAGCCCTCGCGACGGAGTTGCACGCACGCCGCCCGAAAACCCCTCAAACTGCGCGGTAAATATTCGTCAACGTGCAAAAAGGCCCCGCACATACAATCTCCGCTTCGCTTACCCTCCAGGTTCATCGTTCGAAGGGTTCAGGCGTGATTAGATTAAGTTCGGCATGTGCTATTACCGTGTTTCTGCTGGGCTCGGCGCACGCCGCGCCGCAGCCATCTCATCGAAGCAACGCTAACCAGGATCAATCGAGCGTTGTGCAGTCGGCCGCTGACAACGCTGCACTGATCTCCTTTGGCTCACAGCAATTTGATCCTAAAGACCCGACTTTTGTGCAGCGGGCAGCATCCAAGTCGGCGTCCGGCAAGGCCCTGCGTCTGGTGCAATTTTCCCAGACGCCGCGCCAAGCATGGCGCGACGATTTAGAAAACAACGGCTTACGGGTCATCCAGTATTACCCGCACAATGCCTATTTGGTGTGGGGTGACGATCAAGCGGCCAGTGCCAGCGAATCGCTCAGCTTTGTGCGCTGGCAGGGCGGCTTTAGCCCAGATTGGAAGCTCAGCCCGGAGCTCAAGGGCCGCTTAGGCCCCATCGACAATGTGCAAATCCTGGTTTATGACGACGGCAATCTGTCCAATGTATTGGCGCAGATTGAAGGTCTGGGCGCCCGTGTGCTGAATACCTTTGATGCGCAGCCCAACGGCGCATTGAAGAGCGTCATTGTAAAGCTCGATGCGGGCCTACTGTCGCAGGTCAATGGTTTGCCACAAGTGCTGTGGACCGAATATTCCAGTCCCAGGCCGTATTTCGACGATGAGTTAAGCAGCCAGATTTTGGCCGGCAATTACAATGTTTCGAATGTGGTGACCAGCCCTGGTTATATTGCCTCGATTGCTGGCCTAGGTTTGACTGGTGCAGGTGTGACTTGGGCAGTAACCGATTCGGGTGTTGACTACGACAATCCGGAGCTCACCGCTAAAATTGTGGGTGGTCATGATTTCCCAACTTGCCCGGTAGTTGCCAACCAACCGGGTAATGACAATTCCGCAGGCGGCCATGGCACGCATGTCGCCGGCATTATCGCGGGCGCTGGTTTGGTTTCTGGCGGTAGTGATGCCAACGGCTATCACTACGGCATAGGCGTGGCGCCGCAAACATCCATCGTCGCGCTGAATCCCATTTGCGTCAACGCGGCTCCTTGGCCGCCCGCAGGCGGCTGGCAGGAAAACAGCAAACGCGCCATTTTGCTGAATGCGATTGGCACCAATAATTCCTGGACCTCCGGTGAAGGCTCTAACGTGGGCTACAACGCCACCGCGCGTACCCACGATTTCATGGTCCGCGATGGCAATTTTGATACCGCTGCGGTCAACGAACAATTCATGATCGTGTTTTCGGCGGGCAATTCCGGTCCCAATGCCAGCACACTTACGGCCCCCAAAGAGGCAAAAAATCCCATCATCGTGGGTGCGTCGGTCAATCAGCGGGCCGGTTCGCTGGACGCTTTGGCTAGCTTCAGCAGCCGCGGCCCCGCCGTCGATGGTCGCAGTCTGCCTACCATCTCGATACCGGGTCAACAAATCGCGTCGACGCGTCGGGTCGCCGGTGGTGCTTCATGTGGAACTGCGATTGGTGCCGGCGTGTTGGCCAACTACGCGTTTTGTTCGGGCACCAGCATGGCCGCCCCGCACGCTTCTGGAACCGCGGCCTTGTTGACCCAATGGTGGCGTGGCAACAACGGCGGCGCGACACCCAGCCCGGCGCTGGTCAAGGCGCTGATGGTGAATAGCGCGGTGGATATGGGTGGCGTGGCGGCGACGATACCGAACAACAATGAGGGCTGGGGTCGGGTCAATTTGCGTCAAGCGATTGGCGAAGGCCGCAGTCGCGTGTATGTAGACCAGACTGAGTTATTGGACAATCCCGCGCAAACCTATGAGCGCACCTACGGCGTGCCAGAGGCAGGGCAGCCAGTGCGTATCACCTTGGCCTGGACCGATGCGCCGGGCGCTGCTGGCGCCAACCCGGCGCTGGTCAACAATCTTGATCTGGAAGTGATTGCGGACGGCCAAACCTATCGCGGCAACGTGTTTAGCGGCGGACTTTCGACCACTGGTGGCAGCGCCGACAACCGCAATATCGTCGAAAACGTCTATCTGCCAGCGGGGGTGGGCGTGGTCACGGTGCGCGTGATTGCCAGCACTTTGCCGGGTGACGGCGTGCCAAACACCGGTGATGCCACCGATCAAGACTTTGCGCTGGTGTGTACCAATTGTGTGGCCGAGCCAGGCTTTGCGTTAAACACCAACG
>CAZLSB010000095.1:0-13614 GCA_964561825.1 uncultured Xanthomonas sp.
TGATATTGCGTGCCTTACCTTTATCGCTATTGATAAATAATTTTAATATTTGGCCTTTCAGATTTATCAGTCAATATCATTCTAATAGCTGTCAAATCAACCATTTCATTTTTACTTTCACTTAGTTCGAATATTCCAATGAAATGCAATTTATCGAATTATCTATCAGCAATGGAACGAATGTCACCCTTGAATCCTAGTGGTGTCTGAGAGGAGATTTCAATTGTACTTTTTTACCCAATAACTATCCCGTTTATTCGGGACAAAAATCGAGATTTTGACCGAAAACAGAATTTTAAAAATCGGGACAATGTTGGGGCAAATGTTTAGAAATTGGCGTCCTGTCTGAAAATCAGTAGGCACATTTTAATTTTTCAGAATTAACGAAAAGTAGGCGAAAAGCACATTTTTAATTGTCTATTAAATGATGAAGATTGAGTATGAAAATTTTTTGCCCACCTGCCTTTGCCGAAACGGCTACGTTCAGGCAGGCGCGCATTAGTGCAACCAGCCGCGCCAAGCATAAGAAATTGCTGGCCGCACAAGGCCTAACTCAAACCAAAGCCAGCATTACACATGCTTGATCCATCGCTCAATGATCTATTTGATATTTGTTTGATCCTAAGCTATTTGTGTCTTGAGAATTATTCAGTAACGCTCAAGCCGTTGGGCTCATACTTTTTTCATTGATAAAAAAGTATGCAAAAAATCTAGGTCCAAAAATGCTTCCTCGCTCATACCTACGCGCCACCTCGCCAAGCGGCCAGGCCAGCGCGCCAGACTCCAATCAATCTATGAAGCAACTCCTGATGAATTCCTTTTCACCTGTGCTGTACTCAACCCATTCATCACCTCTCTTAGAAAAATGTTTACCATCGATATGCCCTTGAAACTTTACGGTTAATGATAGGCAAATTGATTCTACATCAGTTCCAAGGTTTTCTACAAAACTCGTCAGAAATAACTTGCTTTGATCTTTACCTTCAAGAGGTGGAAAGTGCCCTGCAATCTTCCTCTTAGAACTATCTCTAATACCTAGAATAATTTCGTTTATGTTCATGCAATATGTAATGTATACCTCGCATTCTTTATTGCTTGCAATATCAATTAGCAATTCTTCTATATTCTGATTGATATGGGTTGTCAGCAAGAATTGCTGGCTTCCAATAATATACGGAATTGTAAGGCCATCACGACCTAAAGCCCTCCATTCAATTAGTAAACGTTCCCAATACTTGCTGTGTTTAATCTTCAAAATGGTCTCTACTTAATTATACTTTCTTCTTTTCGGTCCTAATATGGATTTAACTTTGTTAATAATCCACCAGCCCATTCAAACGGCTATTCCGGCAATTGCTAGACCTTCAATTAGCGATGGTTCTTGAGTTTTTGTTTCTGGTCTTATAGGGTGTTGAGGTTTAAATACCTTTTCTTTTGGTGGAGAATAAATCACTCTTTGAAGTCGAATATCATTCAGCAAAAGGTCTAGCAGTTCCTCTTTGCCAATATCAGGATCAGTTTTTCGAAGATCGATTTCAATCGCATGTATTTTTAGTTCGCGAATGAATTTTACTTTTTCATCTTCTTCTCCAAGTTTATGCGTAACGAATATCTCAATTAGGAACTTTGAACCATCTTCTTTGACTCCAGTTACATCAGCCTTGAATCGAGAACCTGGAATGCAATATTCCATTGCACCATTTGAATAGGGCACCTCCCCTCCTCTTGTTTTTAAGATATGATCTCCCGTTAAAAGGTACTGAGCCATCAGATGTAATGCAGACATTGGGCCACCCTTACAGTTTGTTGGGTTAGCATGCCTGAAATACCATGATCTTTTATCTCCTTGACATGCCTCTAGCGCTTTGTGACATTCAACACAGGTGCAACCAGAACTTAATCCGTTTCTTGTCTTAGGCAGACTATTAATATCAATCGGACAAGAGCTTAGCGTATCCCAGGCTTTTGTAAACTTTTTCATTTTTTCATAAACAACGGTGTAGGTTCATTAATTATAGATTTTTCAAGACAGTAATGTTT
This sequence comes from uncultured Xanthomonas sp., assembly GCA_964561825.1. Lineage (GTDB taxonomy): Bacteria > Pseudomonadota > Gammaproteobacteria > Xanthomonadales > SZUA-5 > JADKFD01. Next base: position 2,041 of record CAZLSB010000095.1, read on the forward strand.
CAAGTCGGAGTTTCCATTTCGCATTGTCTGGCATAACCTTATTCTGCAAATCATAAAATGATTGACTATGATTAGGGTGTACTAAATGACACAACTCATGAATCACTACATATTCAATGCACTTAGAAGGTGCTTTAATAATTTCAGGATTCAGAATAATCATCTTATCTGGTGTGCAACTCCCCCAGCGTCTGGCCATTCTTCTAATCACTAATTTCGGTTTAGTTAGTTTGTATTCTTTAAAGTGACTTATGGATTTTACAATTGTCTCATCAAACTTTTCAAAAGCATGGTGGTAATACCAAGTGGCAAGTGTTTGCTTAATTTGATTTGTATCATTTGTTTTCAAAGTATTTACAATCAATTCTGCACCTTTTAGTTTTACCAGTTCTTCGGTAGATTTTCGAACTCTTAGAATGTATTGCCTTCCCAAGTAATAGTGAGTTTCTCCTGAGACATATTCACGTTTTGGCGTTCTGGGTAGAAATTGCTCAAAATAATATTGCTGTTTTCTGATCCATTGCGCTCGTTTAAGAATCTTTTCTTGGATCTCTGAAATTGTTGCCTTAGTAGGAGCAACAACTTTAATTGATAGATCTGGATGAACTTCTATAGCCAACGATTTTCTGCTGGATCGACCAATGGAATAACTAATTACCGAGGTTCCGTACTTTACCTTGTAATTCATCAGTAATTATTCTTTGCAACCTTTAAACACTTTACCAGAATCGAATCGATCTCATCAAACGTGATTTCAAAACCCATGTCTTTGCGGTGCTCCATCAGAAAATCTTCGATAGCGTTTTCCATCTTTCGCTGGATATCCAAATTTCTCTTCCAGTCCCTGATGGTAAGGTCTTTTACAATGGATGCTATTTGAATTCCAGCCTGTGCCAACGATTCCTTTATGCTGTTCACACTAGTATCATGTGATGTCTTCAAAACTTCAGATATGGCACCAAAAAACGCTCTTGCTTCTGGTTTATTTCTAATGCTTTCAGGTATCTCTTCATGGTAGCCTGACTGAAAATCAGATTGAGTACTTAATACTTTTTCCAGATACTCTTTTTCATCGATCCTCCCCTCTTGGAAAGCTTTTATTGTTTCTTCTATCATCTCAGAAAAACGTTTATAGAAAGCTTCGTCTTTCTCCAGATTCTCAGTAATTACTTTTTTCATTTGGTGGGCAATCATATCGGCTTTAGAAGCAGGGGTCTTCCCATACGCTTCCAAAGCTTCATGTACCATGCTTTGATCGAAAATATTTACCTGTTTCGTTACCTGCTCGATCTCGTGCGCATCTACGTATGTGTCTAGCAATTTCCGAACGCGTGGCTCATACTCTTTGTAGCTCACAATTTCAGCGTATCGTTGCTGAACGGACATTCGCATTTTTTGAAAGAACCTTAACTCATCTTTAAATGATTGTATATGTTGATCAGTAAACTCAGTATAAAATTCATCTGATGAGAACCCAACTTGGAGTGCTCTTAAATATAATGATAACCTATTATAGAAATCGTCACGAATGTCTTTGGGGCCTAACTGCCGTTCCAGCGACTCAAGATCTTTCTTATTTTGTACTTGTTTGAATACATCCCAAATATCAGATAGTAGTCCGGGGATTTTACGTATTTGATCCTTGATGTCTTGGACAGTCCCTTTCAAATCTTCCTCATCAAAACCCTCGAATGCACTATAGCTTGTAAGGGCTTCATCCAGTTTACCAAGCACACCCACATAATCGATGATGTACCCAAACTCTTTACCCTCGAATAGCCTGTTTACACGGGCAATTGCCTGCAATAAGTTATGTTCAACCAATGGCTTTGCCAGATATAAGACAGCATTGCGAGGTGCATCAAAGCCCGTAAGCAGTTTACTCACAACAATTATAAGTTCTACTTCATTGGTGGGATCATTGAATCTCTCCACTACATCATTCTCATACTCCTCCTGTGATCTGTATTTCTCCATCAATAGAGTCCAATACTTTCTAGCCTCATTGCTTGCCTCTGTCCAAACATCATCGTAATCGGTACGACTATCGGGTGGCGTGAATACTACCCTGCTATTAATTTTTAAGCTTGGATCAGTCTGACTTTCAAAATAGCGTTGGTATCGAATGGCGGTATCAATTTTAGGAACAGCTAATTGAGCTTTGAATCCCGTTCCTTGCCAGTTTTGACAGAAATGTCTTGATATGTCATAAGCTACTTCTTCAACTACCTGGTTGGACTCATAGATCTTACTTATGGTAGCAAATTTCTTTTTCAAGTCTTTCTGTGCTTCTTCACTCAGAGGTGCCGATAGCCGCTCAAAGCCTTTATCGATTTGTTCCTTATTAACACTCAATTTTGCAGAACGTCCTTCATAAAGTAATGGCAAAACGGATTCATCTGCCACGGCTTGATCAATTGTGTACTTGTGAATAAAACCACCAAACTTTCGAGCAGTGCTCTTCTCATTTTTTAATAACGGTGTTCCAGTGAACCCAACATAACATGCGTTGGGTAGCATGTTCTTCATTTTTGCATGAGCAGTACCGTATTGACTTCGATGGCTTTCATCTACCAGCACAAAAAGATTCTGTGATTCATCCTTAAAATCCTTACGCTTTAATGCAGTCTGGAACTTATCAAGGATGGTGGTTATATTTTCATTGCCCTTGTCTTTGAGCAATTCTATCAAATCATTACCTGACCTTGCTTTCTTTACATTCTTGCCACAATTCAAGAATGTTTTGTAAATCTGTTTATCGAGATTAATACGGTCTGTAACAATTATGATACGGGGATCAACAATAGCGTCTTCAAGGGCAATAGCTTTAGAAAGCATAACCATAGTTAAGGATTTACCGCTTCCCTGGGTGTGCCAAATTACCCCACCTTTTCGGGTTCCATCGGCATCCGTTTGCTGAATCCTTTTAAGCGATTCCTGGACAGCGAAGAACTGCTGGTACCTGGCAATCTTTTTCTCAGCACCGTCATAAACAATGAATTTATAGATTAGGTCTACAAGCCTTTGAGGATTACATAACGCAACCATTGAGCGATCTTGCTCCGTTGGTAGCCGATTTTCCGCATCTTCACCGCTTGCTTTTGACTTAATGAGTTTCTGTGTCTCTTTCTCATTTTCTTCTTTCCATACCGACCAGAATTTTGCTCTTGTTCCTGTAACCGCATACTTTACCTGATTGGGTTGAACAGCCAGCAATATTTGAGAGTAGTGAAAAAGACGAGGAATACCTACATCCTTTTTTTGATTTCTGATATGCTGAGAAATAGCCTCTTCAATGGACTGGTTCTTATCTCTCCGTTTGTTTTCTAAAACAGCAAACGGAATTCCGTTTACAAAAAGAACGAGATCGGGCCGACATTGCTTCTTAGTTCCATCCACCACAAATTCATCAGTTACATGATAAACGTTGTTCTCAGGTTTTGCCCAGTCAATATATTTTAACGTGAAGGCTTTTTGATCTCCCTGAATGGTTTCAGTAAAGCTCTTACCAAGCGTAAGCAAATCATAGATCTTTTCATTCGTCTGCACCAAACCTTCATCCGGCACGTTCTTCAATGCGTTGATGGCCGCTTGGACACTACTTTGCGAAAACTTGTATTCCTTCCCCTTGTATTCAAACTTGTTGATTACCTGAAGCTGTTCCTCAAGAATGCTTTCCAGAATTACATTGGAAAGAATTTCGCCCCGTTCTTTTTCAGTTTGTTCAGGAGAAATATATTTCCAGCTCAATTTTTTTAATAGGGTTAGCACTGGCTTTTGTGAATCTGCCCATTCCTGGTATGATACTGTTTTCATTGTTTCCTTTGGATGAGGTTGACCACTACTTTAACCATCATGTCTCTATCATTCGGATCGCTTTCTGCGATCATTAGGGTTAATGCCACCAGGGCATTATCAGCCAATTGCTTTTGGCCATGGCCATCGTACAAAAGTTTATTCAAATCCAAGAACCAGACAAACAGGAATGCCGCGATGCGCTTGTTGCCATCAGTAAATGAGTGATTCTTGATTACAAAATAAAGCAGGTGAGCTGCCTTCTCTTCGATGGATGGATACAGATCTTTACCATCAAAGGTCTGGTAGATGTTTTCCAGTGAGCCTTTGAAGGAGTCGTCCTTCTCTTTACCAAAAAGGCCTGAAACGCCCGTTTGTTCGCCTAATTTTTGGATGGCTCGCTTTGCTTCAGTGTAGCTAATCCGGTGAAGTTCTTTTGACTGTTTTTTAGGTAGCTGGAGCCTTTGATGGTCGTAATCATCCAGTATATCAAGTGCCTGCATGTACTCCGAAATCACATGAAGCAAACCTTCTGCCTCACCCTGCTGTAGCGCATTCGCAGAAAACACTTTTTCCTGCAAGTGGATTACTTTTTTCAGCTCTTCCAACTGTTGGGTCTTTTCCTGTAGTCGCTTTTCGTTTACGGCAAACCCTTTTACGAGGTAATCTTTAAGGACTTTACTCGCCCAAATACGGAATTGGGTACCCCGTTTGGATTTCACCCTATATCCTACTGAGATGATTACATCCAGGTTGTAAAACTTTGTTGGGCGATCAGCGCCAGCAATGTGCAAAATTTGCACATTGCTTTTATTGTCAAGTTCTTTATCACTAAAAACGTTATTTATATGCTTAGTGATGACACTTCGCTCCCGCCCGAAGAGATCAGCCATCTGCTGATTTGAAAGCCAGACCGTTTCGTCCTGAAGCCTTACCTCAAGCATTGCCTGGCCATCTTCGGCCTTGTAAATCACTATTTGTTTTTCTTGTTTTTTCATATCATTTTACGACTATAACTCTGTAGTTTCTATAGTTGTTCTGTCATTTTTGAAAGTGATGATTGATTGATACTTGTACCCTTCGTCATCACAATAATTAATTGCAAGTTTAAAATCCGCTTCTTGCCACTGTCTATCTAATTTAACTATAGCTTGTACTCCATTTTCTTTGGTAATAGAATAGTTCCTCCATGTGGGTGGAAAGATCTGCTCACAGTTGCTTTCTACGATCTGGAAGTCTTCTACATGCGCAATTTCACCTCGGTTCTCAATTCTTATCTTTACTTCATCACCACTCTTCATTTCTCCGTTGAGTTCGAGCCTGGGTTTGAACTTGCTTCGAAAATCTTTCTTTGCGATTTCCACTAGTTCTTTGGAGTTTTCGCCTTTCAGGCAATTAAGCAAATTGATCAAATCCCCTGAGGAGATTGGAGCAGACCGAGCTGAATACCTCCAATAAATTGTTGCTTCTTTAATTATATCCTGATGACCCTTAATACAAACAGTAGGGATAGAAGTTCTCTTTTCAACATAGATCACGAAAACATTAACTTCATTGATATTGATGCGTTTGGATTGAAAGCGTATGGCAGGCGAAAAATAAGTGTTGATGTCATTAACCAGTCCGGCATTATCAGGTTCATTAAAGTTCTTAAGCCCTACTAATTTTCCATCATCACTTACTCCAAAAAATAAATATCCTCCATCATAATTGCATAACGCTGCCAGCTCCTTGGCGTACTTAGCTTTTGCTTCCTTCGATCCGTTTTCAAAAACTTCTTTATACTCAATCTTATCGTCTTCTTTTTGCAAGACATTGCCAGTTGCGTCAGTATTCAATATTCCTTTCAGTATGATATCATCTAATGGTCCCATATTTTTTCAATTTTTTTATCCTCACTTCACCCGTTAGCAACTTTTGCATTAGCCCCTTTTTTCCTTCTCTGAATTGATTCAATTGAAATTGGAGTTTATGAATCCCCATATCCAAAATTGAAAGAATGCTGACTATTTTTTTCTGCTCTACTAAAGATGGTTTAGCGATTTTTACATTTTTAATAATATCCAAATTTAGTCCACCTCTACCGCCCTCTCCCGTTGATAGTTTTCTTAATTCCTCATATCGGAAGTCCAAATTATAAAACAGAAAATGATAGTATACTTTCTTCGAATCCGGTCCAATAAATGCAACGGACTGATTTGTTGATAACTCAACCATGTTGATGGCTGCTGTACCTCTTGTTTTACCCTGGCCGGCAAGCCCAATTAACACACAATATTTTGGAAGAAACTTAGCACTCGAATTATTAAGTCCTTCCTGAGTAATTCTCCCCGCTACTTCGTGTACGTACTTAAGATTTAATTCTCCTGAATTCATCCATCTAATGTCTCCACCCCAATACTCCCTTTTGGTTGTGCTTGGTGTCCCCCCAGCTCCTACTTTTCCGATCTCTTTGATATTTACAACCTCCCAATCATCCGGCACCAACCCCAACTTGGACTTCTTCATTTTCTTTGACTTCACAAACTCCTTAAACCTCAACTTCCCGGTAAGCAGCTGCTGCATCAACCCTTTTTTGAGTTGTTGCTTTTGTTCAATGAGTTGTTCGGTTTTTTCTATGGCTTTGTCCCACGTGCTGAGAATGTGTGCTATTTTTTGTTGTTCTGGAAGCGGGGCAATGGGAGCCAGTAATTCAGATAGATCACGTGCATAGATATGGACCACTGAGTGCCCCTGTCCAAATCTTCTTTTTTGTCTACCTGCTACATCAGTATTCAGAATATAGGAAAGATATTCTGAGCTTGCATTTTTTCTAGTCCTTAATATTACAACATCACCCCCAGCGTAAGCTTCTTCATCACCGATATATGCAACCGCCTTTCCAATTTCTTCCAATGTCTCACCCGAACCGGCAAAAAGTATGTCGTTATGAAAAATTGGTTCACTCTCTTTTGCAACTTCGTCATTTATAAATGAACGGAACTCTTTAATTACAAAATCGTGTGTTGTATAAATTTCGCCATAACGAACACAGGGTAATCCAGTTTCAGCAAGCTGTTCTTTTAGAATCCCCTTGCCCTTTAGAAAAATCCCAAGTTCACTAAGCTTCTTAACTTCCCAATCATTTGGAATCAATCCTATCTTAGTTTGTCTATAACCTGGCTTCTTATTTTTCCTCATGTTCTCCATCAGTACCCTAGCTCCTTTAAATATTTGTTCATCTCCTTCCGCACCACCCCCAGTTCTTCTTCCAGCTTCTCAATTTCCTTTTGTGTTTTCTTAATATCAACCTTTTCTTCTTCTTCGAATGTATCTACATAGCGTGGAATGTTCAGGTTATAGTCATTCTCCTTTATGTCATCGAGGGTTGCTTTGAACGCATATTTGGGAATGGTTTCGTAGTTTTTATAAGCAGTTTCAACCTTCTCAAGGTCTTGCATTCGTAAGGTATTCTGCTTTTTACCTTCCTGGTATTCTTTGCTGGCATCAATGAAGAGTACGTCTTTGGTTTTGCGTGCTTTGTTGAAGATGAGAATAGCAGCAGGAATACCTGTACCAAAGAATAAGTTCGTTGGCAAACCAACCACAGCATCGAGGTAGTTGTCTTCAATCAAGGTCTTTCTGATCTTCTGTTCGGCTCCACCTCTGAACAATACACCATGCGGAACAATCACACCCACTTTTCCAGTCGGCAATGTGGTTTCGATCATGTGAAGAATAAAGGCATAATCGCCTTTACTTTTTGGCGGCAAGCCACGTAAAAATCTTTTAAAGCGATCAGCCTCTGCTTCTTCATAGCCCCACTTATCCAAGGAGAACGGAGGATTGGCAACCACCACATCAAACTTCATCAGCTTGTCCCCTTCTAAAAGTTTGGGATTGTTAATGGTATCGCCCCATTCAATATGGGCTGCGTCCATACCGTGCAGAAACATATTGAGTTTTGATAATGCCCAAGTGTCGCCATTGCTTTCTTGCCCGTATAGTGAAAAATCTTTAGAGTGCTTTCCTGTTTTGTCGGTTACGTGCTCTGCTACAGTAATCAACAATGACCCCGATCCACAAGTTGGATCACTTATGCGTGCACCTGCCTTTGGTGCAATGAGTCTTGCGAGTAGTTCAGAAACTTCGTGAGGTGTGTAAAACTCGCCTCCCTTTTTGCCTGCACCAGAAGCAAACTTTTCTATCAGGTACATATAGGCATTGCCGATCAAATCTTCTTTCCGTCCTAAGACAGAAGGTCTGAAATCCAGAATTGGATTGTTAAAATCGGTAAGGAGATTCTTAAGCCTACGATTGCGATCTTTTGTTTGCCCCAGTTTTTCAGAATTAAAACTGATGTTGCGGAAAACTGCTTCGAGTTTCTCAAGGTTCTGGTCTTCTATCTTGGCGAGTACTTTATCTATCTTCTCACCGATGTCAGCATCATTGCGATGTTCATAGAGATAATCAAACGTGCAATTATCCGGGAGTACAAATCGCTCACGTTTCATCTTACGAGAGATCAGTTCCTTATCTTTTCCATATTGCTTTGCATACTCCTCGTGCTTGTCCTTCCAGACATCACTTAGGTATTTCAAAAACATGAATACTAAAATGTAGTTCTTGTATTCAGATGAATCGAATGCTCCTCTGAAGGTATCGCAAGCTGCCCAAAGGGTGCTGTTGATTTGATCTTGATTTACCCTGTTACTCATAATTTTTTTTAGAATATTTTCAAGTTCAATTGCTCTGCCATCTACTATGCTGAGAAGTGCACTTCCGTCTATTGTTCCCTTCGCGATTTCATCAACCGCTTCCTCTTGAAGTCGATCTACATCTTTTAAAATACCGCTTGGAACACTCGCTCCTTTATCTTGAAGTGAATATGCTTTTTCTATCACTTCCTTAACTCGATTGTGGATTTTTCTTTTTTCTTTTTCCGTCATTTTCTTAGTCATTTAAAATCTTTAATAATGTTCTGGATACAACTTGCTCACGTTTAGCAAGCAATTGCTCCGTTAATAAATACTCCTGTTTCCGTAAAAAATCGATCCTGCAAATCATTTCTTGTATATTTTTTTCAGGTATTTCGATTTCAATCCCTTCAATGGTTCCTTTATTAATGTTTGGAATATAGGTACCTGCCATGTTTGCGTTGAAGTATTGCTGAACAGGTGATTGATTGATATACCAGGTGAGATATGATGGATGGATCTTTTTCTGATTTGGCCTTAATACATAGAAGGCAGAAGCCGCAACAGCCTTTTTGAGTTCATGCTTATACTCTACCGCATAGTTATTTGCACCTTTAGTAATTAGCAGGACATCTCCTTTTTGCAGGAAATTCTTATCACTGACCTTATCTGATTTGATTTTGGTTAAATTCATACCAATGTTTGAGTAGTTGTGTTCCAGGTCTTTCATTTGAATCACATGCAAATCGCCTTTGGGATCATTTTCCACCTTCTTGCGAAAAGAAAAACCCGCAAAAAAGCCACTCAAAACTGTTTTTATCTTTACTTTAGTTCCCATTACATAATGTCTACGATGCAAAGGAAAAAAAAGTTTACCTTATATCAAAGATATATTCGCATAATAGATAGGGTGTAATATTGTGTTATATTTATTTCACTAATAATCAAATAGTTAATTATTTAATTTATGTTAAATGGCAAACCAAGATATATCAGTTAGACAATTAGTAGATAAAGTACTAACCAAAGAGTTGGCATTACCTGAAATGCAGCGCAGATATGTATGGAATGCTGTTAAAGTAAGAGATTTGGTAGATTCACTCTACAGAGGGTATCCATCTGGCACTATACTCGTTTGGGACGCAGAACCAACTTTGGAAGAGAGGAGTCTACAAGTTTCAGGTGTGCAAAATATAGAACAGTCGGGCAGGTATCTTTTATTGGATGGGCAACAGCGATTAACAAGCCTCACTTCCCTCCTAACAGGAAATCCGGTATCCGTGAGAAACAAAAAGAAGCCCATTGAGATAATGTTCAATCTCAATCACCCAGATACTATTGCTGAAGAAGAAGTTACTGCTATTCAAAATGAAGAAGATGCAGAGGATGAAGATGATGATATCGACAATAATGACACTGATGATGAGGGTGATGATGAAAATAAGGACAGCGACATCATGGAAGAACTACGCAAGAGAACCTTCGTTGTGGCATCACGCTCACTAAAAAATGATCCTACATGGATTTCTGTCTCTGACGTTTACAAAAAGTCAGAATCTCAATTATTAAAACCACTAGGTATTAATTCAGATGATCCAGACTGGGAGAAATATTCAGAACGGTTACGGAAGCTAAAGAAAATTGAAGATTACCAATACCGCATGATTATTCTGGATAAAAAACTTTCCTATGAGGAAGTAACCGAAATATTCGTGCGCGTGAACTCTCTTGGTGTAAAACTTCGCGGTTCAGATTTAGCGCTGGCACAAATTACCTCAAAATGGAAAGGCTTCATTCAAGAGCTTGACAAATTTGCCAAGGAATTTGAGGACAACGAAGATTACCTGCTTGATTCAGGTATTCTAGTAAAAGCTTTAGTAGTCTTTGCAACCAATCAAAGTAAATTTAAGACAGTCAACCGTGTGCCAGTTGCAGCTTTCAAAGAAGCCTGGAAAAAAACTCAACACAGTTTACGATTTGCTATTAATCTACTAAAGAGCAATGCCCGTATTGAAAACCTTAGATTATTAGGTTCACCTTTCTTGCTAATTCCTATAGCATATTATGCGAATCTTAAAAAGGAGAAGCTATCAAAGAGCGAAGAAAAGAAGTTAATGTTTTGGTTCTATGTAGCTCAGATGAAAGGCCGTTACGGTCTTGGCTCAAGTGAAGGTTTACTGGATAGCGATATCTCAGCCTTGCACAAAACTCAAAATCTTGACGAACTTTTATCAATACTCAAGCTTCAAGTAAAGAATTTCTATGCATCAGTTGATGATTTAAAGGGAAAAAGCAGAAGAAGTCCCTACTTCAGTATGCTTTTCATTATAGGCAAACAACAAGGAATTCGAGACTGGTTTACAGGTGTAGCCATAGGGGAAAAAATGGTCGGCAGGATACATGCTCTACAGTTTCATCACATCTTCCCTAAATCACTATTAAAACGTCAGGGAGTAAACCCCAAGGATATAAATGAAATTGCCAATATGGCTTTCATAGGCGGAAAGACTAATCGAAACATAAGCAACAAAGAGCCAGATAAGTATTTGATTGATGTAGTCGAAAAACGTGGAGAAGATATTCTTGAACATCATTTACTTCCATCTGATCAAGCGCTTTGGAAACTTGAAAACTATCCACAATTCTTGATTTACCGAAGGGAGAAAGTAGTTGAAAGCATTAATTCGTTTTTGAAGCAGTTCAATGTATAAACATTTTAAAGAAAATGGTTTATGGCAAAAAGCAAACAAAATTTCACGCACCAAGTAATCTATTCAGAAAAGCATCATATAATTGTGCCAACTCCCAAAGGATGGGCTAGGGAAAACAGGAATTACTTTAGTAATTATTCATTTGTTGACGATAATGTCCCAAGAACCAAAGAAATTGAAGAGCAGTTAGATAAGTTGAATTTTACCAAAGCAATTACCGCTGAAATGGTTGTCTATCATGAATTTAAGAATTGAGTATTCCACCTCTTCAGCAACACACATTGTCAGGCCGCACATCCCTTCCTTCCACTACCAAAGCTCGGCAAAGAGTGCCCCTTCTGCCTGCGGAAACCTTCGGCAGACAAGCCAGCCCGGTGATAAATGATGAAGAT
>CAZLSB010000096.1:0-13513 GCA_964561825.1 uncultured Xanthomonas sp.
CCCAGCAAACGCTGCGACAGCCCGAGCGGATTAGCCGCGGGTACCAGCAGCACTTCGCCACGCAACCGCCCTGCCCCTTCCAGTTCAGCCAGCAAAGCGCGCAGATGGAAAGCTACCAGCAGGCCGGGCGGTTCGTCGGCATGCAGCGCGGCCTGGATGGTCGCTTTGCGGCCACTATTTGCTGGGCCGTAATGCAGGCTGAGCAATTCACGGGTGGTGCCGGGCACCGGCGAAGTCAGCAAATGACGTTGTGTGCGCATGCGGGGGTCCAGAAGCCTTCAGTCGGCGCGGATCATGGCAGCAAGCATCGAAGGAGTGTCTGACACGTCGCTCCCTGGCCCACATTTGTGCAAGCCGGTGTCGCAATCGCGCAATGCGCGTTGCCGAACTGCCATCCGCACGCGCCGCGCTTTCACAATTGCGACGCTGACTTGCCAGAGCGCGACGCGGCATCTGGCGACGCTGCAAACCCTGCGTACAGTGCGCCCACAGCCGGCTCCCCCGGCCGTCCAGCGCCGGCTGTGCGCTGCAAATCCCGCCAGATTCCGAGGAACTCACATGCACAAGACCCACAAGCGACGGCTCACAACGCAGCGCTCGCTGCTGGCGTTGGCGCTGGCACAGGCCCTGTGGCTGCCTAGCGCGGCCAGCGCCCAAGATGCCGATACTGAGCAGGCACAGACCGAACTCGACACCGTATTTGTCACCGGCTCGCGCATTAAGCGTCTGGACGGCGAGACCGCGCTGCCGATCGAAATCATCACCCGCGAAGATATCCGTGAGCGTGGCGTGACCACCGCGGCGGAAATTGTGCGCACGCTGTCCGCCAATACCGCGCCCTTGTCCGATGGCGCCAGCATTACCGACGGCACCTCGGGCCAGCGCGGTTTCAACGGCGCCAATCTGCGCGGTATCGGCGTGTCGAGCACGCTAATCCTGTTAAATGGCCGACGTCTGGCCAACTTTGCGTCGCCCGGCGATGAGGCCGGTGTCGACCTCAACAACATCCCGGCCGGCGCCATCGAACGCGTCGAGGTGCTCAAGGACGGCGCATCCGCGCTGTACGGTTCAGACGCCATCGGTGGTGTGATCAACTTCATCACCCGTAACGACTACCAAGGGCTTGATCTTAGCCTGTCGGGCGCCGACACCCAGGACGGCGGTGCCGACAAACAAACCGCGACCATCAGCGGTGGTTTTGGCGACCTGCAGGACGATGGCTACAACGTGTTCGGCACGCTCGATGTGCAACATCTGGGCGCGCTGCGCTCCATCCAGCGCGACTTCATCCGCGAGCGACCGCTGGCCTCGCTGCTGCCGGCCTTGATGTCGAGCAATACCTACCCAGCCAATATCGATATCAACACAGCGCAGCGCAATGCGCTGATCACTGCTGGGCTGCTGCCGGCCGGCACCACGCGCAACCGCATCAATCCCAGTTCACCGGGTTGCAATCCGCCCGCCACGGTGTTTGCGCCGCAAGGTCCGGGTGGTCCGGTTGCGTGTAGTTACGACTATATGCAGGACACCGAAATCTACCCCGAGTCAGACAAGATTGGCTTCATCAGTCGCGCCGCCAGAAAAATCGGCGACAGCCATGAGTTGTTCGCCGAATTGGCCTACTCGCGCGCCCAGACCATCTATCGCCTCAGTCCTAATCCGCAACGCATCCGCAATCTGCCGGTGTCGGTGCTGCCAGAACCCTATCGCAGCGTGCTGACCCGAGCGGGTCTGCCGACCACTTTTAGCGGCATCCGCTATCGCATGACTGAAGCCGGCAACCGCACCAATGAGGTCACCAGCGAAGGTAGCCGCATCGTGCTGGGCCTGGAAGGCGCCTTCGGCGAATGGGACTACGGCAGCGCGCTATTCCGTAGTCAAAACGAGGCGACCGATCGCTACGTCGGCGGTTATGTGTTGTTCAGCGAAATTGACGCCGCGGTGCGCAATGGCACGGTCAATCCTTTCGGTCCGTCGTCGGCGCAAGGCCTGGCGCTGCTCGATTCGATCACCATTGACGACGAGGCGCGCAAATCCGAGGGTGTCAGCCAGGGTGTCGATTTCAACTTCACCCGCTCACTGAACGAACTCGATGGCGGATTCCTCGGTTTAGCGCTCGGTGGCGAACTGCGCAATGAGTCGCAGAAGTTCACGCCTTCGGCACTGCTGCTTTCTAACAACATCGCTGGCGATCGCGACAGCACACTCGGCCCTGGCCAATCCAGGTTGGTGGCGACCGACGAAGATCGTAATGTCTTCTCGGCCTATGCCGAGTTGAATGCGCCGGTCACCGAGACGCTGGAATTACAGGCGGCGCTGCGCTTTGACGATTACTCCGAGGTGGGCTCAACGGTCAATCCGAAGTTCGGCATGCGCTGGCAACCCCGTGAGGATTTGATCGTACGTGCCTCTGCCGGCACCGGTTTTCGCGCGCCGTCCCTCAATGATTTGTACCGACCGACGGTGTTCGGTGTCACCTCCAGCTTGATCACCGATCCGCAATGCGCAACCGCCCAAGGCAATATCGACACTTGCACCGACCAGTGGCCGGTTGAACGCCGCAGCAACCCGGATCTTGATCCGGAAACCTCCACGCAGTTCTCGCTCGGCACGGTGTACGAGCCCAGCAACACCTTCAACATAGGGCTGGAATACTGGTGGCTGCAGAAAGAGGACGTGATCAGCACGCTCGGCGAGCAGATCATCATTGAGAGCCCGGCGCTCTACAACGGCACCTTCATCCGACGCGACGCGAGCGGTTTCATCACCAACATCATCTTGCAGAAGCAGAACCAGGGCAAACTGAAAACCTCTGGCGTCGATCTGAGTGCTCGATTGAGCACCGGCGATACCGAATACGGCGAGTTCAGCGTCAACCTGACTGGCACCTACGTGATGAACTACGAGCGCCAGTTCGGGCCGCTGGAACCCTACCGCGACAACGTTGGCCGCTTCCTCAACGACCAAGTGATCCAGCGCTGGCGCCACCGCATCGCGTTCAACTGGGATCAGGGCGCCTTCGGCTTGACGCTAGCAAACACCTACTCCTCCAGTTATCTCGACCAGAACACCACCTACGACCCGTTCACCAACGGGCGCCTGCCAGAGCGCGATGTAGACGCCTACTCGCTGTGGGATCTGACCGGAATCTGGGAAGTCAACGACAACCTCAACTTACGCGCCGGTGTGCTCAACCTGTTCGACGAAGAACCGCCGTTCTCCAACCAAGCATTCTTCTTCATCGCCGGGTTTGATCCTACCTACACCGATCCACGCGGTCGTTCGTACTACGTCGGCCTCGATTACAAGTTCTTCTGATCCCCGCGGCGCGATCTATCCCGAAAGATCGCGTCCGCTCCCCAGGGGCGTCAGACCGGCCGGTCGTTCGCGACCGGCCGGTGTGGTTTGTGCACTTGCCTGCCCGTATTCTGATGTCTTTGCGGGGGCATTCCATGGCACAAGACACGCAGGATTTTTTGACGTTCCGCCAGAAGCCTATGTCCAAATGCAACCGCCGATAGCAGCCCTAACAGCGGCGCGCCAGCGCCAACAGCTCGTCGGAGCGTTCCACGTCGCGTATCCACTCGGCTGGTAGCGAGCCAAGGCCGCAACGGGCGGCGACTAGGGAACCGGCTAGTGTGGCTAGTGAATCACTGTCGCCGGAGGAATTGGCACCTTGCAAAATCGCGGCGCGCGGGTCGTCGGGGTGGCGTAGGAACAAGTACAAGGCGGCGGCGATGGCCTCGTGTGCAGCCCAGCCGCGCAGGCGATCGAGGGTGATATCGGCGGCCACGCCATTTTGGGCGTCGTCTAACGCCTGCGCCATCATCATGGCGGTGCGCGTGCAGTAGCGCGCTGCGGCGGCGATCATGTCTGAGGCCACTTGTACGGGCGCCACGTCGCGCAGCGCCAAGGCTACGCCGACTGCCATGGCCGCACTGGCGGCGAGCGCGATTGGATCGCGATGGGTGAGCTTTGAATGGGCAACTGCCCAGCGTTCGGCGCGCTGCAAATCATGGCGAAACAGCAATCCAAACGGATAGGCGCGCATCACCGAGCCGCAGCCGCCCGCAGTTGCGCCGCCGGCCAAATGCCAAGGCGTGC
Source organism: uncultured Xanthomonas sp. (assembly GCA_964561825.1). GTDB lineage: Bacteria > Pseudomonadota > Gammaproteobacteria > Xanthomonadales > SZUA-5 > JADKFD01. The sequence goes on from CAZLSB010000096.1 coordinate 4,105, forward strand.
CCGCGGCCAGCGCGCGGCAACCGGCCAAACAGGCGTTGCCGGGTGCCCGATGGCCACCTTGCGGACGCTCCGCCCAATCAACGAAGCGTTTGGCCATGCGGCGCATCGCGGCGTCCAAGTCTTCATCGGCATCGCGACTGTCCAACAAACTGCGCAACACCGCTTCGGCCATTTGCGTGTCGTCGGTGTACGGCGCAAAGTGTTTGCCCGCGCGGTCCCAGTACAACTCGAAACCCGTTACGCCTTGCGCGCCCCAACGCTGACGAATCGCCGCGAGCGACAAAAACTCAGTGGGATGTCCCATCGCATCGCCAATCGCACCACCCAGCACACAGCCGGCGATCGCCAGTTGCGCGGGCCGCAGCGGGGCGGATTGGGCCGTGATCGCGGGGTCAACTGATAGCTCGGCGGGCGCAGGCGGATTGACTGGTGCGGGCGGATTGACTAGTGCAGGAGTGTCAGGTGGCGCTGCTGCTGCGACCGATGCGTTTTGCGCAGCCACCACATTGAGTGCGACAACAGGCCAGTCGAAACCCAGACTGGACTGCACATCAGGGTCAAAACCTTGTCTACTCATGCATAAGCACCGGAGTTGAATGAGCCGGATTATTGCGCATGGGAGCAACGGCCAACACTGCTCATTTGTAGCGTGAATGAAAGGCTAGCGCGCCGCAAAGGCCCGTGCCCTGCCCCAACCCACCAAACGCCTCAGGCTCTGGTGGGTCGGCACTGTGCGCTGACGTTTTTCCTGCATGGTGACGGTGAAGCGTTCGATCACAGATCGAACCCACCCACAGCCGCGCGCGCTGGGCCGGCGCCGTGCGCTGACGTAGGCTGACATATCAGTTTGGCTCGCACCCACCACCAGTCAAGCTCCGTGGTGATTTGCAGGTGATTTTCTGGCGCCGCGCTTGTAGTCTTTGCTACAAACGTGCCTGGGTCGTCCACGTTCGCCTCACTCGACGAACAAAATGGCTAAGCCTAAAGCGTACAAATTTGGCGCCACCGATGAACCGACATTTGCGGAGGAATTCGAGGTCTTGACCAAGGCGGTGTTGCAGGTCACGGATATCAAGTCCAATCACAATAAGTATTACGCGATTGAGTTACATGAAGCGCCGGGATTGAGCCGCTATCGGGTGTTTACCCATTACGGGCGCACTGACGATTTGGAAAGCAATCCGAATGCGGGCGCGCGTGAGACGCGGCATTTTGACAACCGGGCAGAGGCGGAGGTCTGTTATCAACAGATTTATCGCGAGAAAACCGGTGCCAGTAAGGGTTACAAAGAAGTGTCGCTGGCGTCATCCAAAATCGGCTCGCATAAGGCGCGCGGTAATTCCAGTGGCGCCATTGACAATAAAACGCTAGAGCGCATCGAAAGCGAAAAGGATAAACGTGCACAACGCGCGCCGTCTACTTTACCCGCCGGTGTGCAGGCGCTGATCGGTTATATCTACGACGAAGCGACCAACGCGCTCACTTCCACGGTCGCCGCCAAGATCACCGCGCACGGCATCGAAACCCCACTCGGTGTGTTGACGCTGGGCCAAATCGAAAAGGGCGAGACCATCCTGCAGCAGCTTTACCAGATCGTCAAAGCGATCGATGGTAAAACCTCGAGCCGCCAGCAATCGCAGATCGAACAATTATCCGGTGAGTTCTACACCTGCATTCCGCACCGCATTGGTCGCACGCGCGAGGCGATTAATGAAGCCATCATCGACTCGCCTGCTGATTTTGAGCAAAAGCAGGAAATCTTGCAGTTAATGAAGGATATGCTGCAAGTCAACGGCGAAGCGGGCAGCGTATTGTTTGATGACGAAATTGATGCCAAATACAAAGCGCTGCAATGCCAGGTTGGCTGGTTGGAACCCAATAGCATTGAGTTCCAGCAGATTGCCAATTATGTGATTGCTTCGCAAATCAAGAGTAAATCGATCAAAGTCAAACAGGTTTATACGTTGCGCCGGCCGCAAGAATGGGCGGCATTTACCGACCATGTCGACAACCAGCGGCAATTACTGCACGGCTCGCGGGTGCGTAACTGGGTGGGTTTGCTGTCCCGCGGTATTTTGATGCCGAAGATCGTGGTGAGCATGGGCGTTAATCGTACCGACGCTGGTTGGCTGGGCAATGGCATTTATTTTGGCGATACCGCCTGCACCGCGGCGTTTTACACCACGCCCGGCAAAAAAGGCACGCGCTTCATGGCGGTCGCGCGCGTCGCTTTGGGCAAAATGGCACCGTACAAAAAAATCACCTACGGCTTGGAAGCGCCGCCGGATGGTTTTGATTCCTGCCACGGTGTGCGCCACAAAATGTTGGCACCCTCACAATTTGCCGACGACGAATACGTGGTGTATTCGCCCAAACAGCAGCGTTTGGAGTATTTGGTGGAGTTCACGGTGTGAGGTTTGCAATGAAGCAAGGAGGGGATGAATCTCAGGGCATGGCTCAAGCCATGGTGGGTTCGACCTGCGCTTCATCGGTCGAACGCTTCTGCCCGCTGGAGCGCGCAAGAGTCCGCGCACACCGACAAAGCTTCGCGCCGCTGTTAAACAACAACTTACGATTGGAGTAGTTCATGCTGGTCAAAGTGATACTGGTTGATATCAATCCGAAGATTATTGCCGCTTGGCGCTCCAGTTTTGAGGGCAATCCGGAGGTTGAGATCGTGCATGGTTCGATGCTCGATCAGCCAGTTAGCGCCTGGGTATCGCCTACCAATTCGGCCGGCAGCATGGACGGCGGCTTGGATTTGGTGATCAAAAAATTCCTCGGCAATAGCATCGAATTTGGCGTGAAAAGTCAGATCAAACGCTTGCATCAAGGTGCAATGCCGGTCGGGCACGCGGTGTGTGTGCCCACCGAGCGCCCGCAGCCGCGCTTTTTGATTTCCACGCCGACCATGGTGAGTTCTAACGAAGACATCAGCGCCAGCATGAATGTCGCGCTGGCGTGCGCGGCGGCATTTCAGGCGGTGCATATCCAAAACACCGAAGAACCGGGTTCGATTCGCTCGGTTGCGCTGCCCGGTTTGGGCGCACAAACCGGCCGCGTGCCGGCGGAAATTTGTGCGGATTTGATGTGGACCGCGTACGATTTGTTCCGCGAACATGCGTTTCGCGATTTTGCGCAGATGCGCATGGCTCTGGAAGGCATTCTGGGCCCGTTGACGCCGGCTTCGAACTTCAAAAAACAAGCAGGTCCGGCCTTGGCGAGCATGGGGGTCACCCCATCCAAACCGACGCTGGGTGGCGCCAATGCAGACTTCGATGATGCCGACTTGGACGATTTCGACGATAGCGAGGACGAGAAGTAAGACTACGCATGAGCCAACCCGAGCCAGTGCTGTTGCAACATCCCGGTGCCGCGCCGCACGCGCGTTTCACGCTGCTGTCGGTCACTCCTGCGAGTGAGCCGGGTTTCGTGTTGGTACGCCTGGCCACCGGGCCCAGTCGACGTGAACTGACCGGCGGCACGGCGTACGGGCCGTTCCCAGACGCGGAGGCGGTCGAACGTCTGCACTATGTGGTTGAGCGCCTGTGCGGCGCCGGTTATCAGCTCTTTGGGCCGCACACCGCGCTGATTGAGCGCTTGAGCGACCCATCGCGACGAGCGCGCGCGCTGGCCGCGGCCAATTTGGGCTGGCGACGCGCGAGTGATGCGGTGCCGGCGTTACTGGCAGCGGCAACAGCCGCAACGTCCGAGTTGCCGATCATCATCGACGCCTTAGGCCGTATCGGCGATGCGCGCGCTATTGCGATTTGCCGCGAACAAGCGAGCAAGAAGCTGCTGTCACGCCGTCGTTCTGGCGTGGAAGCGTTGCGCCGTCTGGCCGATCCCGAAGGTCTGGCGCAGGCACGAGTTGAGGGTTTGGCGCGTTTGCCAGAAGCCATCGCCACGCTGCTCGGCAGCCTGGATGAGAGCCAGGAGCGGCCTGATCAAATCCAAACACTGAGCGTGGCGATGCTGGCACTGGAGCCCGTGCGCCGTGGTTTGTTGATCGACCAGTTGTATGAATTTGGCACGCCCTTGTGCGTGCGCGCCGTGCGGGTTTGCCTGCAACAAGATTGGCATCACCCGCATCTGTGGCGCTACACCAAGAGCATTTGGAAACGCGCGATGTTGCGCACCGACGCCACCACTTTTGCGCAATTAGCCTTGGCCTTTGAACGCAGTCGCGGGCGCACGCCCGCTGTGCGCACCACCCTCAAGAGTGGTCTGGACGGGCAAGCGCGGAAAACGCCGGTGTTTGGCGCGCGCACGCAAGCTTGGTTGGTGCGCGCCAGCGCCCGTTGGCTACGCAGACTGGCTTATTGGCAGCGTGATGCGTACGCGCCGGTGGCGGCCAGCGTGTTGGCGCGCTATAGCGCCGTCGATGCGCGCGATCCGATCGGTCTGCAAGGCCCATTTGCGCACGCGCTTCTCTTTCACCGTCTGCTGCATGCCGCCGGCTCGCGTTTTCGCGTGGATGCCAGCGCGCGGGTGATCGCCCGCAACGCCGCGGCGGTCAGCCAAGTGTGGTCGCGCAGTGATGTGCCCTTTGTGGATCGCTGGGAAGCGCAGCCGCTGTGCTATCTGCAGTTGGCCGCGTTTGGGCTATTGGCCGAAGTGCGCAGTTTTGGCAGCGCAGGCGTGCTCAGCCACCCAGAATTATTGCAACAAGCAAGCAGCGTGGAATTAGCCGCGCTGATCGGCGCCGATCCGGCGTTGGCGCTATTGGCCGAAGCCGAAGTCAACGCACGATTTGATCTCGCCAGCCCCGATTTAGAGCTTTGCGCGGCATTGTTAGATGGCGCCGAACACGCCCGCGAGCTCAGTTTGTGCCTGCTGGCGGCGTCCGCGCCGGTCTGGATCAAGCGCAGCAAAGCGGTGGCCTTGTTATTGCAACGGCGCAGCATGGAAGCACGCGTCAGCGCCGCACTAGCCGTGCAAGCGGCAATGATCACCCTGGATTCGGACGCGCTTGCCGAGCTTTTGAGCCATTTGCTGGATGCGCTGGACAGCGCGCAGGCGCAAGCCAGCCCGGAGCGTTCCAGCGCCTTGATTAATGTGCTGCTGAGTTATCCCGATGCGGCCGCGCAGGCGCGCAGCCTGGAGCAGATTCTCGCCTGGGTGCAAGACGGTGATCTGCCGCGCCGCACCGTCGGTGGCGCGCTGCTGGGCGCTCATCCAGATGCGCTGCAGTTGCTCGGGACCGCGCGTTTGGTGGCGCTCGCCGACAGCGAAGTGCAAACCGTGCGCGCCGCCGCCTGCGTGTTGGTCGGTCGCGCCATCGCACAACTGCAAACTGACCCGTGGCCGTTGCTGACGCTGGCGCAAACGCGCTTTCCAGACACGCGCCGCTGCGCCTTCGAGTTGCTCAGTGAACTGGATGTGGCGCACCTGCACCTTGATGCATTAGTGGCTTTGTGCGATTCCACTCACGCGCAGGTGCAAGATTTCGCCAAATCCTGGATCGCCGCTCATTTAGAGCAGATCGAACCCGCGGCGTTATTGGAACGCCTGATCGAACACCCGCATGCGCCGATGCGCGCCTTTGCGCTGCAATTGTTAGAGGCGCATTTGCCAGCCGGCGCGCAAGCTTTTGCACACGTCGGGCCGTTTTTGCGCAGCACGCTGCTGACGCCGCGCATGTCGCGCCCGGCTAAGGATCGATTGCTGCGTTTCACCGAACAACGCGGCCTGCAAGATGCTGAACAAGGCGCGTTGGCGCTAGCCGTGCTCGGCGCCGCGCTGCGCACCGCTGTGCAACGCGATTTTGAGCCGCTGGTGCTGGCGCTGACCCGCATTCAACTGCGCCATCCTGAACTGCGCGGCGATTGGCAGCTGCGCACGACGGAGACGGCGCGATGAACCTGGACTTCCGCTACGCCGGGCGCAGTGGTTTGACCGGCGGCGCGCAGGATGCGCGGCTCGCGCTGGCGACCAATCAATTGCGCGAAGCCACCTACTTTCGCGGCACCCTCGGCCAACCGTTATTGGTTCGCGAAGGCCTAGCGGCTTTGTACGATGTCGTGGTCAGCGATTTCAAATGGCGACCGCTCGCACGCGTCGAGTATCGCGCTTGGTTGGAGCGCCAAGATCAGGCCTTTGTTGCCGGCCTGGGCGCGCGCTCACTGCACGCCAAACAGCGCATGGCGGTGTTGCACGCGCGACTGACCGAACTAGACGCCGCCCGCACGCTGCGCCGCATGCCCTTCGACGCGGCGCGCACGCGTTGGATGCACTACGCAGTGCACGACCAGGTCGAGCTCAACCGCGTGTTAGATCCGGTTATCTCTGTGCATCCGGATCAGTTGTCCTTCGAGGCTTTCTCGCGCGATCAGAGCAGTTACGCCCGTTTGGGACTCAGTCACGGCGTATTTGCGCGTATTGATGAAATCGAATACGGCACTACGAATATCGATTTCAGCGCCAGCTTGCACGATCACCTGGATCGGTTGCGCAGTTATCGCAGCACGCGTTTTGATGTCGGCGCCGGTGGTTTTAGCTCTGAGCGTTTGCAACCGCAAGCAAGCGACCATTGCGCGCTGGAAAAACGCATCGAGCTGCCACATGGTTGGCTAGAAGGCTTTCTGCGGGTGCACGGATTGATGTCGATGGGGCTGACGCGCCTGCGTCTGGCGCCGATCGATGTGCTCAATGTGCTGAACTTTCTGCTCGCCCACAAAACTCGGCAATCGCCGCGTGCGCTGCGCTTTGAGCTGCGCCCCGGCGAAGCAGTGCGACTGGTGTTAGAACCCTGGAATCGCTCGTTCTGGTGTTCGCCCAGCAGCATCTATCAAGGCGAGCAGATCCAGACTATTCGCGTGTGGGGTCGCGAGCGCCTGCGCGTTTTGCAGCGCGTTTTGCCACAGGCCAAACACATCGACGTGTACTTGGCGGCCAGCGGTTTGCCCAGTGTATGGGTGGTCGCGCTGCCGGGCGATGTGGAGTTCACGCTGGCGCTGTCCGGTTGGACCGATAACGACTGGGTAGAAGGTGAGGCGCGTTTTGATCTACTCACGCGGCGGCTGACGGTCAGCGCGACGGAACTGGATCTCGTCTACAACACGCTGCGTGGTCAACGTTGGGCGCGCACGCCGGAACTCGCCGCTGGGCTAGGCTTGGGCATCGAAAAAACCCGCAGCGCACTGAGTATCCTGTGCGAAGCGGGGCGCGCGATGGTGGATCTATCCAGCGATTGTGTGCGCCATCGTGATCTGCTGATGTCGCCGTTTGTCGCCAGCCAAGCGCTGAGTTTGGTCAAACAAACGCAAGCCAGCGACCCAAAAGCCAAAGCCGGCCAAGCGGTGTTCGATACCGGCGCCATCCACATCATCGCGCGGCGCCCGGTGGCCGACGGCTACAAACTGTCTGGCAACGCCGCCGACGGTGCCACCCGCGTGCGGCCGCTGCTGCATGTCAACGCGGCGGGAGAAATTTTGGATGCCTCCTGCACCTGCGCGCAAATGCAACGCGACGGCTTGGCGAAAGGGCCGTGTCCGCATGTGCTGGCGCTGCGGCTAGCGCATATGCAGCGTCTGCAACAGGAGGATGGCGGTGGCCAATAGCCAGTTTTCGATCCGGGCAGATGGTTTTGCTCGGCGCAAATCCGCTGCCGCTGGAGCAGGCCGCGCGCGCGAGGCTTGCGCGCGTCACGGCGTCGCTGTAGAAATGATCTGCAACTCTAGTGATCTCGAGAGTGGCGCGGCGCGAATGCGGTACATCGTCTTCGCAACCCGTGCGGCGTTACGCCGTGCATGTTTACGTGTCGCTTTTTCATCACGGGCCCGATCGGCACTCTCGGATCGGGCACATCCGCGCCCGCTGCTGGTGGGCGACCTGCGGTCGCCGCGGGCTAATCGGATGTGCCCGATCCGCATTAGTGGACCGGTCCCGTCGCGAGCTTCGTCGGAAGACCGCGCCGCGCCACCCTCGAGATCAATAGGCTGTACCCATGAGTGAAGAAGACGAGATCGCGCGTCTTTACAAACGTTTGGCGCGGCTAGACGATGCTGTGGTACTGCAACGGATGCAGGCCCACGGCTACTGGCCCGCACAAACTGGTTTTCCACCCGATCCTAGCGACGAAGCCAACGAACGCCGCGAAATCGAAGCGGAGTTGGCGCGCATCGGCAAAAGCGCCGTCACGCAGGATGTGGAGCCAGCGCTGAAAGCCGAACGCATTCGTCGTTGGGACGAAAGCAAAAAACGTCGATCAATCAAAAAAGCCGAACGCGACGCCCAGCGGCGTGCGCAGTTGCAAGCCTGGGCGCAGATCAAAGCCGCCACGATTGTGCACGCTGGCATCGGCGTCAGCGCACAACTGGGTGATACCCACAGCGATGTCGACAAGTTAACAGCGCAGGGCTTGCCGATTTTGCACAGCGCCGCCGATTTGGCCGCCGCATTGGGCATTTCGATGTCGCGCTTGCGCTGGTTGAGCTTCCATCGCCGCGGCGCCACGCTGGTGCATTACCACCGCTACGGCATCGCGAAAAAATCCGGCGGCATTCGTGCGATTTCCGCGCCCAAACCGGTGCTCGATCAATGTCAGCGTTGGATTTTGGCGCACATTCTGACGCCATTACCGGTCACCCAATACGCACATGGTTTTGTCAGCGCACGCTCCTGTGTCAGCAACGCAGCCCAGCATATCGGCCGCAAAGTGCTAATTAATATGGACTTGAAAGACTTTTTTCCGAGCATCCACTTTAGCCGGGTGCGAGGTTTGTACCGCGCGTTTGGCTACTCGGGCGCGGTCGCATCCCTTTTGGCGCTGCTCTGCACTGAGCCGCCGCGCATTGCCGCCAGCATTGCCGGTGATCCGCGCCAGCGCGTTTTCCACGTCGCGTTGGGCGATCGCTGCCTGCCCCAAGGTGCCTGTTGCAGCCCCGCGATCACCAATTTGATCTGCAAAGGTTTTGACCAGCGTCTAGCCGGTTTGGCCCGCAAACAGGGCTACACCTTCACGCGCTACGCGGACGACTTAAGTTTTTCTGGCGATAACCGCGATGCAGTCGGCGCGCTGCTCGGCGCGGTGCGTCGGGTCGTCGCCAACGAAGGTTTCGCCGAACACCCAGACAAAACGCAGATCATGGGTCAGGCGCGCCGCCAGGAAGTCACCGGTCTGGTGGTCAACCACGCCGTTGGCTTGAAACGCGAAGACAAACGGCGCTTGCGCGCCATGCTGCACAACGCCGCAAAATTTGGTCTGGAATCACAAAATCGCGAAAACCACCCGAATTTCGCCCACTACTTGCAAGGTTGGGTGGCCTACGCCGTGATGGTCGACCCCAGCAGCGCTGCCGTGTGGAAAAGCGCGTTAAGGCGTGCGTTAAAAAACGCCTGAGTTTTAGGTGCGTGAGAGTCCCGGTCGATCCGGTCTGGCGGCAGCGCCGCTCGTTCAAGCCGGCGC
>CAZLSB010000097.1:0-13457 GCA_964561825.1 uncultured Xanthomonas sp.
GGTGGTGTGGTCAACACACCGCCAGTCATCGCCTATAGCAGTCCGGTTAACGGTGGAACGGTCACCTACAGCGCAGGTGGTGTCGCTCCAGCAAACATCGTTGCCACTCCCAGTGGCGGCGCTGGCGCGGGTGCGCCGGCAACCACAACGGTCGGTGCTTGTACGTTGGCCGGTGGTGGTGCAGCGTTCATGGCTGGTTTCCCGATTGCTCAGTTGAGCTTTATTGGCCCGACAGTGACAGCGCAAAACATCGTACTGCCCAATTGCACGCCGCAAGCTGTCGCGGTCAATGCAACCCTGACCTGCCCGGAACTACGCAATGGTGTCGCTGTTAATCCGGCCCCGTCGTTCACGCTGAGCTGCCCAGCCGCTGCTCCGGTTGCTGTGGCTCCAGTCATCGCTTTCACCAATCCAGCGATTGGTGGAACGGTTACCTACAGCGCAGGTGGTGTCGCACCAGCTAACATTACTGCCACTCCAAGTGGTGGTTCTGGCGTGGGTGCGCCGGCAACCACGACGGTCGGTGCCTGTACCTTAGCAGGCGGTGGTGCTGCGTTCGCGGCCGGTTTCCCGATTGCTCAGTTGAGCTTTATTGGCCCGACAGTGACAGCGCAAAACATCGTGCTGCCCAATTGCACGCCGCAAGCTGCGGCGGTCAATGCAACCTTGTCATGCCCAACAGTGCGTGGTGGTGTCGCTGTTAATCCGGTCCCGTCGTTCACGCTGACCTGCCCGGCCGCCGGTCCAGCTGGTGTGGCTCCGGTGCTGACCTACAACCCGGCTCCTAACTCGTCCACCCCTATTTTGGCTGGTCAAACGGCAGTCATCGCTGTCGGCTGCCCAACTGAAGGTGCAAACTGTACGGGTTCTGGCGCGGGTCCTAGCGCAACGTCGACACTGAGCAATTTGACCGCTGTCTACAACGGTCCGATGTTTAGCCCGACTCCAGGCATGGTATGTCAGTTCGTCACTCAAGCGGGTGCGCCTGCCGGCAACCTGCTCAGTTTTGTTGCATTGCAGGCGGACGCAGGCAACATTAGCTGCGTATGCCCAGCGAACACAACCAACCTGCCAACTGAGCCGTTCATTGTGTCGGTTGAAGAGCGTACGCCGTCAACTGCCGGCCCAGTTGCACGCTCGTTCACGATCGTTTGTGGCGGTCCGCCACCACCGGGCTGCCCGACAATTGCAGCAGCCCCAGGTGCAGGCACTGTTACGCTCATCAACAATGGTGGTACGACGTTAGTCACCACAGCGACCTTAACTGGAGCCGTTGTTGGCCAGACCCAAACTGTGTCTTGTGCAGTGACTGGCGCGTCTGTCGGCTCTACCTTTACCATCACCACGGCACCAACACCGCTGACGCTTAGCTCAGTTGTGACCTCGGGTACGGTTCTGGCCGCTTGCACCAACTCGGCCCAAACCCTTGGAACGGCGACTTTGACCTGCACGTCGACCAGCAGTCAGCTGGGCTGCGCCACGTTGAACACGCAATACACGTTGAACTGCCCAGGCGTGCCGGTGGTTGGCCCGCCAGTCACCTTCATCCCGGTTCCGGCGATGAGTGAGCAGGGTCGCATCTTGCTGGCAGCGCTGATGTTGCTGCTCGGCTTGGGTGTAGTCGGCTTCCGCATGCGCGGTTAATCTGACGCTACCGTTGTAAGTTGAGAAGGGGCCCGCAAGGGCCCCTTTTTTATGTTCGCAATCCTCGACTCACAAATGGGCAGCAAGCTCTCAGGGCGTGCCCGATATGAGCGGAACCACGGCCGCTAAAAGTCATCCAACCTGGTCCTAATTGGCTCAAGGCCTCCGGAGAGTCTGCATGTGTGGAATAGTTGGAATCGCCGCCCGCAAGAACATTGTTCCGCAGCTCATCAATGGTCTGAAAGCGCTTGAGTACCGCGGCTACGACTCTGCGGGGCTCGCGCTGATCACACCGGCTGGTTTGATCAGACTGCGCACGCCGGGGAAGGTGCGCGAGCTGCAAGCGCTGAATGACCGCTCGCCGGTCAGCGCGTTTACCGGCATCGCCCATACGCGTTGGGCAACCCATGGCGTGCCAAATGAGCGCAACGCCCATCCGCATAGCTCGCGAGATCGGGTTTCAGTGGTTCACAATGGCATCATTGAGAATCACGAAGCACTGCGCGCGGAGTTGATTGCACTCGGTTATGAGTTCAGTTCAGACACGGATACTGAAGTTATCGCGCATTTGATTGAGCAAAACCTGTGCTTAGGAAATACGCTACTGCGCGCCGTCCAGATCGCAGTAACCCGATTTGAGGGCGCTTATGCAATTGCTGTGGTTGCCACCGATGCCCCGCAACAGGTCATCGGCGCACGGCGTGGATCGCCAATGGTGGTCGGTGTGGGCGAAAACGCCCAATATCTGGCCTCCGATGTCTATGCCTTGCTTAGCGAAACCCGTCGTTTCATTTATCTCAACGATGGTGATCTGGTTCTACTGACGCCCGATGCCATCACGATTTATGACGAAACCGATAGCGTTGTCACACGACCGATTAAAGAAGCGCAGTTCCGCCCAGATGCGGTAGAGCGCGGTCAGTATCGGCACTACATGCTCAAAGAAATCCACGAACAGCCGCAAGCAATCGCCGACACCTTGGAAGGACGTTTGGCGCGCGGCCGGATCCTGACGGAAATACTCGGCCCTAACGCACGTACCTTGCTTACCCAGTTGCAGGCGGTGCAGATTGTCGCCTGTGGTTCCAGTAATCACGCCGCCCAAGTTGCCCGCTATTGGATAGAGTCCTTTGCGGGTGTACCGTGTTTCGCTGAAATTGCCAGTGAATATCGCTACCGACGCGCCGCTGTGTTGCCAAACACCCTGTTGGTCACGGTTTCTCAGTCAGGTGAAACCTCGGATACCTTGGCCGCCTTGCAACATGCCAGTACGCTTGGCTATTTCGCGCGGCTGGCGGTGTGCAATGTGCCAGAAAGCTCATTGGTACGAGCGAGCGAGTTGGTGCTGATGACGCGCGCAGGCCCGGAAATCGGCGTTGCTTCAACCAAGGCGTTCATGACCCAGTTGGTGGCTTTGGCCATGTTGGCTTTGGAAATTGGACGCGTAAAAGGCATGGACGACGCGCGCTATCTCGAAGCCGTACGCGAGTTAGAGTTGCTGCCCAATGCAATTACTCGCGTCCTGGCGCTCGATAGTCAGATTGAACGGATGGCATTGAGCTTTGCAGACAAGCATCACGCGCTGTTTTTGGGTCGTGGGGTGCAGTTCCCCATCGCCATGGAAGGCGCGCTAAAGTTAAAGGAAATCAGTTACATCCATGCCGAGGCCTACCCCGCCGGAGAGCTCAAACATGGGCCCTTGGCGCTGGTGGATGATCAAATGCCGGTGGTCGCCGTTGCGCCAAATGACTTGCTTTTGGAAAAGCTGAAAAGCAACGTTCAGGAAGTTCGAGCCCGCGGCGGACAAATGTTCGTGTTTGCGGATGAGCAGGTCGCCGCGCAAATGGCGCATGACCGCGATCACGTAATCGCCGTGCCCAGCGTTGGCGCCTTTGTCGCACCCATGCTTTACACCGTGCCCATGCAGTTACTGGCTTACCACGTTGCTGTTTTGAAGGGCACCGATGTCGACCAACCGCGCAACCTAGCCAAGAGCGTCACCGTTGAGTAATCCTAGCCCGGAGCGGCGTGTGATCCGACTCAGGACAACAGCGCCCCGACATGAGCAACACTGGCTTCGCGCAAGGCGGTTAACGAATAACCGCCTTCGAGGCTAGAAACGATTCGGCCCTTGGCGTGTTTTACTGCCAGATCCAGTAGTTGCAGCGTAATCCAACGATAGTCCGGTGCACCGAGATTGAGGTCGGCTAGAGGATCGAGGTGGTGCGCATCAAATCCAGCGGAAATCAGCACTAACTGCGGGGCAAATGCATCAATCGATGGCAACAGAGATTCGCGCCACAGTTGCCTAAATTCCCGTGATCCGGCACCCGCACCCAGTTCGCCGTTAACAATGTTTCCCGCTCCGCGTTCCTTAGAACTGCCGGTGCCGGGATACAGCGGCGACTGGTGGCTTGATACCACCAACACCGAGCGGTCTCGTTCGAAGATGGCCTGCGTGCCATTGCCGTGATGCACATCAAAATCGACGATAGCGACACGCTTAATGCGATGGCTATGCTGCGCGTAACGCGCTCCAACCGCGACCTGATTAAACAGACAAAAACCCATCGCGACATCGCGACTGCTGTGGTGACCCGGCGGACGCACCGCACAAAAGGCGCGCCGTCCTGGGCCCTTCATGACCGCATCAATGGCTGCGCAAACGGCTCCAGCTGAGCGCAAGCACGCTTCCAGTGATCCTGGTGACATCACCGTATCGGCGTCAATGCGGTTAATGCCACTGCCCGGCTCACCCTTGCGCAACTGCGCGATCAAGCCGACGCTGTGCGCGAGCGCCAGTTGTAGCGCGCTCGCCAGCGGTGCCTCTCGCCAGTCAAGCCTGCCCGGAAAAGCGTTTTGCAAGGCTTCGATGACGGCGGTCAGCCGTTGCGGCTGTTCGGGATGGCCGGAACCTGGATTGTGCTGCAGGCAAGCTGGATGACTGAAGATCCACATGGGCATAACCATCGCAAAGAAGCCGAGCGCGCACCGGCAAAGTTACCCGCGTTTGTTGCGATCCCAGAGAACTTCGCCGGCACCACTGGCGCGCGCCAAAACGCGCGAAACAACAAACAACAAATCCGACAGGCGATTCAGGTAATGAATCACCTGTGGCCGCACATCCTCCACGCGCGCCAACGCAATAACCTCGCGCTCCACGCGGCGCGTAACCGTGCGCGCGACATGACAATGCGCAGCTGCTGCGCCACCACCGGGCAGAATGAAATCCTTTAACGGCGGCAAGGGATCGTTGAAGGCATCCAGATCACGTTCAAGTGCGGTGATATCGGCATCCTGGATGAGTGCCATACCGGGAATACACAATTCCCCGCCCAGATCGAACAACTGATGCTGCACGCGGGTCAGGCATTGGGCAATGTCGGACGCCACATCGGGCTGGGCCAAAACCACGCCGATGCAGCTATTCGCCTCATCAACCGAGCCATAAGCCGCGACGCGCAGACTGTCCTTTGCCACCCGTTGGCCATCGCCAAGGCCAGTGCTGCCGTCATCGCCGGTGCGTGTATAAATCTTCGAAAGTCGATTTCCCATCGTTAATCACACCTGACAGTTTTTCGAGGTGAACCGAGTGCTTGGCAGAGCGGAGCTTACTCCGCTGCCACTTTCAACTCGGATTGAAGAACGCACTATGCGAGGTTTAAGCGCGAGAAATCAGCGCGCCGTTGGCGGCCGATTGTTTGCGAGCCAACGCCATGCCGCCAAATAAAATGGTGCTGTACACCGCCATGCCTAATAAGGAATAGCCGAAGAAAGGCAGGGCGAGCGTATAGCAGCTAATCAAACCGGCCAAATCCTGGGTGTAGAAGAGTCCACCACCACTGGCCCACACGGCACAATTGCTCACCACGAAAAAGACCGTCGCAGCCAACAAGCCATATCCGGCAACCCGGCTTGCACTTGGGTTTGGGCCCACACGAAAGCCTAGCCAAACATTAAATGCGATCAACGCGTAGATAACTGGCATGCCGCTGTGCAAACCCAGAACTAAATCGGCCAGCGCCATCGCCACCAGCGGTATCACGAACGCCAAACGGCGATCTGCTAAATATGCGCCGCCGAACAAGCCAATGGCTTCAACCGGCGTGAAGTTGGGTGGGTGCGGCAACAAACGAGACAAAGCGGCGAGCAGGATCAATGCAGCCACCAGCGTCGTGCGCGGATACCAGCGCGCAGCGGCGTCGTTCGACATCGGGATTCTCCGAAACCAAAAAACAGACCCCGATCATACGGCAAGCGATAGACCGTGATCCGTAAAAAAGCCAGGTGAAAAGTGGAGGCACAGCGGGTGCGAGCCAAGCTGATCTGCTAGCTCGGACAAAGCAAGAAACACACAGTGTAGGAAAAGCGTCAGCGCACAGCGCCGGCCGCCATGGATCACCACATCAGTTTGACTCGCACCCGTCGTATGCTCCGCGCATCCACTGCCTAACGCCATGGTTTATGTCAGAGCAAGACTGCGATGTACTCATTGCCGGCGGTGGCTTGGTTGGCATGAGCCTTGCGCTGGCGCTCGCTGGTTTGCGCGTCATTGTGGTCGACAAAGCGCCGATGGCAATGGAGCAGCGCAGCGCGGACGAACGCCATTTGGCGCTGTCGGAGGTAAGTTGCCGAATCTTGACCGAATTGAATGTGTTGCAAGCGCTGGGCGCGGATGCCGAGCCCATCCGTTCGATTCATGTGTCGAGTGCCGGGGATTTCGGCGCTGCCCGCTGGTCCGCCACTGATCTGGGGCGTGCTCAATTCGGGGTCGTTGCGCCGGCCAAGCGCCTGTTGCGGGCGCTGCAGCAGCGCGTGCTCATTAGCCCCGGAATCGCACTGCGCGCGTCCGCGACGGTGCTCAATGCACAAACGCACAGCAATGGCGTCGACGCGCTGATCGAAGACCCACAGGGCAACTGCACGATTCGCGCAAAGTTACTGGTGATTGCCGATGGTGCGGATTCCAGTCTGCGTAGTTTGGCTGGTATCGAAGTCACTCGGCACGACTACCAGACCAGTGCAATCTGTTGCGTAGTTGAGCCAGAACGGGAGCACCAAGGGACGGCGTTCGAGCGCTTCACGCGCAACGGATTGGTTGCTATGTTGCCGCAATCGCAAGGCCGCTGTGCTGCGGTTTTCATCGTGGATAGCACGCCTGCCGGGCAATTGATGCAGATGCCCAATGCGGCGTTTCTGCACGAACTACAAGCGGCTTTTGGTTATCGACTCGGTCGATTGCGGCATTGCGGCCTGCGCGTTGCTTATCCCTTGCGACGGGTTCTCGCCCAGACATTAGTTGCGCCACGCCAAGTGCTCATCGGCAATGCCGCACAATCGGTGCATCCGGTTGGTGCGCAGGGATTCAATCTAGGCTTACGTGATGCCGCCGAATTAGCGCAAGCTTTGCTGGCCGCACAGCGCAATGCATCTGCCAATACAGCTGACTTTGGCGCCGCGGATTTGTTGGCGGCCTATGCCAGCTCGCGCGAGAAAGATCGAGCTGCGACCACTCAGCTGAGCCATGCATTGGCCCTCAGTACAACTCTGCATGCTCGTCCAGTTGGCTGGCTACGCAGTTTGGCTCTGATCGCAGCGGATCGCATCAAGCCCCTCGCGGAACATTTGCAACTCGCTGGCATGGGTTACCGGGGTGCCACTCCTGGCTTGGACAGAGGACTTATTACTTGAAAACCGCCCGCGATAGTTTGGATGCCTTGATCATCGGTGCTGGAATGGTGGGTGCTTGCGCCGCACTGGCCTTGGCGCGCGCCGGTTTGCGCGTGGCGATGGTTGAGCGTCACCCTAGTGTTGCCCCGCAGCTCAGTGAGCCATTCGATCTGCGGGTGGTTGCCATTGCACCTCATGCGCAACGGTTGCTA
The DNA here is from genome assembly GCA_964561825.1 of uncultured Xanthomonas sp. Lineage (GTDB taxonomy): Bacteria > Pseudomonadota > Gammaproteobacteria > Xanthomonadales > SZUA-5 > JADKFD01. The sequence goes on from CAZLSB010000097.1 coordinate 7,527, forward strand.
AGCAAACTCGGCGTCTGGAAAGACATCGCCGCGGTGCGCGCTTGCGCGTACACGCGTATGCAGGTTTGCGACGCACTAGGTGGCAGTTCGCTCAGTTTTGCCGCGGCCGATTACGGTTGGCCGGCCCTCGGCCATATCGTCGAAAACCGCTTGGTCGCCGGCGTTTTGTGGCGGGCTCTGGAGAGCGAGCCCGGTGTTCGCTTGCTGGTTGATGACGAGTTACACAGTGTCGTCGTTGATGAGCATGGCGTGCGCGCCCGATTGGCCAGTGGTGTGTCGCTGCAAGCCAAATTGCTGATTGGCGCCGATGGTGTTGACTCCAAAGTGCGCGAACAATTGCTGATCGGCGTTTCTGGACGCAGTTACGGCCAAAGTGGCCTGGTCGCGCATCTAAGCCTGCAGAACGCTGCGCCGCAACTGGCGTGGCAGCGCTTTTTGCCGAGTGGGCCTTTGGCGTTTCTGCCGCTCGAAGCCCATGTTTCAATGGTGTGGACCTTACCCACCGAACGCGCGCTCAGCTTGCAAGAAGCACCCATCGAGATATTCGAAGCGCAATTGCAACGCGCTAGCGCGGATCAATTTGGTCGCATCCAATTATTGTCAGAGCGCGCTGTCTTTCCATTGCGGATGCAGATAGCGCAGTCTTTTGTCGCGCAACGCGCCATTTTGATCGGTGATGCCGCACACGTGGTGCATCCCTTGGCCGGACAAGGTGTCAATTTGGGCTTCGCAGACGTTAGTGGTCTCATGGACAGCATCGACGCCGCGCGGGCAGCGCAGCGCGCCCCGCTGACTTCCACCGCGCTGGCACGGTGGGCACGCGAGCGACGTAGCGAGGTAACGCTCGCAGCGCAGGCCTTTGATGGATTAAATCGTCTGTACGGGGTGGCGGAAGGCCCAATCGTGAGCGCCCGCGCGTTTGGCTTGAGCTTGGTCGACCGTTTTCTGCCGCTCAAACGCAAGCTCGCCGAACGGGCCGCTGGAATCGGTGCAGGGCAAAGCTGAGCTGGGCTTGTAAAAAACATCCATCTACATCTTCCAGGCCAAGACGGTGGCATGCTTCACACCTGCGCCGTTTGGCTCCGGAGTCATTCTGATCATGTCGAAGCTTGCCGACTATCGGCTACCGGGAATCGATGGCTGGGAACTGCCACTGGATCGCTTCGAAGGTGAAGTGGTTCTGGTGGTAAATGTGGCTAGTCGCTGCGGTCTAACGCCGCAATATGCGGCGCTGGAAGCGCTGCATCGGCGCTTCAATGACCTTGGATTCCTGGTGCTCGGCGTGCCCTGCAACCAGTTTGCGGGTCAGGAGCCGGGCAGCTCTGCGGAAATCCAGCAATTTTGCACCTTGAAGTACGATGTAACCTTTCCCATGTCGGGCAAGATTGACGTCAACGGGACTGCGCGCCACCCGCTGTACGAATGGCTGGCTGGAGCCGCTGCGAGTCGTCCCGGCAATATTTCCTGGAACTTCGAAAAGTTCTTGATCGGGCGCAATGGCCAAGTGATCGAACGCTACGCGCCCACGGTAAAACCAGACGCCCCCGAGGTCCTAGCCGCGATTGCACGCGCACTGGCCTAAGAAGTGCGAAAAATTGTTACCAACGTCGGAAAGGGCGGCGTTATGTTAAAGAAGTATTAGACTTATCGCTCCGAACTGTAACAAGCGCCGTTGTCCCTACGCTTGGCTTATTCATTCTCCGCCGATTCTGCTCATTTTGCGGGGTTTAAATCAGATGCGGAACGCAAAGGTGTGGCGATTTAACGGCCACGACGCTTCGTCAACAAAAATTTTTTAAAAAGCGTCGCGATTAGCCTGCGTTACTTTTATGAAGTGCGGTGGCGGCATAAAGGGTCTTTCGCGTAGATATAACTAATAGTGCGTGTAGCGCATGGGCACGATAGTGCACGTGGTCGCACTCAGCTAATCCACATTTCTCACTAATAAGGTCCAAAAATGAAACTACGTATATTGGCGGCATGCATCACCGGCTTACTGGCTAGCAACGCACATGCTGAAAAGTCGAAAAGCCCACACACCGTGCGTGGCGGGGTTGAAGTTGAGTTGCGTAGTAATTCTGATATCAAATTAGCGCCATCGTCGTCCGATAGCTTTGATTTCGCCGATTTCGGGGATTTCGTCGATCCAGAAGCCGAGCAAGAAGACGCTGGCGACGATGAAGAAGAAGACGACAGCAGCGATGATGGATTTGACGATATCGACGGAACAGACTTTGACGAGGATGAGTTAGAAGAATTGGATTCCTTCGACGAAGATGGTGATGGCATCGATGATTTACTCGACCCGAATGTCGATTCCGTTGCGAAATCTGCACAACGCACCACGACTAAACTCGGTCTCACGCATAAGTACCAGTTTGCCGACAAAGCAATAGCATGGACCTCTGGCGTGAAACTGGTAAGTGATTTCAACGAAAGTGGCACACAGGATAAGAATAACTGGGCTTTAACCACCGGTCCTGAATTTACCTTTTACGACAAAAAAGTCAAAATTAAGCCCTCGATATCCTACGTTTCACTGCAGCAAGAGAGCAGTGAATTCCTGAGCACACTGGTTGGCACCTTGGGCGTGTCATACGATGTCACGAAAGCGGTGGGCTTTGATTTTGTCTACAATTACCAGGATAAGGATGTATCCAATCCGGATTCGCCCGACGCCATCATCAATACGCTGACCTTTGGCGTGGAATATAAAGCAACTAAGACGGATATTTTTAAAATCAAATATTCACCCAAAGTCGAAGATTCGTCGCTGGTTACAAAAAACAAGGACAGCAGCGGTTGGCAAGCCTCGTATTCCAGAAAATTGCCTTGGGATATGATTCTGGGTCTGGGTGTCAAACAAGACTCGGTTGACTACACTAACTTGGTGCCGGAGCGCCGCGACGATATTCTTGCGTACGCGATTGATTTGAATAAGGAGTTTTCTAAATCCTGGCAGGGCGCATTAGGCTTTGAAAAGCGTGAGCGCGAATCCAATATTCCTGGAAAAGACGGCGAAAATCGCAGCTTCACCGCATCGATTTCCTGGAAGTTCTAACAGGCTTTAACGGTTTTGGTAGGCTGGGTCCGCGCGTAGAAAGTGCTCGTATAAACGAGTGTTTCGAAACGCGGGCCCGGCAGTATTGCTCGTCCCATGAACCGATGTCGTAATTTGATAACGGCGGTGCGCAGTATCGACGCTGCTGCTCGCAGAAGCGTTCGACCGATGAAGCGCAGGTCGAACCCACTATGGCTTGATCCAGGCTGTTAGGCCAAGGCCGCTTCCATCGCGAAGGGCGCGCTGGCGAATCATCGAAGCCCACTATCTTGCTGGTACGGCCGGCCCCAATGGCGCATTTGCTTGGACCTTATCCGGGAACTCACATAAGTCACGAATCGGGCATTGTGGACATTGCGGCTTGCGTGCCTGACAGACATAACGGCCATGCAGGATCAACCAGTGATGGCAATCTTGTTTGAATTCTGCCGGTATCACGCGCTCTAGCCGCTGTTCCACTGCGTAGACATCTTTGCCCGGCGCGATTTTGGTGCGGTTGCAGACCCGAAAGATGTGCGTGTCGACCGCGATCGTCGGCTGCCCGAATGCCGTATTCAACACCACGTTGGCGGTCTTGCGGCCTACGCCAGGCAGTGCCTCCAGCGCGTCGCGCTCGCGGGGAACCTCGCCGGCGTGACGTTCGATCAACAATCGACTTAACTCGATCAGATGTTTGGCTTTGCTGCGGAACAGTCCCAGCGTACGAATGGTGTCGCTCAGCTTTTCCTCACCCAGCGCCAGCATGTCGGCCGGATTCGGCGCCGCCGGGAACAAGCGGCGTGTCGCCTTGTTGACACCGACATCGGTGGACTGTGCGGACAACACCACCGCGACCAGTAATTGGAAGGGCGTTGCGTACAGCAGTTCAGTCGTTGGCGCGGGGTTCTGCGCGCGCCAGCGTTGGAAGATTGCGATGCGCTTGGCTTTGTTCATTGGACAATGTTCGATAGAAGTGGTGATGGGCGTGACCTAAGCGTGGCGCGCGGGTATTCTCCGGCGCCTGTGACTAGGCTTATCGATGATCCCAAATTACCTGTCCAACCTGCCTGAGTTCTTCGCGTTTTTTGCGACCGGCTTGCTTTTGTTGGGCGTGTTTTGGGCGCTCTACACACTGGCGACACCGCATAGCGAGTTGCAGTTGATTGGCATGGGTAACGTTAGCGCAGCCGTGATGCTGGCGGGTGCCATGCTGGGTTTTGCGCTGCCGGTGGCGGTGGCGATGGCCAAGAGTGAAGATGTGATGCAACTTGCCCAGTGGGGTGGCGTTGCGCTTATTGTGCAATTTGGCGCCTATCTTTGCCTGCGGCTGCTCAACCGCGGATTGCATGAAGCCATTGAGCAGGACCGATTGTCGGTCGCTTTGTGGGCCGCAACTCTTTCGTTGTGTGCGGGCATTATCAATGCCGGCGCGCAACTCGCGTAACTTAATCCCCTTAATGATGTGAGGCTGTAATGACCAATTTGACCGCAGTGTTTGACACCTCCCGTGGCGCGATTCAAATCAAACTAACGCCCGATCTCACCCCGATTACGGTTGCCAATTTCGTCAATTTGGCCAAACGGGGTTTTTACAACGGGCTTAATTTCCATCGCGTGATCAGCAATTTCATGATCCAAGGTGGCTGCCCGCAAGGTAGCGGCACCGGCGGACCGGGTTATCGTTTTGGCGACGAATTTGCCAGCACGCTGCGCCACAACAAAGCCGGCATCCTATCAATGGCCAATGCCGGCCCCGGCACCAACGGCAGTCAGTTTTTCATCACCCACGGACCAACCCCGCATTTGGACGGCAAACATAGCGTGTTCGGCGAAGTGGTTGATGGCCTCAACGTTGTTAACAGCGTGCGCCAGGGCGATATCATCAAGACGATTACCATCGAAGGCGATGTCGATGCGTTCCTGGCTGACCCGCGGGTCATTGCCAAAGTCGGCGAATGGAATCGCGTGCTTGACGCGCGTCGCTAATGAGCATTAAGAGCGATCACTGGATTCGACGCATGGCCCAACAGCACGCCATGATCGAACCATTTGAGGCCGGGCAGGTGCGCTTGGATAGCCAAGGCACTCGCCTGGTGTCATATGGCACGTCGAGTTACGGCTACGACGTGCGCTGCGCCGATGAATTCAAAATCTTCACCAATATCAATTCAACGATTGTGGACCCGAAGAATTTCGACGAGCGCAGTTTTGTCGACTTCAAAGGACCGGTCTGCATAATTCCGCCTAACTCTTTTTGTCTGGCGCGCACCATTGAGTACTTTCGCATTCCGCGCAGCGTACTGACGGTGTGTCTGGGCAAGAGTACCTATGCGCGCTGCGGCATCATCGTTAACGTGACGCCGTTGGAGCCGGAGTGGGAAGGGCATGTCACCCTGGAATTTTCCAATACCACGCCCTTGCCAGCCAAAATCTACGCAAACGAGGGTGTCGCACAGATGCTGTTTTTTGAGTCCGACGAAGTGTGCGCTACGTCCTACGCCGATCGCGCTGGCAAGTACCAAGGCCAGCAGGGCGTCACGCTGCCGAAGACTTGAGGGGCTCCTGAGCAAATGCAGCGGAGCAAGCTCCGCTCTACAAAAAGCCCGCGGATGATCCTAGAAACCTCAGTTGACCGCTTCCCATCACTCATAACGCGATGATTCTTTTCACTTTTCAGCACTTTGATCAGTTCACCTGTAGTGTGAGTCCGCTACGGGGCAGATTGCACGGTTCTGGGGGGTGAGAACCGGCGGCTGGCGCCGCATGCGGCGCGCCGGTTCGAACGCAAGCACAGCTTGCGGGCCGGGACATGGCTGCGTTGCAACTCGTTGGAATGGAATAACTATTCCCCCGGTCTGGCGGCGCAGCCGCCAGCCGTTCAAGCCGGCGCG
>CAZLSB010000098.1:0-13385 GCA_964561825.1 uncultured Xanthomonas sp.
CCGAGCACAGTGCGCTCGCGCCCATACACACGACCGCAATTCCCAGCAAGATTTGCTTTGCGATTATTCGGCTGCGCATCAGGGCAGAGCTACGTCGTTGGACCTTTAGTATAGGCCGACATGGGTGGTGAGCTTTTACGCCGCGCGTAGCTAGCTAATCGTTCAGCGCAAAGTTGTTAGGCGACCCCATCGCTCCCCGATAACCGACGACACCCGCTCCAGTTTGATCAGAATCACCTCGTCGTTGCCAACGTATTGCAACTAAGTGTATTTTTGGTGGTCGATTGAATCGCCCAGGAATCTCATGACCCCTCGTTTGCCCCTTCGTCTATTTGTACTTCTCGGGATGACTGCCCTGCTTTCGGCGTGCGCTTCGGTCTCGCAGCGACTGCCGACACCGATCGTCAGCGACGAATCCCGCGCGTCGGTGGTGCTATTGGCACTGAACCAGCAAGAACTGGAGGTCGACAAGCCAGACGTGGGCAACGGCGGTGGCGGCCTGATCGGCGCCCTGATCGAAGTGGCTGCCGAGTCTTACATGGACAAAAATCGCCAAAAGGCTATCGCGCCGATCCGCGACGCGCTGGTAGATTTCCGCGCGGAACCGCTGCTGGTGGAAGCGGTCCGCAGCAACCTGCCGGTAAACCTAGTGCGGCCGGACGCTGAAATCCGCATCCTGCGCAGCGCCAAGGCACTCGAAGACGCGCGAGTATCGCTTGAAGGCAGTAACACGCTGCTGCTGTATTACCGCTACGCCTTCGACGCTGAGTTCCGTGCGATCTACGTGCGCATGGACGCGCACTTTGGCGACGTTGGATTGGTGCGGGACAGTAAAGGTCGCGCGAAGGCCAAGTACAAATCGACCAAGCAGAAGACCGGCAAGATTGTCGAGATGGTTTATCAGTCGCAGTTCCCGCTAAGCGATCCGAGCAACAGCTACACGCCGAATATTGCCCGCTGGATGAAGGATGGTGGCAAGCCGATCAGCGATGCGCTCAGCGCCGCAATCATTGAGGCGAACGCGCTAGCTGGGCGAGATCTTCGCTCGCCGCTGGCCTTCGATTCCAATGGAGGCAAGGCGAGTTACATCCTCTATGGCTATCCGACCGCCATGAAGTTGAAAGCGGTACGGATCGAGACCAGCGGCGAGCGTGTACTGTTTAGCAGCGGAACGCTGCTCGCTTGGACTGCTCGCCATGGCGTCCAGTAGCCAACGCATCGCGAGCTTATTGGCGACGGTCCTGGCACTTGCCGCCTGTAGTTCCGCGCCGGTACGCATTGGCAACGATGCGGTGGATGAGATTGCGCTCGCGGCGAATGCGCCGCGCGCCGCTTGTGTTCGTCTCGGTGACTTCAGCGATCATCGCCCAGTGGAGGAACTGGGCACGCTGGGTTATCGCGAGTTCGCCTACCAGGACTACAGCGGCTGGCTGCGCCGACAATTGGCAGCACGCATGGGCAAAGACAGCCCCGACGCAGCACCGCTGCAGGTCGAACTGCTGCGCGCCTACATGGAGACCAACCGCTCCACGCTGACCTTCACAGTGGTCTTGCGCAGCCAGTTGGGCGACGCCCCGCCGACCGTCCACCGCGGTAGCGACACCCGCGTGAACTGGTTCAACTCCGACAGCGAACTCGGAAACTTCATCGAGCGGGCGAGCGCCGCGGCCATCAAGCACCTAATGGTGACGCACCAAGTGGGTTGCTCGGCGCGGACCTGAGGCGAGGTTCTTTCTAAACTTGGGCCCTCACTCAAATCCATCCACCAGCAACGAATCGACGCGCCCCACGTAAGCGGCGCCTTCCAAGGGATTGTCGATGCCCTTATTCGGCGCACCCAGCAGCACGGTGGTTGCATCAATGGCGACAGCGCGGCCGAAGTTATCGCCAGCCTGTGGGTCAGCGGCAAAAAACTGTTGACTTTCCCTCCAACCGCCGGCGCTGCGCTCGAACAAACGGCCGGTTCCCACATTCAATTGGCCGCTAAGGTCATATCCTGCGGCCCCCAACAGCGCGCGAGTGCCCGAAATGGCCACGGAAATGCCCAAACCCTCACCACCTTGCGCGCTCGGGCTGCGCAATTCACCGTCAAGCTTTAGGTCTGAAGCTTGGTAGACATAACCGACGCCCTGCCCCACCGTGCCATCCTGAAAGGCGCCTACCAACAAACGTGTTTGATCGGCGGCCACCGAAAATCCAAACGCCGCATTTTCCTGCGGTATAGGCGCGCGTAATTTGGCCACCATCGTCCAGACCGACCCTTGCGGCTGAAATACATAGGCGGCGCCCACGCTGAGCGCCTGGCTGTTCAAGGAATCACCGGGCGCACCCACGATGGCTTTGTCTCCCGCCCACGCCACGCTGGCGCCGAAATAAACCAAGCTGGCAGGTTGTGGCAAATCCAGTTGCGCTTCTTCCACCCAAGCGTTCGGACCACGAACATAAACATAGGCGCGACCTTGATCCAAAAACGGCATTGCCGCGCCGCGGGCACCGACCAACAATCGCGTCCCTTGCAGGGCCAGCGCAAAGCCAAACAAATCGCGCTCACGTCCATCGCTAGCGGTGAGTTTTGCATCGAACACCCAACCCATACCCTGGCGACGAAATACGTACACGGAGCCCTGATCGACGTTGTTGCCGACCGCGTCCCAATACGCGCCAATCGCAATGTAATCCCCGTCGACATCCACGGCGATGCCGAAACGGTCCTCGATGCTGGCATCCGGCGCATCCAGAGCGCCCCCATAGGTCCACAGCCCGTTGCTGCGCTCAAACCAATGCACCCGCCCGGCATCCGCGCCAGACTCGGTGTCTTCAACAAAGGCGCCGACCACCGCGATGTCACCATTCACGGCAAGCGCGGTGCCGTAACGATCAAACATCGCGCCATTGCCATTGTCGAGTTGACCGCTGACGATCATGTTAGTCGGGCCCGCCTTGTACCAACGCACTGATCCTTGCGAACGATGCGGCCCCACGGCGTCAAGATCGGCACCGATCAAAACCCCATCGGCGGCCAGCGCAACCGACGCACCAAAGCGGTTTGCCGGGCTGCCATCGGCGATATCCAAGTCGGCGAATGGCGAAAACTGCGCGCCACTGCGACTGAAAACAGCCGCGGCGCCTTCGCTAAATTGCGTCGCAACCGCGCCAACTACGGCGCGCTGTGGATCAATCGCCAACGCGTTCCCAAAACGATTACCCGTCGCCGCCGAGCTTTGAGTCAGCAGACCGACTTGTTGCCAAGCCATTTGGGCGAGTTGCAGCACCCGAACCTCACCGCCTCTCAAACCCGGCGCGCCGACCAGCGCCACGCCCGAGTCAATCGCGATGGCAGTGCCTAATTCAGCTGCGCGCTGCGCGGTTAGCGCTAGCCGGGTCGCGTTTGACCAAGCGCCGCCAGAAAACCGACTGCGATAAACAACGCCGGTATTGTCGGCAAACGGGGCGCCAATCAATAACTCGGCATCGGCCACCGCCAGTGCGGTGCCAAACCGCGCTCCGTCCGCTAATCCACTGTCAGTGAGACTGCGTTGAAATTGATACAGACCACCCGCATCGCGCTGATAAATATCCACGCGACCTGCACCAGCGCGCGGCACGCCGACGGCCAATTGGTCCTGCCAAAGCGCTACGCTGGTGCCAAATCGTTGTTCAGCGCCAGCCGCACTCAGGGTCTGCCTCAACAGCAAACCTTGTTGGGTACGCCCATAAATGAACACGCTCCCCGCTTCAAAAATCTGATTGGGACTGCGTCGTGGAGCGCCAACGGCCGCCACCTCAGTTTGCAACGCGACGCTCACGCCAAAATTGTCACCGTCCAAGCCCACCGGCTCCGGTGTCAGCTTTTGGACGCGAATCCATTGATCGCCGTCGCGCACAAATACATAAGCCGAACCCTGCGTGATGCCAAAAGTCGCACCAGCGGCAACGACCGTGTCACCGTAGGCGCCAATCAGCGCCGTATTGCCGCTCACGGCAACCGCATTGCCAAAACCGTCACCGGGCGCGCCGTCGCCGTTGCTCGGCGTCGCCAGCTTGTCACTCAGCAAGGTGATCGGCTGTGCGAGCCCTGTGCTGCCCAACAAAGTCAGCAGCAAGCAGACTGCAAAGCACCAAAGACCAGATTTAGATCGAATGGCAGGCGTTATACGGTGCATGCAACCCGAACTCTCCGCGAAGAATGGGTCAAGCGAATTTGCCAATCCAGTATTGGACACCCGGTACTTTCTTTGCTTACATGAAGCGCACAGGATCGCACGATAAAATGGCAAAACGACCGACTTTCATCATTTCACGACATCATTGTTGAGCTTCTGCAAACACCTCGCACTGCGCCAGCCCAATACTGAAAACCGCGTAACATCCAGCCGCGCTTGTTTGACTGCGAAACCAACGGATGATCCCCGACCCGCATCATTTGGACTACCTTGATCCACTGCGCGCAATGCGCGCGCAATTCGCTATTCCGCAACACCACGGCAAGGATTGCGCCTATTTCTGCGGCAATTCGCTGGGGCTGATGCCCAATTCCACCGCGGACGCGCTGCAACGGGTGATCACGCAATGGCGCAGCCATGCGGTGGAAGCACATTTCACCGACAGCGACGCGTGGATGCCTTACCACGAACTGGTTCGTGACGGGCTGGCGCGTCTGGCCGGCGCCAAACCCATCGAAGTGGTCGCGATGAATACGCTGACCAGCAATCTGCACTTGATGATGGTGAGTTTTTACCAACCCACCCCGCAGCGCCGCAAAATCTTGATTGAAGCGCGGGCATTTCCGTCCGATCGTCACGCGGTCGCCTCGCAGATCGCCTTTCATGGCGGAGACCCGACTTTTGACTTGATCGAACTAGCGCCCTTGCCCGGCGCGCACACCATCGAACTGGTGCAGATCGAAGAAGTTTTGGCGCAGCAGGGCGAAGCTATCGCGTTGGTTTTATGGCCGGGCGTGCAGTACGCCACCGGTCAGCGCTTTGACCTAGCCGCTATTGCATCAATGGCAGCGCGTTTTGGCTGCAAAGTGGGATTCGATTTGGCCCATGCCATCGGCAATGTGCCGGTCGATTTGCACGATAGCGGCGCCGATTTTGCCGTTTGGTGCAGCTACAAGTACCTAAATTCCGGCCCCGGCGCGATCGCCGGCTGTTTTGTACATGAACGCCACGCGCATGCCCAACTGCCGCGTTTTGCCGGTTGGTGGGGACACCAAAGCAGCACCCGATTTCGCATGGGGCCGGAGTTTGTGCCCAGCCCCGGGGCCGACGGCTGGCAATTGTCCAATCCCTGCATTTTGTCGCTGGCGCCTCTGCGTGCCTCGCTGGCCTTGTTTGACCACGCCGGATTGCCCGCCTTACGCACCAAATCGATCGCGCTGACTGGCTGGCTGAGTGAGGCGCTGCGTGCTGAATTGGCGCAACACCTAGAAATCCTAACGCCTGCGGATGCGCAACAACGTGGTTGCCAAATCAGTGTGCGGGTACGCGCCGGGCGCGACGCCGGCCGCTTGGCGTTCGACTACCTTGCCAGCCTGGGCATCATTTGCGACTGGCGCGAGCCTGACGTGATCCGCGCAGCGCCCACGCCGCTGTACAACAGCTTTGACGACTGTCGACGCCTAGTCGACGCACTACTTTTGCACTTCCGGAGCACCCGATGACCGAATCCACAGCTCCTATCGTGATCGCCGGCGCTGGTTTGGCCGGCGCCCTGTTAGCCGCGCAGTTGGCCGGCGATGGGCACCACGTGGCGGTGTTCGAACGCAATGGCGACCTGCGCTGCGAAGAAATCGCCGCCGGCCGATCAATCAACTTAGCGCTCGCCGCGCGCGGCTGGGAAGGCTTGCGCCGCGCTAACGCGACCGCGCAGGTTCTCGAATATGTGCTGCCGATGCGCGGGCGCATGCTGCACAGCCGCGATGGCCAAACGCAGCTGCAAACCTACGGATTAGAGGCCGATGAAGTCATTTGGTCAGTGCACCGTGGGCGCCTCAATCAAACACTGATCGATGTGGCAAGCAAGGCCGGCGCACATATTCGCTTCCATACGCGCCTACTGAGCGTCGATTTTCAATCCCGGCGGGCGCGTTTTGTCGATGAAATCAATCACACGGAGTTTGAGATTGAATACGAGGTGTTAATCGGCGCGGACGGCGCCGGATCAGCGCTACGCGCGACCATGGAAGCCCAGCAACCCTTAGAACAAAGCACCGACTTTCTGGATCACGGTTACAAAGAACTCAGCATTCCGGCATTGGCCGATGGCTCGCACGCGATGGATCCGCAAGCTCTGCATATCTGGCCACGGGGTGGTTATATGCTGATTGCATTACCAAACCCAGGCGGCAGTTTTACCGCAACTTTATTCTTAGCGCATCGCGGTGCATGCAGTTTCGAAGCCTTCAATCAGCCAGACGCCGCGCGCGCTTTTTTTCAGCGCGAATTCGCCGATGCGCTGGCCTTGATTCCTGATTTCGACGAACAATATGCAACTCATCCGGTCGGCGTTCTGGGCACCTTACGGTGTCCCCATTGGCAGCGTGGCGATCGAGTATTACTAATTGGCGATGCGGCGCACGCCATCGTGCCATTTCACGGGCAAGGCATGAACTGCGCATTTGAAGATTGCGTCAGCTTAGTTGATTTAATCAGCGCGCAGCGCACTGCTGCGGGTGTGAATTGGGCGAACGCTTTTAGGGATTTCGAAAACAGCCGAAGGCCAAATGCCCATGCGATCGCCGAAATGGCCCTGGAAAACTATATAGAAATGCGCGATGCAGTGGCCGATCCCGCCTACCAGTTACGCCGTCAGCTAGAACTAGAACTAGCACAACGTTTGCCTGGACATTTCATTCCACGATATAGCATGGTGATGTTTACCTCGATCCCCTACGCACAAGCACGAGCGCGTGGCGAACTACAACGCGAATTGCTTATCGAATTGACTGAAGGCAAGCAAACTTTTGACGAAATTGATCTCGACTTTGCAGAACAGCTCGCGGTGACGCGAATTCCAACGCTGAGTTGAGTGTTCGGGCTCTTGCCGCCGCTGCGACATCGCTTTTACATTTAGGAAAGCCACACGCATAGCGAGCAGGCCGCTCCTCGCCGAAGCTCTACACGAGTGTTGAACCTCAACGTAACGGATCGAGCCGTGGTGGGTTCGACCTGCGCTTCATCGGTCGAACGCTTCTGGCCGCTGGAACCGCAGAAGATTCCGCGCACAGCGCGGACCCACCATGGATGTCTGGCGCCACTGTCAATCAACAACTTACAACATGAGAGCACTGCGAAGCATTCCAGCGACTTTGCTTAGATTTTTTGTATTTGCCCTATGGATTCCGTTTTCCCAATGAGCGACGCCCAACAATCTACGCCGTGCAAGGTCGAAGCCGCCTTGAAGCCCATCATCACCGTGCTGATGCAAACCTCGCATCCCGGCAATATCGGTTCGGCCGCGCGGGCGCTGAAAACCATGGGTTTATCGCAATTACGCTTAGTTGCGCCGTATCGTTTCCCCGATCCTGAAGCCACCGCGCTGGCGTCCGGTGCCGATGATTTGCTTGAATCGCTGCAGTTACACGATGACCTAGGCAGCGCTTTGGCCGATGCGCGAGTGGTATTTGGCAGCAGCGATCGGCGCCGCGGTATACGAATGCTGGAGATTGAGCCACGCGAGTTCGCCACCCTGGCGCTGGACGCTGCCGCAATCGGCCCGGTTGCCGTGTTGTATGGCACCGAACGCACCGGCCTCACCAACGATGAATTGGAACGTTGCCAGTACCTAGTGACCATTCCCGCCAGCCCTGGCTACAGTTCGCTGAATCTGGCCAGCGCCGTTCAAGTGCTGTCGTATGAACTACGCGTTGAAGCACTGCGGCGATCTGGCGACACCGCCACACTAAATACTCACCGGCCCGCCGCCAACGAACAACTCGAACGCTTTTTCATACACCTTGAACAAACGCTTGAATTGATTGGATTTTTTGGCGATAGATCAGCGGTGAAAATCATGCGCCGGCTGCGCCGCTTGTATCAGCGCGGCATGCCCGACGAACGCGAAGTGCAGATTCTGCGCGGCATCCTGACCGAAACCGCAGTCGCCGTGCGCGGCCGCGTGCCGCGGAAGACTTAGCGGCAGCTGCGCCGCAACGGTCCGGAGCACAATCTGAAAGCAACGGGTCTTCCTGTGCTGGGAGTTCTTTAAGAACAGCAACTGACCTGCCAAGCCTGCCTATACTGACCCGCCCATCCACTGCAATCGGCCACATGCAAAAAGCCATCGTTACCGAACTCGTCGACCTGCTGCAACTCGAACGCATCGAAGAAAATTTGTTTCGCGGTCAAAGTCGCGATATCGGCACGCGTTTTGTGTTTGGCGGACAGGTACTTGGCCAGTCATTAGCCGCGGCGCAACGCACGGTAGAAGGGCGCGTGGTGCATTCCATGCACGCCTATTTTCTGCGCGCTGGCGATGTAGAAGCGCCGATTGTTTACGAGGTGGATCGCAGTCGGGACGGCAAGAGTTTTAGTTCGCGCCGCGTGGTTGCCATTCAACACGGCCAACCGATTTTCACGATGGCGGCCTCGTTTCAGGAACCGGAAGAGGGACTAAGCCATCAGTTATCGATGCCATCCGTTCCACAACCTGAAGATTTAGGCGAGCCCGAACCCATAGCTCCAGAAACGCTGGCGAAAGTACCGCCAAAACTGCAGCGTTGGGTCATGAGCCGTGGTCCATTTGAGTTTCGGCACGTTTATCCGCGCGACGAATTCAAGCGGCCAAAACGACCACCATTCCAGCACGTTTGGTTTCGCCTCGTCGACCGTATTGCAGATGATGAATTATTACACCGTGCACTGCTTGCCTATGCCTCTGATTTTCATTTGATTGGCACCGCAACCTTACCGCATGGCATTAGTTACTTGCAGGGCAATGTGCAAATGGCCAGCCTTGATCATGTCATGTGGTTTCACCGCCGATTTAGAATAGACGAATGGTTGCTGTATTCGTGCGATAGCCCGACTACACAAGGCGCTCGCGGTTTATCACGCGGCATGATTTATGATCGACAGGGTCAGTTAGTAGCATCTACCGCGCAAGAAGGTTTATTGCGTGTTTTGGCCGAAACCGCGCCCTGAGGAAAGCGAAGCGTCGACGATGGCTAACGACGGTATCCGATTATTCCGAACCCTAGCGCACCCCTGCGGCTATTTCTCCGACCGCATGGCCATTAATCAGGTTTTGGACCCAGAATCGCCGCAATTGGCGCAGTTTTATGCCCGCGCACTAGCACACGGCTTTCGCCGCGCGGGCGACGCCATTTATCGGCCGCACTGCCACACCTGCAGCGCCTGCGTGCCGTACCGCATTCCAATTGCCGATTTCCGGGCTGATCGCGCGCAACGGCGCACCCTGGCCCGCAATCAAGATATAGCCGTACATTGGCGCACAGCAGAGCCTTGCGAAGAACATTTTGGCCTGTATCGCCGCTATCTGGCCGAACGACACACGGGCGGCGGCATGGATCATCCCTCGCTCGATGATTATCAACGTTTCTTATTGAGCCACTGGGCCAATACTTGGTTTATGGAACTGCGGCTGCAAGGTGAGTTAGTCGGCGCTGCCGTGACTGACATCGTAGCCGATGCCGCATCCGCGGTTTACACCTACTTTGATCCGCAGCATGCCAAAAGATCATTAGGCACTCTGGCCATCCTCAAACAAATCGAACATTGCCGCAGTCTGGCACTGCCGCATTTGTACTTGGGATTTTGGATAGAAGGCCATCCTAAGATGCACTACAAACAAAACCTAAAACCTGGCCAAATCCGCGACGAAAGTGGCTGGAAAGCGGCAGACTCTGAAAATACCCCGCCCATTTGACACTCCATGAACCACCGCGTCACTCATTGATTCGTCCTTGCGAGGTCTTCGATGCGGTAGCGGCGACGGCCGTGGCAACCCGCGGACGTTGGAAGTGGCTGGGGCAAACGTCCCTTTATTGCCGCGGTCGCTTAAGGCTCCCTCGCAATGACGAGTCTTGTGGGTTCAGGTACGCAGTTCCCGACGGGAACTTAAGATCTCGCAATGACGAGGTGGTTCATCGCCATATTCCCGGCGAGAGGAGACGGGCAAGAGAAAGGGCGGGTTTAAAAGCCCGCCCCTACAAACATTGCGCTGGTTCGCACAAGCTCAGTCTAAATCCAAGGCGCCACGGGTTTTTTCGCGGCGCCGGTCTTCTTTGTCTTCAAACTCGGACATGCAACGGTCGGTTTGTTTGACCATCGCGCATTCCAGGTAATCGGTAATTTCTACCAATGCGGCGCGAATGGCCTTACCGGCTGGGGTTTTGTTTTCGCTGGCTAGGGAACCACCGAAGCCACCACGATACAAACCTAAGCTCATGCCGCCGCCTTTGGCAGTGCCTTCGATGGTGCGCGAGTAATCGATCTCCCCGGTGGTGGCGTTAATCACGCGCAAATCGATCGCTAAATAGGCTTTTTCGCTTTTGCCACCCACCGACACACCGCCGAAACTGATGCCTCCGCCGGTGCTCGCGGTTTCTTCCTCGTACGAGGTGACGGTGCCGGTGATCAGAAACTGCGCCCCAGTGAGTTGTCCGATCTTGGCGCCGGTGCCCGCCGCAATGCGGCCAGAAGCCGCCATATTCTGCTCGTCCAACACCGCGCGGATTTTGTCGCGCTCCAATACCTTGAAGGCATTGGTCGCCGACAGTTCATTGCTCAACATGCCGGCCAACTCCCAACCCACACCACCACTCCACCAACCGGCGCCGGACTGATTCTCGAACTCAACCACTGCGATGGTCGGTTTATCACCACGCGCAAACGCCGCGTCCGACACGCCCGCCAATCCACTCGCTACCGCAAGTCCACACCACCAAATTGCGCGCATTGACTCATCCTCAAGGCTAAATGACCCGTTTGGCAAAGGTGCAAACGGTTACTGGAATCGAACTGTTTGGCTCACCAACTACAGACTTTTCAACACAAACGGTGAAGTGCGGCATTGTGGGACAGCCGGGGAAGCATTGCGAGCGAGCTGCTTCTGGCTGAAGCTGCACACCAATGAACCTCACGGCATGGATCAAGCCGTGGTGGGTTCGACCTGCGCTTCATCGGTCGAACGTATTTGGCCGCTGGAGCGCGGACCCACCGTCGATGCTTCGCACCACTGTCAATCAACAACTCCGGACATGGGTTCTTGGAAGGCAAAAGTCTACCCGCTGCAGATTTTAAGGAAACAAAGACCGCTTGCACCAGTCACCATCGACGCACTCGTAGCGCACGCGATCATGCAGGCGAAAGTCGGCGCCGTACCAAAACTCGATCATATCTGGCACCACTCGGAATCCTGACCAGTGTGGGGGGCGTGGCACATCCTGACCATCGAATCGTTGCTCAAACTCGGCGACCCGCGCCATCAGTTCAGCGCGACTGCTTAGGGTTTGTGACTGTTTTGACGCCCATGCGCCGATCTGCGACATGCGTGGCCGCGATGCGAAATAGGCGTCTGCTTCGCAATGGGACACTTGTTCCGCCGCACCTTCGATTTTTACTTGGACTTGGCGATCCAGCGTTTTCCACAGGAATAACAAGGCGCACTGCGGGTGCGACAGGATCTGCCTGCCTTTATTGCTTTCAAAGTTGGTGTAAAAAACGAAACCCCGGCCATCCAACTCTTTCAATAACACGGTGCGGGCAGACACGCGACCCTGACCATCGGCGCTGGCCACCGTCATTGCCGTTGGCTCCGGGTCAGCGGCGGCGCGGGCGCGCTCTTGCAAGTCGCGGAAGTGGCTGAATGCCTCGAAAAGCAGACTCATGACGCTAGGATTCCTTGCAGTTCGGCCGCATAGCCGTCCCGAAAATTAGCATATCTGGGCCGCCAGCCTAGTGATCGTGCGAGTTCATTGCTGACTCGTTTACCACTCGCGGCGGCTGGACCTGTCTGACGAGCTAATGTTGGCAAGCGCAAACCAGCAGCAATCCAATCGAGCACCTCGTGCTCACGCGCCGGTTCATCATCATTGCCCAGGATCCGCGCAGGCATCTGTGTCAAGGTCGTCAACTTCGCAATCAGGGCTGCGGCATCGTCTAGGTGAATGCGATTGGTCCAATGTTCGCCTGCGGCAATCGGCGTACCGGCACGTACACGACGCAGCAGCCAATGTCGTCCTGGCCCGTACAAACCTGACAGGCGCACCACCGCGCAGTGGCTCACCAGCGCCTGCGCCTGCGTTTCCGCTTCCAGCAAGATCTGGCCATTGAAGCCGCTGGGTGCGCACAGGCTATTTTCATCAACCCATTCGCCGGCATTTTGGCCATACACCGCCGTGCTCGACACGAAGAGTAAGCGCAGACCAGCGGCGGCTTGTGGCATTGCGTCGATCAGTCGCCGCAGCGCATCGATGTAAATCGCCCGATAAGCGGCGGCATCACGGGCCGCCGGTGTCGGCGCGTAAATGAGCGTATCAATCTGCCGCGGCAATTCGGCAAAGCCCGCAGCGCTAGCCAAGTCGGCAGCGATGGGCGTGATGTTGCTTGGCAATTGCGCAATATTGCGGCGTAAACCAAACACCTGCGCGCTACTCAATTGAGCGGCGCAGCGCATACCTAAATCGCCGCAGCCCGCGATCAGAACGCGCGGCGGACTGACACTCACGCCACTGCCGGCGCGTTAACTGGGGGGCGCCGCGAAATCCAGCGCAACCACAGCAGCCACACGACCAACGCGTCGATGATGATCAGTGCCTGCCACAAATAAAGATGAAACCACTCAAACCAGATCATGCTCCATTGCCCCATATAAAACAGGCTAATGATGCGTACCAAGTTGAGCGCCTGAATGGCGACGAAGCCGAACGCAAAACCAACCAACTTCTGCGTCCAGGTCGACGGAAAGGCCGCTAATGCCGCGACCAAAATGATGACGGCTTCAATGCCATTGCAGCCGCGTTCGATCGACACGGCAAAACCATTGGCGGTACTTTGGATAATTTTGCCGTAGCTTTGCACATCGCTATCGAACAGCTTGATCAGCCACGCACTGATCTGCGCCAACACGTCCGTGAAGGGCAGTACGAAGTACGTCTCGCCAAACTTTGAGATTTCAAACGTAAACAGCGCTGCGAGCACACCGAGAAACACTAGGAAGAAGCGGATCATCAGGCGATAAGTGGCGTCCAATAAGGGCGGCGATATTAACAGCCTGATTGTGAAGCCGCGCATCACGACCAGGGCCAGGGGAGAAGCCTTCGATCACAGATCGAACCCACCCCCTGCCGGGTCGGCGCTGTGCGCTGACGCTGTTCCTGCATGGTGGGTTTCTTGCTCGCTCCGCGCGTTGCTCTCGAC
>CAZLSB010000099.1:0-13224 GCA_964561825.1 uncultured Xanthomonas sp.
ATCTTGGCCGCTCCGTATTGTCTTCCTAATTTTGCCTTCAGCGTCGTATCCGGCGGGGTGTCATGCAGCTACAGCACGCGACTCCGCCAGCGCGGTGATTATTCTATTGGTTCGTTTCTTGCGGCACGGCGCCGCGCGATGTTGTTTGCGCAGATGTCAGTGCCGCGTCCAGCGCATCCATGAACTGATTCACCTTGATCGGCTTGGTGATGTAGGTGAGGAAGCCTGCCTCCATACCACTTCCGATATCGCGCGGCATCGCGTTGGCGCTGAGCGCGATCACGGGGATATGAGCCGTCGATGGGTCTTTGCGCAGGATCTTCATGGCTTCGATCCCGCTGATGCCGGGCAGGTTGATGTCCATCAGAATCAGGTCCGGCTGATAAGCGCGTGCAAACTCGATGCCGAGATCGCCGTCCGCCGCGGAGATCAGCCGCAGGTCGGGACGGCGCGCAATCAGTGCTTCGACCAGTGCCAGGTTGGCCGGATTGTCTTCTACATATAGCAGCGTGCGCTGCGGCACGCCATCCGGTATTTGCGCTCGCACCGGCGCAGTTAGCTCTAGGTCCCCAGCCGCAAGCTGCGGTGCGGCCGCCACGCTCAATTCGATCCAGAACACGCTACCCACCCCGAGCGCGCTTTCGGCGCCTATCGTGCCCCCCATCAGTTCGACCAGCCGCTTGGCCACCACCAGGCCGATGCCCGTACCTTCCTCCGCGCCACGCTATCTGCTCATAGGCGAAGAATTCAGCCGGGAAGTACTTCGGACCAAACTCACTGACGTACTCCGAGCCATGGATAGGAAATCCAAAGCCACTTTTTGGTGACTGTACGCTGCGTATCGGCGCGGTCAAGGGGCGCGCACGGCCGCTCGGCCTGCCCGCTGACGTCTCCGGAGGCGGCCGTCGAGCGGAGCACTGTCAAGCAGAGATGCTTGCATTCCCACGCCGCGTCAAAGGTGCATAGGCGAGCGCCACGTTGAAGTCGGCAAACAAGGCATCGCGTGTCGCACCCCCCGCAATCTTTGCACCTGCGCGTCGAAGACGTTCGAATCAATGCATCGCCTGACACCCCACCTCAATCGTCCTGAAGAACGCTGATATCGATTTGAGCGGATGGCGACCGCGGCGGCAGGATTTGAACAATCTCAACTTCGCGAATCGCGTGCAACTGAGGTGCGGCTGGCGCTAGTAGAGCAAGTCGTCGGTCTCGTTCCGCCGGATCCAATGAAGGATCGAATTGCAGCGAGTTCGCCTGATTGATGCGGGTCAGCCCAGCGGGCAATCGGAGCTCGCGCAACGGTTGCCTTGTGTCCATTCCCAGCCGAAAAACACGGTCCAGACGTTTGCGCAAAAGTCCTCCGCTGCGGTATCGGTAGGGCACGAGGTAAACGTAGCTTCGATCAAATGGCCCGCCAGCTGGTTCCAAGTCATAGTGACCTTTGCCGAACGGGGCAAACCCAGAAAGACTAATCGGCGTAGCAACCCCAGTTTCGCTATCGAAGAGCGAACCAATTTCCGAATCAGGCACGGGCGTTTGCTTACCGATGATGGCAAGCCATCTGGATGTTTCACCCAGCTCAATGCTCTCTATACGGTCGAACGATAAGCGCTTGGGCGGGTTGATGACTGCTCTTACGCCAGCGTGAGCGTCCAAAAAAACCAGCCGGCCAATGAGTGACTCACGGGTGCGAAGTTCGGGCCAAGCAACGGCCCAAATTGTTCCGTCAGACCAGCACCCAAAAACCATCAGATCGCTGGGCATTTCAGCGGGAACTAGGGGGCTATCCTCGATATTCAAGCTTAAGCTCACGACGCTTCTGATCAGGAAGTAGTGAAACCCCACTTCAGGTGAGATGAAGCACTCGTATTTCGCCCAGTCGATGCCATCTCTATCGCTTGACACCAAGAGCCTACTCGGACTCGAGCGCGACCTAAGCTCAATGCTAGAACCGCTGTTTTCATGCAGCTCCTGCAAGCCAGAAAATGGGGGGGCTTCTGAGGTGCTGACGTAGCGGAACGCTGTAATTATCGAGGCGGAGACCTGCTTCGGAATAGCCACGCTCGTAACACCGGGCAAAGTTTCCAGACGCTCAAGTGTGGAAAGCCTGAACACTCGCGTGGCGCGCTGGGAGTAGTCAGATTCGGGGGTCACATACAGCCGACCAGACACAGCGTCCAGGGCTACTGCGTGGATTGAAGAAGCGGTGCCCAGATCAATTCGCAGTGGCTCACCTTCCGCCAACTCACCGTTGGCGTCGAGTTCGACCACGTGACCGTCAGTCAGCAGCAACCTTACGTTGCTCAGGGAGTCAATCGCTGCGTGGGCGGGCGTCGAGCTTGCCAGGCTAAAAAGTAGAAACAGGCCCAGAGCGAGGACACTGACTTTGGAGTGAGACGCGCGCGCAAGCGGAATCATTCGCAGAGACGAAACTTGCGCGCGAGCTATACAGATCTGGTTCATTTGGTTGCACCTGGGTTGCTGTTGTATCTTCATTTTGGACAGCCGCATCTACGGGACGTCAACTGGACAGGTGACTCCCGCCATCGCAGTTTCGCAATTGCAAATGCTTGGCACATATTGAGGCCTCAGATTTAAGGACAAATGCCTTCGCCACTCGCCGTGCCCGCAATCGGAAGCCGCAGTGTACGGACCCAGGTTGTCACTACCGTCGGCATTCGTAATGAACCAGCGATATTGCCGTCCCCCATTATTCCGCCTGATTGCTTCAAAGATGAACTGCTCGCCTACCAGAGGTGTGGCAATAGCTGCCCAGACCTGCTGGGATGCCGCGAGGCACTGCGCTAATAGTGAATTTCCACGACCTGGTCGGTCTTCGTCGAGGTGCGTTCCACTTACTTCGGAAACCTTGGTCGCAAAAATGCGCCTCCCTGCCCGAACATTGGCTCTCCAATTCCACAGGTTCTCGCAGCTTCGTTCCGCCGCATCCGTGGCTTGCATTACGCCGAAACCGCCGAGCATAATGAGCCATTAAACAGGTCCCGGAACCTGGCGACGCGCAGCGGAACAGCCTGTCAACCCGGACATTGCCAACACTTTCTTTCGTGCGGGAGAGATCAAGGCTTGGGGACGAGGCATCGAGCGGATCTTCGAGGCGTGCCAAAACGAAGGAACGCCCTCGCCGCAAGTGCGATATGACGCAGGCGGCATGTGGATCGAATTTCCGTTCTCCGAGCAATATATCGGGCTGATTCGCGGCACCCAATACGTAAAGCCCGACGGCGTTGGTCCCGCTACCCCGGAAGTCACCCCAGAAGTCCGATTCCTTCAGGCGATGACGGAGCCACGCTCACGCCGCGCCCTGCGGACAAGCGTCGGCCTGCGCGATGACGAACATTTCCGCAAGACCTATCTGCTCCCCGCTCTCAACGAGGGCCTAATCGAAATGACCATCCCCGACAAGCCCACCAGCCGTCTGCAGAAATACCAATTGACAGAGACCGGACAAATGCGACTGAGAGTCCTGAGCAACTCGCAGCGCGATCAACGCAAGGTCCGGTAGTCCCGGTTCGACCAACTCATTGGAAGCCCGCGCCTCCCATTCGATAGCTTGCGGGCCCGCTGCGACAGCATTGGTCGTCATGAGCTGAGATGGCGACCTATCTTGACGCTAGCAAGCACTAGATTCTGCGGCTGACGCGACCCGAGACAAAACCCATGACCCAACGAGTAACAGTGCCCTACACCGAGATCGATTTTGTTGCGCCTGATGGCATCAAAAAACTACGAGAGAGTTTATTGCAACGCACGGAGACCATAGTTTGGGGCTGGATGTTTTGGGGATAGATGGGCTTTCGAAGTCGATTACGCAGCATTGCTACGAGAGCATCCAGCTGCATTGATGATGCTGGCCTGAGCCCGCCGGGCGGGAGCGTGCTCAGGCTAGACAATGTGGCAGCCCGTGGCGGGCAGCGCTTGGGCCAGTCGGGTGGGGATGGGGCTCATGCTGCTGGCGTCCTCTGTACTTTGCGCAGGAGCTGCCCTTGCGAAGCAAGCCAGCGTTCAAGCTCGTAGGTATCGGCGATAGTCGCGCGCACCTCGTGCCAGCCCTTGATCAGCGGGCCGATCTGCTGATCCAGACTCAGGCGCGACTCGCTGAGAAAGCGCGCCAGCGAGGGACGCGCGGCAAAGTGCAGTTGCACGTCCGCGCCCAGACGCCAATCCAGCTCGCTGTGCGCCAGATAGCTCGCCAGCTTAAAACCCGGCGGATCGCAGGCGGCCAGGTCGCTCAGGGCAATGTCGCTGATTCGATGCAAAGCCAGCATCCGCACGTCCTGATAATCGCGAATGCGTGCAATCAGATAGGCGAGCTGCCCACGCAGCACCAAGCCCAGCGGATGGCAGGACAAGAGTTTAGGTGCCGCGTCCTCCCAACCCTGGTAATGCAGCGTCAGTTGTCGACGTTCCAATAGTCCGGCATGCACCGCCTCGATCACCCCGGAGGCAATGGCCGGTGCCAGCAATTTCAGCCCGGGTGGCACCGCCAGCACGCGCTGAGTCCAGTCGGCAAAACGCTCCTGGATATTTTCGTCGAGCAACTTGCGCGCCGCCGCTATGCGCGGTGCCAGCTTGTCCAGCAATTCGGCTGGAAACAGCTGCTGCAGATAAGTACCAGCCATGTGATAAGCCAGCGCCGCCGTAGCATCCAGCTGCGGCAGCGACACTTCCTCGGCATGCTGCGGATAACTCCAGCCCGCCGGATTCTTCTCGTCGGACGTAATCGGAAACTGCGCACCCAAGCTGAGCAGATCCCGCTGCACCGTGCGTTGCGTGACCTTGAAGCCATGGCGCTGCAACTCGCTACCCAGCATCGCCGTGGACTTCTTGTACGGCGCGCGCGGAATCAGTGCCAACAAACGCACCAGGCGCAAAGCACTCAGGACATCCTTGCTGCGGCCGGTTGCGGACATGGCAAGCCTTGTCTGGTATGGCCCGCAGCTTAACGGATCTAGGTGCCGACTGTCCCCGGATTGGTACGGGCAGTCGGTCATCTGAACTTCGAAGTCGTCGTGCAGCGGATCGGCGCTCAAGTAGTGCAACAGGCCTTCGCCTGCGGCACTGTCGGCGAAACTGCCGTGGCCGGTCGCATTGGCCACGGTGTGATCGCGCGTGAGTTGCTGAACTATGCCGCGGGCGCTGCGGTGGTAGGCGCGGCAATCGCCGACATGCAGGATCTTCCGACGGAATAGGTCGCAAGCAGCATTCGCTGCGACCTTTTCCGTCGTGAAGCCAAGTAACATGGGATGCTTCACACAGGAGTGGGCGGATGAGCAGCAGCGTATTACCTAATCGCCTCTCCAAGTCCCGCATTCAGTCCGGACGCCAATGCCATAAACGCCTGTGGCTGGAGCTTCACCAGCGTGGGGCCGCGAACTGGGGTGATGTGGCGCAGGCGCGGCTCGACGAGGGGACACGCTTTGGCGAACTCGCGCGCGAACTGCTGGGTGGCGGCGCGCTAGTCGCAGCGTGCCGCGCCCAACTCGATGCCGCCCTGCGGCAAACCGAAGCCTTGCTGAGTCAGCCGAGCGTGTCGATGCTGTTTGAACCGGCATTTGTCCATCGGCAGGTGGCAGTGCGGGTTGACGCGCTGCGACGCGCTGCCGACGGCGATGTGCTGATCGAGGTGAAATCGACCACGCAAGTAAAGCCCGAACACCTCTGGGATTGCGCCATCCAGCTCTGGGTACTGCGCGGCGCTGGCCGTGCGGTCAAGCAGGTCATGCTCGGTCATATTGATAACCGCTTTGTCTACACGCAGCAAAACGCTTACCACGGACTGCTCGTGCTGGCCGACATTAGCGAGCAAGTGGAGGCGCTGCTGCCGCAGATTCCCGGCATGGTTGTCACGCTGCAAAAGGTCGTGATCGGACCGCTACCGGCGATCACCACGGGCGAGCATTGCTCAAAACCTTACGGCTGCCCGTTTTTTGCGTACTGCCGTGCAACAGAGCCGGCAGCAGCTGAGTTTCCATTAACGCTTTTGCCGCGTGCCGGTGCGCTGGCTGCAAGCCTTGCAGCCGCTGGCTATCGCGATCTGCGCGAGGTTCCGGATTCAGCGCTCAAGAACCCGCGCCATCTGCGCATCCTTGCGGCCACGCGCTCGAATCGTCCTTTCGTATCCCCGGAGTTTGACGCGCAACTTAGTGGCATTGCCTATCCGCGCTATTACCTCGACTTTGAGACGATCACCCATGTGATCCCGCGCTGGTTAGGTACCCGGCCATTCCAACAATTACCGTTCCAGTTTTCCTGCCATATCGAGCCACAAGTCGGGGCAATCCAGCACGCGGACTTTCTTGATGTGTCCGGCATGGCACCCATGGCCGGCTTTGTCGAACGCCTGCGGCAAGTGATCGGCAATCACGGCCCGGTGCTGGTATGGGGCAAGGGTTTCGAGGGCACGCGCCTGCGCGAAATGGCCTCGATGTTCCCGGAATACAGTGACTGTCTGCTGGCCATTGTCGAGCGCATGGTCGATTTGCTACCCATCTACCGAATGCATTACTACCACCGGGATATGCGCGGCTCCTGGTCGCTGAAGTCGGTATTGCCCACGATTGCTCCGGACCTTGATTACCACGACCTAGAAATAGGCGACGGCGGGGCAGCACAAGAAGCTTATCGACGGGCCATCGAGCCAAACACATCTGTAGAGGAGCGCGAATGCCTGCGGCGGCAGCTGCTCGCCTACTGCGAACGCGACACTCTGGCAATGACCAAACTGATGGTAGTGCCGCAATTTTCCCCACAACCTAGCTAGGAGCTGATGACTTGGGTGCGCCGACTTACGCAAATCGAGTGCAACGCAGACTGTCTACCAAGCGGGTACTATTTGGAAATCGGCATTGGCGTTGAGGGCACAGACGCCACAGCAATTAAAGGTCCGTCCAAGCTGGATCTGGGTGAAGTAGAAGTAGTTCTTGAGGGTTGAGGGCAGATTTTGAGCGGAAGCCAGGTTGATTATTCACTTAAGAGGAATTAGGGATTTATGAGCAGCGTAGCGCAGGTCGGGAAAAGTGACACCCGTTTTTTCCGAGCCTTGATGAAGCACATCATGAAGGGGGTGAATGTCCCAAAATTCCAGGTTGAGCGGGTAATTGGACCCATCCTCGGGATGTTTATTGAGGATGTAATGTCTTCTTTACTTAAAGAAAAAGTCATTACTTTGAGCGCAGAATTCCCAATAAGGAAATTTGCAGAAGCCCACCAAGAGCAAAACAATCAGTCTACAAATATTGACTGGCTAATGTATGGCAAGAAAAGCAATAGTCTTATATTTGTCGAGTTAAAGACCACTGATGCCGCCTTCAGATCCGTTCAAGCTTCCTTGTATAAATCTCTGCAGGGCAAAATTAAAAAAGATTGCGCATCGTTTCTATTAAAAGACATAGAGGCAATTACGCAAGCCTCTAAAGAGTCTGGGAAGTATAAGAACATTACTGCACGCATTGCAAAGGCCAAAATAAATTTCGCCGAAATAAATTCGAGCAGGATTATTTATCTCCTACCCGAGGCTGCCAAGATCAAGATAAGCCCAGACGGCAAGGCGGGAATCGAGTTCTATTCCTTTGGTGGTCTCCAATTAAAGGAGAGTATGAAAAATCCGTTTCGA
Source organism: uncultured Xanthomonas sp. (assembly GCA_964561825.1). Lineage (GTDB taxonomy): Bacteria > Pseudomonadota > Gammaproteobacteria > Xanthomonadales > SZUA-5 > JADKFD01. The sequence goes on from CAZLSB010000099.1 coordinate 7,634, forward strand.
GAGCATTGGAAAGTTCTGCACAGTAGCTTGCGGAAGCTAGATAAAATAACGCAGGTCTCGCGCAATGAGCCTCTGCGGCGCGGGGCGACATTCGACGACATATGCAGTGAGTCGAAATGCAAGCCGATTTATGTAGGTTTTGTCGGCGGCCTGAGCAAGCTCAGGAGCTCCAATCTCTCGGGCCTTAAGAAACGAAAATATAAGTGGGATACGCACTTGGATGGCATAAAGCAGACTAAAAACTGGGTTGCTGGCAGCGACTTCCTTGCGGCTTTGGCTGAAATAGCGACTCGCGAAGCTCTGTGAGCCCAGCGCCCATGACCCAAGGTAGGGGCGTATGGCAATACGGCCTTTTTCCTGCCGTGCACTGCTCTTAAAGCGCCTAGACCTAACAAAGCACTCAGGACATCCTTGCTGCGGCCGGTTGCGGACATGGCAAACCTCGTCTTTGTATGGCTCGCAGCTTAGCCGAAGCGTTGGTCGTCACGAACTGAGGAAGCGATCTAATTTGACGCAGGTAAAAGCTAGATTCTGCATCTAACGCAATTCGAGGCAAACCATGCCCATCCAAATCACCTACTGCATGCATCGCGGTAATACGCCAAACCAACAGGACGCGCTGCTGGTCAACGGCGAGATTTATCAATCCCCCGACTTGCTCCCGTGCGAGGCGAACTTGCTAGGCGAGGAAGCCCTAGTGGCAATCGCCGATGGCGTGGCGGCCAGTCCGCAGGCGCATTTGGCTAGTCAATTGGTGCTTAAGAGCCTAGCCGCATTGCTCGCGCAGCGGCCCGAGGATTGCCACGATGGGTTGCTCAGTGCGCGCCATATCCGCCAGACGCAATTCCGCTTAAGTGCGGGTTTGGCTGGCAAACGCGCGACCCGTGGTGGGGCATCAAGCACCGTCGTGAGCATAGGTAATTCAAACGCCCTTTTCGAACAGTCCGGCGAGTAGGCGGTGGTCGCGCAAGCGCTGGTTTGGGCGCGGATCGGACGTTCGCGAGGGGAATTTCGGCATCGCGCGGGCGCGACGCCTCGCCATCCGTGGCCATTTCTCGCTGATTCCCGGCAGCGGGCCGAGCGCCTCCCTGCGGGATCGTGGCCGCTCCGTCAGTGTGGCAGTGTGATGCAGGGTCGTCGGCGTGACAGCGCAAGCGCAGTATCTGGCGCCGGGACTGACAATGAGAGTATCCTATAGCACCCTGTAGGACTCTGGACGACCGGGCTGCAAATCCGTCTGCGCGGTCCATATTTCCGCCTCGATCTCCAAAGCCCGACAGGCTGCTAGGGCAACACGCCGCGTTTTTGACGCGTATGACAGTAGGCCTGCGCCGACGTTATCGCCTCCCCTTTGACCGTGCAAATTTCTTTGTTCGCCGCGCTTGCCGCGCTGCAACGGCGCCCCAATCTTCGAGGTGAACTCTGATGCGTTCCGCCAATTTCCCAATGCGTCACCCGCTGGCACTGGCCGTGCAGGCAGCGTTCTTCTGTGGCTACGCCAACGCCGCCGATATCGATGCCCAATTGGCGGCGGGTGATGCCTTCAAGGTCACCAGTCAGGCGGGCACGGTCGTCAGAGTGCGCGTCAATGACAACGGCAGCGTGGTAATACCTGCGCTGCCCAGCGCCATCGCTGAAGAACAGTTTTTGTGTTTCGACACGGCCAGCGGCCAGCTTGGGCGCTGCCCAGCGATACCGGCAGGCGCAACCGGCGCCACAGGACCTATCGGACCGCAGGGCGCAATGGGCGCGACCGGTTCCACCGGATTGCAAGGCCCAATCGGTGCGACTGGCACAACCGGCACGCAAGGCCCGACCGGTGGCACTGGCGCTAGCGGCTCCACCGGATCGCAAGGCCCAATCGGTGCGACGGGCTCCGTGGGCGCAACTGGCTTGCAAGGACCGATGGGTGCCACCGGTGTCGATGGAGCTATCGGTGCCACTGGAATACAAGGCCCAATCGGTGCGACCGGTTCCACCGGACCCCAAGGCTCAATCGGTGTGACCGGTACGACCGGCGCACAAGGCACAGTAGGCGCGACCGGAGCCACGGGCTCCACTGGACTACAAGGCCCAATCGGTTCCACTGGCTCGGTAGGCACGACTGGCTCTCAAGGCCCGATCGGCGCGACTGGCGCACCAGGCACCATAGGCGCCACCGGCTCCGTCGGTAGCACGGGCTCGGTCGGCGCAACCGGCTTACAAGGATCGACTGGAGCCACTGGTGCAACGGGTGCGAGCGGTATCGACGGCGCCAGCGGCCCAACGGGCGCCACCGGCGCAGCCGGATCCAGCGGCGTAGTCGGCTTCGTCACCGTCGCCGGCTTTGGTGCTGACGGGAGTGGTTTTAGCTTGGGCGGGGTAAATGCGTCGACAACGTTTATCGGCCCCACCGTTAACGTCGTCTTAGCCGCCGGGCAGCGTGCGCACATGCTGAGCAACAAATCGCTAGGTTCCAGCGCCATTGGAGGCGCTTTTGCACTGAACATTTATCCGTGTTACCAGCTATCTCCAACTGGGCCGCTGACATCGCAAGGCGGCGGTATCCTTGGTTTGACGGTTCCGACAAATCAGCGGCAGTTGTACGCCATCAATTGGGTTTTCTCAGGTTTGGCAGCAGGCACCTACACCATCGGCATGTGCGGTTCGGCGTTTGGTGCTGCTAATTGGAACAACAACGACTGGGGATACATCAGTGCCATGGTGTTCTGACGCGGCATCAGCAGCCTCACCGTTTTCTGCATGATGCAAATGTCGGCGCATGGATAAGCGATTCATTGGCTTTTGGCGGTAACCTCAACTTGTGGGATTAATATGCATTCGACTACGCGCCTCACTTTACTGTGCGCCAGCACCATACTGGCCCTCGCCGTGGGACAGTCGGCACAGGCCCAAGCTACGCAACCGCAGGCGACTGACGAGGGCGCCAAACAAACCAGTGAGCCCTCTGCGGTCAGTACCCTGGTTACCCAAGCCCGGGCGCGATGGATTGCATCGTGCTGGACCACCGCAAATCTCGCCAGCCGCAAGGAGGGCAGTTATCTGGCCGTGCTCGCCTTTGATGGAAACGGGAAGTTACTGATTTTCGGGATCTCCGAGGTCCGCGGCTCCAGCGATCCGGGTGTCGCTCAATGTCTGCGACGACTAAGCAACGACTTCAGGATTCCAGCCACGGGTGTGCCCAGCAGCAGCGAAGTACCCTTCGATATTCCCTAACTCAATTGGCCGGATTCGGCACGCCAAACGGGTGGAGAGCCGCTCACCTGGGTTGTTGCGAAGCGCAAAGACAGCGCAAGCCATCGGGATTTCAGCGGCCCGCGCCGTATTCAGCGCATTTAGGCAGCGTCGGTGTGGCAGATCGGCTCGCTCCGGGGCGGAGAATCCCGTCGATCGTGGCGTTACGAAATACTGGTACAGCGGCGCCGTAGCTGTGTCACGGCGAACGTGCCGCGTCAGCACGAAGGCCTCACGCTCTTATCCTAGAACTATAAAAATTTGGTGTTCGGTGTTGCCTGGGCCGACGCAATCTTAGGATTCAAGCCGCTGCCGCCGCGATCTTAAGCCCAAGTGCGGACAATCTGCCCACCAAAGAATTCGGTATCCGGTCGTATTTGCACTTTCTTCTCGACGCGTTCAGTCGCAAGATCGTCGCTTCGACGGCCGCAGCCGCAGGCACACAAGCAACCCTTGTTAGGCACCGCAGCGCGGTCCATTCCGGCGCCGCGCACTTCCCTCACGCTATTGTGGCGATCCTCGACGGGCATCCGTCATCACAGGCAACTTCATGCAGGAACTCAACGAACCACCCAAGCGCGCGGTTGTCGCGGCGGTGCAATTGCCGAATGCCAGCGACATCGAGTTTGAAGCCTCGGTCGCAGAGCTACGGCAACTCGCGAAAACCCTGGGTTTCGAGGTGGTGGGCACCTTCACCCAGCGCCGCGCCAAGCTGGATTCGGTGGCGTACTTCGGGGCCGGCAAACGTGACGAGTTGCGGCGCTTCGTGCGCAACATCGGGGCCACGGATCAGGATTCGGACGTCGCCGTCGATGCAGACGACGCCGATGACGAGACGGATCAAGAGGACGACGACAGCGCCTATCCCACTCGCGCACAGCGTGCCACGGCCATCGCGGCGCAGCGTGATGCGGCGGCAGCCAAGCATGCCGCGACCGCGCCGGCTGATCCGCTCACGCGGCGTGCGGATGTCGTGCTGGTCGACCATGAAATCTCGCCGATGCGCGCGCGCAATCTGGAGCAGGAGGTCGGGTGCGAGGTGATGGACCGCACCATGGTCATCCTCGAAATCTTCCACCGCCACGCGCGCACATGGATTCCGGCCCAGCCGCAGGACGCCCTGTCCTGAGCTTGTCGAAGGGCCGGAATGACGATTGTTTGTCGCTTTCGCCTACTAAGTAAGTGCCATTCGGGTCAGAGTTGCCTTTTGATCCCGAGCCAACTCAGCCCCGACTCAATTTTAAAAAGTCGACTCTGCCCCATGTTCTAGTTTTATTCTGCTCACATCCCGCTTGCTTCCGAATGAGTTGCCCGTGCTCGATTCTGTCGAACTGCATCACGTGCCGATTACCCTCGCCGACTTGCCGTTCAAGCTCGCGCTCGCGGCCGAGGGTAACCCGCAAACCGGCTACCACGCCTTACGCGGCGATGGTGTCGGCTGGTTTGCCGAGCTCTGGGCGCTGATCCTCAACGATCTCGAATGGGTCACTCTTGTGCGTCTGACCCTCGCCGACTTCCTCGCCAACGGCACCGCCACACGCTGCCAGTTTGCAGTCGCCGCCGCGCGCGTCGCCGCTGGCGCGGTCGATCCGGCAGCCGTCCTTGCCGCCCTGTCTCGGCAAGATATTGACGACTCGGTTCGCGCGGACATCGCTCTGTTACACAATCAGGCCATCCTTCAGGCGCGCGTGCTCTATTCGCAATCGCTACGCCCGTGGGTCTGCTCGCCCAGCACCAGCGGAAACCTGATTGCGGCCGCTTGGCTGTTTGATCATGACTGGGTTATCAACCACCTAGCCACCATCCTCGCCACCGACCCTCGCGACGCCGCCTTCTCCTGCGCCATGGCCCTCGCGCAGCTGCGCCGTGCTGAGTGGGATCAAGCGCTGTTTGAGATCGATGCCGCCCGTGCAGCTCTCGGTGACCAACGCGCCGACGCGATCCTCTCCCGCCTTGCTCGCTCTGAGGCGACCATCGATTGGTCCGCTGCCCATCGACTAGGCCCAACGCGTTGGATTGAGTGATGCGGGGTCAGTGAAATGGAGCCGGGCACAACACGCCTGCGCCCGCTACCTGCCCATGCGTCCGTACTGCCCCTTGAAAAGCTCAAGAAGTTGCGTCGGCACGTGAGCGGCACCCGCGCAAATCCGCTACTTGAAAGGCTTCGCCGGTTGCCGACAGCGGGCCGAGCACGGCCCTGCGGGTTGGTTGCCGCTTCGTGTGGTCTTGCCTGGTTTCGCCTTCGGCGTCGTGGCCGGCGAGGTGTCACGCGGCATAAGCCGGCGGTGCGCGCGGGGCAGGGCGGTAGTGCGCTTTCTCCAGCGCGCCGTGCTTTGCGAAGTGGGCGAGGATGGCGC